>NZ_JBFJTF010000074.1:0-11176 GCF_041625615.1 Immundisolibacter sp. | reverse complement strand
TCGTCGCCGTTCACCAGCACCACTTTCTTGTAGGCCATGCGCAGTTGCCCGTCGACCCGGCGCAGCCGGTGCGTGCTGCGGCCGGCCCACAGGCGCAGCTCATGCGTGGACTGGACCACCGTTTCCATGAGCATGAAGTTCGAACCCACCTCGTAGCCGTCGTCCAGGCGCGTCACCTCGACGTTGGACAGCAGGCGGCGCATCGGCGAGGCCGGCTCCTGGCTGAAACGGTAGCCGGTGGCCAACTGGCGTACGCGGGTGGCGATACGCGTGCGGTTGTCGTAGATGTGCGAGACATGCGTGTTCGGATCATGCCCATCGGCGCGCGGCACCCAGTACACGCCGTCGTCCGTCCACAGGGCTTCCCAGTCGGCGTAGCGGCCTTCGTCGGCCAGGCGTGCCTCGAGATAGACGAAATCCGTGACCTCGCGCAGCTCTGCGTCGCTCAGAGCCGGTCGTTCCAGTGCAGTCGTGTTCATTACCGTTAACCACCCATGACGTGCAGGTAGTGCTGCCAGAAACCGCGATTCGAGGTCTCGTCGGTCATGTGGGAACTGCGCACGCCGCGCGCGTCGATCTCCTCGCGATTCAGGCCACGACTCAGGTCGCACCACGGATCACCCGACTCCAGGGCCCGCTGCGTGCGCTCGGCAATGGAGGCGTCGTCCGCCACCAGGAACGAGGCCGGCCCGAGCGCGCCCTCGCTTTGCCGCAGCAGACGGAAATCGAGACCCTCGGCGCCTTCGAGCAGCATGGGCGTGTGCCACTGCACGCTCTTGTCCACCGCCAGCGGCTGGAAGATGACAATGTTCATCTCGGCCAGGAACAGGTTCGGCCAGATGCAGGCATGCGGTGGCCCCAGGTGCATCAGCTCCTCGGCGCGCTCCTTGCCGTAAGCCTCTTCCAGTGCGGCGACGTACTCGGGCACCTTCTCGGGGGTGGAGCCAAGCCACTCCAGCGGCTTGGTGTAACCACCGGCAAAGTCGATTTCGGTGTGGCCGTTGCCCCAGTCGCGGATCACGCCCTTGATCTGCTTCTCGTCCGACACGAAGCTGTCGTACTGCGAGCGGATGGCGCGCATGAAAGACTGGTGCGTGAAGCCGACGTGGTAACCGTCGGTGTCGTTCTCGGGCAGCATCTTCCAGTTGGCGGCGTACTCGTGACGCACCCAGCCGGCCGTCAGGCGCAACTGGCCGGTCGGCGACAGGTCACAGGCCCTGTCGATCAGCTCCTTGGCGCGCCCCAGGTGCTCGTCCAGGGAGATGCCGTCGGTGGCGGCACTGGCGAAGATGAAGCCGCGATAGTTGCCACTGCGCGGCACTTCCAGCCCGAGCTTGGTCCAGTCCTTCTCGAAACCACCCGCGTGCGGCACATCCTGCAGTTCGCCATTCAGGCCGAAGGTCCAGCCGTGATAGGGACAGGCGAAGTTCTTGGCGGTACCGGTCGGCTTGTTGCACAACAAGTTGCCACGGTGCTGACACCGGTTGAAGAACACGTTGACCGCGCCATCCTGGCCACGGACCAGCAGGTAGTGCTGGCGCCCGACCGTGCGGGTGACATAGTCACCCACATTCGGCAACTCGCTTTCGTGGGCCACGAACACCCAACCGCGGTGAAAAATCTTGTCCAGTTCGTCCTCGAACACGTACGGTTCGGTGTACAGCGAACCGTGTACCCGATCGGGCTGGATCAGGTCCCGGTAACTGGCCGGGGTGAGACGTTCGATACGCATGCCCTTTGCTCCTGCTGCGTTATCGCCGGCCGTTGTGCCGGCACTGCGAAGCCCCTACTGGCTCCGAGCTGACGAAATCGGGTGTCATCCGCGTCTGGCGTCTGCACATTGCTGGCGGATAGCGCACGCCGTTCTGCTCCATCCCACCCATTCTAACGGTCGATAGGGGGAATCGACCATTTCACTGCCGAACAACCTGACCGGCGTCAAGCCCGGCCCGCCTACAACGCATGACGCCGGTCACCCTCCCGGAACCCGCGCAACGCCACGTCGCCCAGATCGCGGGTCAGGGCCAGCACCTTGAATGCCTCGCCCATGGTCTGCGGCAACAGCAACTGGCGCGCCTGCACAGCAAGATCCAGATAGTCCTCACTGGTCGGGTCAACGGCCTCCAGCAAGTCGGCCAACCCACAGTTGATCAGGAACTGCGCCTGGTTGGCGAAACCGGCCACGGTCAGGCCGGCCTCGCAGGCCGCCTGCGCCATGGCCGAGAAATCGACGTGAGCGGTAATGTCCTGCAGCCCGGGCCAGCGCAGCGCGTCGTCGTGCGCCTGCTGGCGGTAGTAACAGCGCAGCGTGCCGGCGCTGCGCTGAGGGTGGTAGTACTCGGCGCTCGGGTAGCCATAGTCGATCAGCAGCGCGGCGCCGCGCACCAGCCGTTCGGCGAGCGTCCGCAGCCACGCCTCGGCGGTCAGGTTCAGCTCGGTCTCGTAACCCGGCGGCAGGCCGAGCCCCGCCAGGCGCTGCGCCACCTGCACGTCCCGAACCGGCTGTGCCTGCAGGCACAGCGCGTCGTCCTCCAGCGCCACGCACAGCTCCGCCGCCCCCCCGGCGGTGGCCCGAAAACGCCGCACCGGCATGGCGTCGAGCACCTCGTTGGCGATCACCACGCCGCAGACCCGTTCCGGCAACTGCGTAAGCCACTGCACCCGTCCGGCGAGCTGCGGCACGCGCCGGGCGATGGCTTCGTGCTGACGCTGCTGGAGCTCCGCGCTGAGCTCCAGCATGAGATAGCGCGACGGCACGCAGCCGAGCCGCTCGAGCTCGGCCAGCAGATCGGCCGCCAGCGCACCACTGCCGGGGCCGAATTCCAGCACCTCGCCGCCGGGCACCGCCTGCAACACCTGCGCCACCTGCCGCGCCAGGGCACGGGCAAACAGCGGCGAGCGCTCCGGCGCGGTGACAAAGTCGCCCTCGGCGCCGAACTTGCGAAGCCCATTGACGTAGTAGCCCAGTCCCGGCGCGTACAGCGCCAGCTGCATGTAGGCATCGAAACCGAGCCGTCCGCCGGCGGCGGCCACCGCCTGGCGGATGCGTGTCACCAGCCGCGCCGACAGCGCCAGCGCATCCGCCTCGGGCACCGGCGCGTCACGCACCGGCGGACACCGGTACCATCGGCACCGCCTCAAATCCTGAAACGCGGTCTTGCCGGATGTTGTTGTCTGTCGCTCTCACTGTCGTCGCCTATCTGCTGGGCTCGCTGTCCGCCGCCATCGTGGTGTGCCGTCTGCTGGGCCTGCCCGACCCGCGCCGCGAAGGCTCGCGCAACCCGGGCGCCACCAACGTGCTGCGCATCGGCGGCAAGTGGCCGGCCTTCCTGACCCTGGCCGGCGATCTGCTCAAGGGTGTGCTGCCGGTGCTGGCGGCGCACGCGCTCGGGCTGCCGTCGTGGGGCCTGGCAGCGGTCATGTTCGCGGCCTTCATGGGCCACCTGTACCCACTCTATTTTGGCTTCTCCGGCGGCAAGGGTGTGGCCACCACGCTCGGCGTGGTGCTGGCCATGAGCCCGCCGGTGGGACTGGCCGCCTGCCTGACCTGGCTGGCCACCGCGGCGATCACGCGGTATTCCTCGCTGGCGGCGCTGGTGGCGATCGGTCTCACGCCGGCCTACACGCTGCTGTGGACACGCCAGGCGGCGCTGGTCCTGGCCACGGCATTGATCGCCGCCATCCTCGCCTGGCGCCACCGCGACAACATCGCGCGCCTTCGCGCCGGCACGGAAAGCCGCATCGGCCGCAAACGCTCTGCCCCGGAATCCCCATGAATTACTGGCTGTTCAAGTCCGAACCGGACGTGTTCGGTATCGACCACCTGGCCGCCAGGCCCGACGCCACCGAACACTGGGACGGCGTGCGCAACTACCAGGCGCGCAATTTCATGCGCCAGATGCAGGTCGGCGACCTGGCCTTCTTCTACCACTCCAACTGCAATCCGCCGGGCATCGTCGGCATCGTCGAGGTGGTGCGCGAGGCCTACCCGGACCACACCGCCTGGGATCCGGAAAGCAAGTACCACGACCCAGCCTCCACGCCCGACACGCCACGCTGGTTCATGGTCGACGTGCGCCTGGTGCGCAAGCTGCCGCGCCTGGTGTCGCTGGCCGAGCTGCGCGACAACCCGGCCCTGGCCGAGCTGCCGCTGGTGCGCCGCGGCAACCGGCTGTCGGTGATGCCGGTGCCGCAGGCCGCCTGGCAGATCATCGAGGACATGGCCGGCGCCTGACCGGCGACGGCCGATCGCCCCCTACTTGTGGGCGATCGGCTTGTTCGTGAACAGATAGTCCTTGAGCTCGCCGTCGAAGGTCGGGTCCTGGCGGCGGATCCACTCCAGCACCATTGCCGCGTGCTCCTTTTCCTCGTCCCGGTTGTGGGCGAGGATCGCCTTCAGTTCCTCGTCCCTGCAGGCGTCCACACGCTGGTTGTACCAGTCGACCGCCTCCAGCTCCTCCATCAGCGAGGTGATGGCGCGGTGCATGTCGCGTGTGGCGTCGGACAGTTCTTCAATCGGCTCGTGATAACCCTCGTTGGCCATGCTGTTCTCCTGTACAGGCTGTGCGTCGACCCGATGCGCGGGGACCGACATCCAATACTATGTCAGCCCGTTCATGCATAGCCGGTGACGGTGCTCCGGCCGGGCGACCGGGGAGGATGGCCTTGAACCTTTACGACCGTTACCTGATGCCGCGGCTGATCGATGCCTGCTGCGGCCTGCCGGCGATCCAGGCCCACCGCGCCCGGCTGCTGCCACTGGCCCGGGGCGCCGTGCTGGAAATCGGCATCGGCACCGGGCGCAACCTGCCGTTCTACGACGGCACGCGCATCACCATGCTGCACGGCCTGGACCCGGCCGCGCAGATGCAGCGCACCGCCGCCCGCCGCGCCCGGGCAGCCGGACTGACGGTGCAGCTGATCCCGCTGTCGGCGCAGCAGATACCCGCTCCCGACGCGCACTACGACACCGTCGTGTGCACCTTCACCCTGTGCACCCTTCCGGACCCGGTGGCTGCCCTGCACGAGATGCGCCGGGTGCTGGCGCCCGGCGGCCGGTTGCTGTTCTGCGAACACGGACGCGCACCCGAGCCGTCGGTGCAGCGCTGGCAGGATCGCCTGACGCCGTGGTGGAAACCGCTGGCCGGTGGCTGCCATCTGAACCGCGACGTGCGCGCCATGCTGCGCGACGGCGGCTTCGCGCCGACCGCCATCGACAGCGGCTACATCGCCGGTCCGCGGCCGTTCGCGCACATCACCCGTGGCGTGGCCGTGGCCGCCTGAGGCGGCCGCGAGACTCAGCCGCCGTGCGTGACCCGGTCGCGCAGATACACCGGCAGCGCCTGGTCGGCCGACCCCGCCTCACCACGGGCATGGGCCGCCGCCGCCAGTTGCGCCAGCGCGCCGGCGCGTGGCCACACATCCGGCTCCACCGCCTCGACGTGCGCGCCGAGGCGCGCGTGCAGCGCCTCGCCGTGCGCCGCCCAGCCGGGGCCGACACCCCGGCCGCGCCAGCCTGCCGGCGGCAGTGCCACCGCGCCGGGCGACGCCAGACCGTCGGCCACCACGGCCGTCACCAGGCCGTCGTCACCGCGCATGTAGCCGCCGAAATAGACCTCGCCCAGGCGCGCATCGAAGGCCGCCAGCACGCGTTCATGCCCGCTGGCCTGCGCCATCGCCGCCAGCGTCGACACCGCCACCACCGGCCGGTCCAGGCCCAGCGCCAGCCCCTGCGCCACGCCGGCGGCGATACGCAGGCCGGTGAAGGCGCCCGGCCCGCGCCCGAAGGCGATGACGTCCAGCGCCGTGCGGGCAAGACCGGCCCGGGCCAGCAGGCCCTCGATCATCGGCAGGATCAGCGCCGCATGCTGACGCGGCGCCAGGCGGTGATCCTCCAGCACGCCGGCCTCGGTCAGCAGGGCCACCGAGCAGCAGTCGGTGGCGGTTTCGAGCGCCAGCAGGTTCATGCCGGGGCCTGCGCGAAGAACTGCTGCACATCGCCCAATTCACGGGTGATCGGCATCGGCGGCAGGCTTTGCAGAAACACCCGGCCATAGCTTCGGCCGAGCAGGCGACGGTCGCCGACCATCAGCACGCCGCGGTCGCCGGCGTCGCGGATCAGCCGGCCGAGCCCCTGTTTGAGGGTGATCACCGCCTGCGGCAGCTGGTAGTCGTTGAACGGGTCGCCGCCGTGGGCGCGCAGGTGGGCGATGCGCCCGGCGACCACCGGCTCGCCCGGCGAGGCGAACGGCAGCTTGTCGACGATGACGCACGACAGCGCCTCGCCGCGCACGTCCACGCCCTGCCAGAAGCTGCCGGTGCCGAGCAGTACCGGCGCCACGGCGCGGCGAAACTGCGCCAGCAGTTCGCGATTCGGCCGTTCGCCCTGCACCAGCAGCGTGAAGCCGTCCACCGCCCGCAGGCGCGTTGCCGCCCGGCGCAGCGCGCTGTGGCTGGTGAACAGCATGAAGGCCCGCCCGCGACTGGCCGCCAGCACCGGCAGCGCGGCCGCCACCAGGGCGTCGGTGTAGCCGGGATCGGCCGGCTCCGGCAGGGCGGGCGGCAGGTACAGCAACGCCCGCTCGCGGTAGTCGAACCCGCCCGGCAGGGCCAGCGTGTGGGCGTCGTCCAGCCCCAGCCGCTGCACGAAATGCTCGAAGCGGCCGGCCACCGCCAGCGTGCCGGAGGTGAACACGCAGGCGCGCTGGGCGCGCGGGAAGTGCGTATTGAACAGCGGCGCCACGTCCACCGGGCTGGCATGCAGGGTGCACGAACGCGCGCGCACGTCCACCCAGCGCACCTGGTCGGCCTGCCCCTCGCCCAGGAACGGCGCCAGCCGGGTGCTGAGCAGGGCGATACGGGCCGTGCAGTTGTCCAGTTCCTCGCTGCGCCCCTCCAGCGGCTCCAGCGCCGCCGCCAGGTCCGTCAGCGCACCGCGCACCGCCTGCAGGGCGGCCACGAACTGCGCCGGCAGGCGCGCCGGCCACGGCTGCCGGCGCACCGGTTCACCGAGCGAGGCCAGCAGACCGCCCGCCGCCGCGCCGAGCGCCTGCGCCAGCGGCGGCAGCTGCGGCAGATCGCCCAGTTCCGCCGCCTGCGCCAGCAGGTCGCGCGCCAGGTCCGTCAGCTGCAGGCTGCCCAGGCTGATGCCGAAAAACAGCGTCGCCACGTCCGGCAGCAGGTGTGCCTCGTCGAAGACGAACACATCGGCGTCCGGCAGCACCTCGCCGAAGCCGGTTTCCTTCAGGGCCAGGTCGGCAAAGAACAGATGATGGTTGACCACCACCAGGTCCGCCTGCTGCGCCGTGCGGCGGGCCTTGAGCAGGAAGCACTCGCCGATCTGCGGGCATTCCTGGCCCAGGCAGTTGTCGGCGGTGGAGGTGACGAACGGGCGCAGGCTCGACTGCGGCGACAGTTCCTCCAGCGCGTCGAGGTCACCGTCGACCGAACTGCCGGCGAAATGGCGCACCGCCGCCAGCGCCGGATGCAGGGAAAGATCGGCACCGAAATCGCCGGCCGACACCCGCTCCAGGCGGTGGTGGCACAGGTAGTTGGCGCGTCCCTTCAGCAGCGCGGTGTCCACCGACAGGCCCAGGGCGCGCTGCACGGTGGGCAGGTCGCGATGAAACAGCTGGTCCTGCAACGCCCGCGTGCCGGTGGCGAGCAGCACCTTGCGCCCGCTCATCAGCGCCGGCACCAGATAGGCGAAGGTCTTGCCGGTACCGGTGCCCGCCTCCACCAGCAGCGTGGTGCGCGCGTCGATGGCCGTCTCGACCGCCTGCGCCATGGCCAGCTGGGTGTCGCGCGGCGCGAAACCCGGCAGCGCCTCCACCAGCGGCCCGTCGGCACCCAGCAGGTCGGTGGCGCTCACGCGTCCACCGACGTCGGCAGGAAACACTCGAGCACGCTGTCGAGCAGATCGAAGCCGCGGGACGTGGCGCGCGCGCCGTGGGTGTCGACCGTCACCAGCCCCTGGCGGGCCGCCTCCTGCAGGCGCGGCCGCACGGCACCCAGCGACGCGCCGGTGCGCTCGCCGAACTGCCGCCAGGTGAAGCCATCGACCAGGCGCAGCGCGTTCAGCAGGAACTCGAACACCCGCTCGTCGTGATCCAGCCGGCGCCGCTCGGCCACCGCCTGACCGGCACTGGCCCGGGCCATGTAGGTCGCCGGCTGCCGGTACTTGGCCAGGCGCACGATGCCGTCCGGCAGCGTCAGCTTGCCGTGGGCACCGGCGCCGATGCCCAGGTAGTCGCCGAACTGCCAGTAGTTGACGTTGTGCTGGCAGCCGTGGCCGGGCCGGGCGTAGGCCGACACTTCATAACGGCTGTAGCCGGCCGCCGCCAGACGCGCCAGACCCGCCTCGTAGATGGCTTCCATCCGCTCCGGCGCCGGCAGCGGCGGCGGATGGCTGTAGAACACCGTGTTCGGCTCGAGCGTCAGCTGATACCAGGACAGGTGGCCGGGCTCGGCCGCCAGGGCGGTGTCCAGGTCGCGCAGCGCCTGGTCAACATCCTGCCCCGGCAGACCGAACATGAGATCGAGGTTCAGGCGTTCGAAACCGCAGGCACGCGCCACCTGCACCGCCCGCCGCGCCGCCGCCGCGTCGTGAATCCGGCCGAGCGCCTTCAGGCAGGCATCGTCGAAACTCTGGACGCCCAGCGACAGGCGATTGACGCCGGCCTCGCGAAACCCCGCCAGGCGCCCGGTGTCCAGCGTGCCGGGGTTGGCCTCCAGCGTGATCTCGGCCCCGGCCAGCACCGGCAGGTGGGCGCGCAGTTCCGACAGCAGCCGGTCGATGGCGTCCGGCTCGAACAGGCTCGGCGTGCCGCCGCCCAGGAACACGCTGATCACCGGCCGCCCCCACACCAGCGGCAGATCCGCCTCCAGATCGCGCAGCAGGGCGTCGATGTACGCCGCCTGCGGCAGCGCCGCCCCGGCCACATGGGAATTGAAGTCGCAATACGGGCATTTGCGCACGCACCAGGGCAGGTGCACGTACAAAGACAGCGGCGGCGCGCTGCTAAACTGCGCCGCCGCCCCGTCGCCCGGGCGGTGCTGCGTGAGAGGTTGAACGTTCATGACACGGTGCCGGCCCAAGAGCTGGGCGCGTGCAGTATATCGCCCGCTGCTGACCGCCCTCCTGACACTGCTGATCGTCGCGCCGACGGCCCGCGCCGGCACGGTGCTCGAACCACCGCGGCCGGTGGCTCACCTCAAGCTCATCGACCAGCACGGCGCGGCGCTGACCGCCGACGCGCTGGCCGGCCGCTGGACGGTACTGTTCTTCGGCTTCACGCACTGCCCGGACGTGTGTCCGACCACCCTGGCCCGGCTTGCCGGTGTGCAGCGGCGCCTGCCGGAGGCAGTGCGCGAGCGGGTGCGTTTCATGCTGGTGTCGGTGGATCCGATGCGCGACACACCGGCGCGGCTGGCCGAATACGTATCCGCCTTCGGACAGGATTTCGTCGGCGCCACGGCGCCGCTGGGGGATCTGGCGCCGCTGCTGCGCGAGCTGGGCGTGAGCTATGCCTATACCGCCCAGGAGCATGGCGAGCATGCCGGCCACGCAGGCCACGACGCCCATGCCGGCCACGGCGCGCCGGCCTACACGGTGACGCATTCGGAAACCCTGTACGTGCTCGATCCGCAAGCGCGCCTGTACGCCGTGTTCACCGACGCCGAAGACGACTACGACCTGCTGCGGTCGCTGAGCACCTGGGCCGCCCGCGGCCCGAGCCAGCCCTGAGTGCCGTCAGCGGGCCTGTGACCCATTCGGACCCTCGGCCGGCCAGGGCTGGCCGCACGCGAATCACGCACGCAGGGGCCTGATTCGCGCGGGCCAGTCCCGGCGTGTACCGGACTGGCGACCCTGAGGGATGCACAGCCTGTGCATCCCTATCGAAAGCGCTGCGGCGACTGCCCCCCAACGGGCGGGCGGCTGCGGCCACGCCCCGCACTGACAAACCGCTGCCGCGTGACGACCTGCCCCCGCTCCCGGCCCACACCAGCGCCCCGCCGCGGCTGACCCCAACGAACGCTTACGCTGCGATGGCGTGACCTAGATCAACACGCGTTTTCTGCAGCGCACCACACTTTGCGCACCCGTGGGTTGGCAACTAGTGCAGGTGGGTTCATGCAGGCAGGGGCAGGCGCGATCGAGTACAACGACACGGTCGTGCGGCAATTCGCGGTGATGACCCTGGTATGGGGCATCGTCGGCATGCTGGTGGGCGTGATCATCGCCGCCGAGCTGATCTGGCCCGACCTCAACATGGGCCTGCCGTACCTCAGCTACGGCCGCCTGCGACCGCTGCACACCAACGCGGTGATCTTCGCCTTCGGCGGCTGCGCGCTGTTCGCCACCAGCTATCACGTCGTGCAGCGGACCTGCGGCGTGCGACTGGCCTTCGATCGCCTTGCCAGCTTCACTTTCTGGGGCTGGCAGGCAGTGATCGTGGCCGCCGCCGTGACGCTGCCGCTGGGCATCACCACCAGCAAGGAATACGCCGAGCTGGAGTGGCCGATCGACATCCTGATCGCGCTCGTCTGGCTCAGCTACGCGGCGGTGTTCTTCGGCACCCTGGCACGCCGGCGCATCCGCCATATCTACGTGGCCAACTGGTTCTACGGCGCCTTCATCCTGACCGTCACCGTGCTGCACGTGGTCAACAGCCTGGAAATCCCGGCCGGCCTGTTCAAGTCCTACCCGGTGTACAGCGGCGCCGTCGACGCCATGGTGCAGTGGTGGTACGGGCACAACGCGGTGGGCTTTTTCCTGACCGCCGGCTTCCTGGGGATGATGTATTACTTCGTGCCCAAGCAGGCCCAGCGGCCGGTGTACTCGTACCGGCTGTCGGTGGTGCACTTCTGGGCCCTGATCTCCACCTACATGTGGGCCGGCCCGCACCACCTGCACTATTCCGCGCTGCCGGAGTGGGCGCAGTCGCTCGGCATGGTGTTCTCGCTGATCCTGCTCGCGCCCTCCTGGGGCGGGATGATCAACGGCATCATGACGTTGAGCGGTGCCTGGTACAAGCTGCGCACCGACCCGATCCTCAAGTTCATGATCGTGGCTTTGAGCTTCTACGGCATGTCGACGTTCGAGGGCCCGATGATGTCGATCAAGACCGTCAATGCGCTGAGCCACTACACCGACTGGACCATCGGCCACGTGCAC
>NZ_JBFJTF010000073.1:0-11336 GCF_041625615.1 Immundisolibacter sp. | reverse complement strand
GAGTTCGTGCGGGGCAAGATTCGGCAGACCGTGCGCGATCCGGCGCTCGCCCGGCGCCTGCTGCCGAGCTACCCCATCGGCACCAAGCGTCTGATCCTTGACGAGGGTTACTACGAAACGTTCAACCGCGCCAACGTCGCCCTGGTCGACCTGCGCGAGGATCCCATTGTCGAGATCACGCCGCACGGCGTGCGCACCGAGCGCGGCGAGCACCCGCTCGACATGCTGGTGCTGGCGACCGGTTTCGACGCCATCACCGGCGCGCTGCTGCGCTTGAACCCGCGCGGGCGCGGCGGCCGGCCGCTGAGTGACGCCTGGGCCGGACGCTTCAGCACGTATCTGGGCCTCGCCATGCGCGGTTTTCCGAACCTGTTCATGATCCACGGCCCGGAGTCGCCGTCGGTTCTGTACAACATGCCGCTCGGCGCCGAGCGGCAGGCGCAGTGGATACGCGACTGCATTGCCGACCTGCGCCGCGACCGGCTGGGCGCCATCGAGGCCGCGCCGGGTGTCGAGGCCGACTGGGGCCGGACGGTGGCCGAAATCGCCAATCAGACGCTGTTTCCGCGCACCGATTCCTGGTACACCGGCGCCAACATTCCGGGCAAGCACCGCCAGTTTCCGGTGCACCTGGATGCACCACAGTATTTCGCCACGCTGCAGCAGGTGGCGGCGGCCGGCTATCAGGGGTTTACGTTCGAAGCCAGCGTGGCGCCGTCCTGACCGGCGCCAGCCAGCGGGTGCGTGTCGGAAACGGGGCTCAGTCCGAGGGCTTGGAAAGAATGCGCGCAAGATCCGGCGGCGGCACGTAGCCCGGCAGCAGGCGGCCGTCGTCGAGCAGGATGGCCGGGGTGCCGGACACGCCCAGCTTCTGCCCGGCGCGGAATTGCGCGGCCACCGGGTTGTCGCAGGCTTTCTGCGGCGGGGCAGTGCCGGTCTTGGCGGCCGTCATGGCCGCCTTGCGGTCGTCGGCGCACCAGACCGACTCGGCCTTGGTGAACGACTCCGAACCCTCGCCGGCGCGCGGGAACGCCACATAGCGCACGCTGATGCCGGCGGCGTTGTACTGGTCCATGTGGCGGTGCAGTTCGCGGCAGTAGCCGCAGTCGATGTCGGTGAACACGGTCACCCGGTGCTGCGGGTCGGCGGCCGTGAACGCGATGGTGTCGGCGTCCTTGAGGTCCTTCAGAAACGCCTTGCGCAGCGGCATCAGCTGCTCGCGCTCCACCTTCTCCACTGCGGCGGTGGACAGGTTGCGCCGGCTGGCCAGCTCGACCATCGGTCCGCCGAGCATGTACTTGCCGTCGGCGCTGAAGTAGTAAACCGTGTTGCCGAAGATCACCTCGTACAGCCCGTCGATGGCCGACGGTTGAACCGCCGTGGGCGCCGCCTCGGGCGAGATGCGTTCCAGCACCTTGGCCAGGGCCGGAGGCGTGTCGGCGTGCGCGCCGCCGATCAGCAGCAGCGAGGCCAGGGTGCAGGCGAGAAGGCGGGTCATGGGGGTATCCGGTGGCGGGCGTGAAGCTGGCATTGTAGGCGCTCAGCCGCGCGGGTGATGGCGGGCGTGCAGGGCTTTCAGCCGTTCGCGCGCGACGTGGGTGTAGATCTGCGTGGTCGACAGGTCGGCATGACCGAGCAGCATCTGCACTGCGCGCAAGTCGGCGCCGTGGTTGAGCAGGTGGGTGGCGAAGGCGTGGCGCAGGGTGTGTGGCGAGGGCAGCTGTGACAGGCCTGCGCGCTGCGCATGCGCCCGGAGGCGGTGCCAGAAGGCCTGGCGCGTCATGGCGCCGCCGCGCCGGGTGACGAACAGCGCATCGCTCACGCGGCCGTCGAGCAAGGCGCTGCGCCCGTGTGCCAGGTAGCTTTCCAGGCGCATCAGGGCGGTGTCGCCGATCGGTACCAGGCGTTCGCGGGCGCCCTTGCCCAGCACCACCAGCACGCCACGGTTCAGGTCCACCTGCGCCAGGCGCAGGCCCACCAGTTCGCTCACGCGCAGCCCGGTGGCATACAGCAGTTCCAGCATGGCGCCGTCGCGCAGGGCCTGGGCACAGGCGTCGCCGGGCGCCTCCAGCAGGCGTTCCACATCGGTTTCGCTCAGCGTCTTGGGCAGGGGGCGTCCGAGACGGGGCGAGTCGATGCGGGTGCTTGGGTCGTCGGCAATGCGGCCCTCGCGCAACAGGTAACGGTAGAACCCGCGCAGTGCCGACAGCCGCCGCGCCAGCGAGCGCGGCGCGAGGCTGCCCTGGGCCGCCAGGTAGTCGAGCAGGTCGCCGTGGGTGGCGTCGGCAGGGGTCTTGTCGTGGGGCGTCAGGTGTGCGGCCAGTGACGTCAGGTCGCGACGGTAGGCCGCCAGGGTCAGGCGGCTGGCGCCACGTTCCAGCCACAGGCTGTCGAGGAACTGTTCGATCAGCGGATCGGCAGCCGGGCGCCTGGGGGCCACCGAGCGGTGGGGCTCAGGCGGCGAAGAACCGCCGTTCATGGTCCAGCAAGTGTTGTTTGCGCTGTGGCCAGGGACCGTTGGCGGCGCCCATGAATCCGCCGCTGCCGGTGCGGGCGATGACCCGGTGGCAGGGCACCACCAGCAGCAGGGGATTGCTGCGGCAGGCGCCACCCACGGCGCGGGCGGCGGTGCCGATGTCTGTGGCGATGTCGCCGTAACGGCGGGTGGCGCCGGGCGGGATGGCGCGCAACGCCGACCAGACGCGGTGCTGGAACGGCGTGCCGGCGGGGGCCAGCGGCAGGTTGGAGAAGTCTGCCGTGGCGCCGGCGAAATAGGCCTCGAGCTGCAGCATGGTTTCCAGCAGCAGCGGATCGGTCGGGCGGCGCGGTACAGCGCCGCCCGCAGCGAAGCCGACCTCCGTCAGGCCGTGTTCGTTGCAGCGCAGCAGCAGCATGCCGAGTGGGGTCGACATGCTGGCTTCGCTGCTGTGCATCACGACGCCGGGCGGCCCGCTCAGCTGGCCTGGCTGCGCTGCGTCAGCTTCTCGCGGATGCGCGCTGCCTTGCCCTCGCGGCCACGCAGGTAGTACAGCTTGGCCCGACGCACGCGACCGCGGCGCTTGACGTCGATGTTCTGGATCTGCGGGCTGTAGGTCTGGAACACGCGTTCCACGCCCTCGCCGTGCGACAGCTTGCGCACGGTGAACGACGAGTGCAGACCGCGGTTGCGACGGGCGATCACCACGCCCTCGTAGGCCTGCAGGCGCTCGCGGTTGCCTTCCTTTACCTTGACCTGCACGACGACCGTGTCACCGGGCCGAAAGTCCGGCACGTCCCGCGTCATCTGCTCAGCGTTCAGCTGGTCGATGATGTTCATGAGTCCCTTACTCCTGATTGTCCAAGGCCGGACAGTGCCCGTCAGTATCGGCCATTGCCCGGTATTCATCCAGCAGCCGCCGCTGCTCGTCCGTCAGTTCCAAACCTTCCAGCAAATCCGGGCGCCGGCGCCAGGTGCGCGCCAACGCCTGCTGCAGCCGCCAGCGCGCCACGCGCGCGTGATCGCCGCTGAGCAGCACCGGCGGCACGGCGCGTCCGTCCAGCTGCTGCGGGCGCGTGTAGTGCGGGTGATCCAGCAGGCCGTGCATGAACGAATCCTGCTGCGCCGACTGCGCGTCGCCCAGCGCGCCCGGCAACAGGCGCACCACCGCGTCGATCATCATCATGGCCGGCAGCTCACCGCCGCTGAGCACGTAGTCGCCGCACGACCATTCCTCATCCACCACCTGCTCCAGCGCCCGCTCGTCCACACCCTCGTAGCGCCCGCACAGCAGCAGCAGGCGCTCGCGCCCGGCCAGCTCGCAGGCCGCCGCCTGGTCGAAGCGACGGCCCTGCGGCGACAGGTACGCCACCCGCACCGGCTGCGCCGCCGCCGCCCGCGCCGCGGCCACCGCCGCCAGCACCGGCTCGGCCTTGAGCACCATGCCGGGGCCGCCGCCGAACGGTGCATCGTCCACCGTGCGGTGCCGATCGGTGGCGAAGTCGCGCAACTGCCACAGGTGCAGGCTGGCGATGCCGGCGCCGATCGCCCGCCCCACCACGCCGCACCGGCTCACCGTTTCCACCAGTTCCGGAAACAGCGTGACGACGTCGATGCGCACCGGCGCTCAGTACTCCGCGTCCCAGTCGACGTCGATGCGGCCGGCATCGAGATCGACCCGTTTCACAATCTGCGGATGCACGAACGGGATCAGCCGCTCGCGTTCCCCAGTCACCACCAGCACGTCGTGCGCGCCGGTCTCGATCAATCGTTCCACCCGCCCCAGTGCCATGCCGTCCACGGCCACCACGCTCAGCCCCACCAGGTCGTGCCAATACCAGCTGCCGGCCGGCGGTGGCTGCAGTGCCGCGCGCGGCACACTCAACTCGAAGCCGGTCAGCAGTGCTGCCGCGTCACGATCCTCGACGCCGTCGAAGCGCACCCGCAGGCGATCGTCCTGCATCCGGCTGTCGGCAATGGTCAGCGTGCGGGTCTGTCCGTGCCGCACCGCGGTGAACTGGCGGTGTCTGAGCAGTCCCTGTGGCGGGTCCGCGTAGGACCACACCTGCGACCAGCCGCGTATGCCGTGCGGGGCGCCGATCCGCCCCAGGACGACCGTGTCGGCGTTCGAATCAGGCGGCAGCTTCGGTTGCTTCGGCAGCAGCGGTCTTGCGGTACTGCTTGACCAGGGCCGAGACGCGGTCGCTGGCCTTGGCGCCGACGCCCAGCCAGTAATCGACACGGTCCAGGTCCAGCCGCACGGGCTGTTCGCTGGCCTGGGCGATCGGGTTGAAAAAGCCGATCTGCTCGATGAACCGACCGTCGCGCGGATTGCGGCTGTCGGTCACGACCACGCGATAGAACGGCCGCTTCTTGGCACCGCCACGGGCAAGGCGAATGGTGACCATGGGTTATTCCTTAAAGGGTTCTGGAAGGCGCCGGCCTTGATCGGTCGGCCGCAGCGAACCGCGAATTGTATTGACCGATGGCGGCGAACTCAAGCGACGGCGTCGCACGCGCGCTTCTCGGGGGTGTGGTGCGCCTCAGCCGCGGCCCGGTGGCAGGCCGCGCATGCCGCCCATTCCCCGCATCATCTTCTTCATGCCGCCGGGCCGGCTGAGTTTCTTCATCATCTTCTGGCTTTGCTCGAACTGCTTGATCAGCCGGTTGACGTCCTGGATCTGTACCCCGGCGCCGGCGGCGATGCGCCGCTTGCGCGAACCGTTGATCAGGTCCGGGAAGCGCCGTTCCTTGGCGGTCATGGAGTTGATGATGGCCTCGATGCGGCCGAGCTGGCGGCCGTCGGCGATCTGTTCGCGGGCCTGTGCGTTCAGGCCGTTCATGCCCGGCAGCTTGTCGAGCAGGCTGCCGAGCCCGCCCATGCCCTTGACCATCTTGAGCTGGTCACGGAAGTCGTTGAAGTCGAAGCCCTTGCCGCGACGCAGCTTGTCTTCCAGGCGCGCCGCCTGGGTCTGGTCGAGGTTGCGCTGTACATCCTCGACCAGGGTCACCACGTCGCCCATGCCCAGGATGCGCGAGGCCACGCGCTCGGGGTGGAAGGCCTCCAGGGCGCCGATCTTCTCGCCCATGCCCAGGAACTTGATGGGCGCGCCGGTGACCTCGCGGATGGACAGCGCCGCACCGCCGCGGGCGTCGCCGTCGGCCTTGGTCAGCACCACGCCGGTCAGCGGCAGCGCCTCGTGGAAGGCCTTGGCGGTGTTGACGGCGTCCTGTCCGGTCATGGAGTCGACCACGAACAGCGTCTCGAGCGGCTGCACCGCGCCGTGGATGGCCTTGATTTCGGCCATCATGTCGGCGTCGATGTGCAGCCGGCCGGCGGTGTCGACGATCACCACGTCGATGGCGCGCCGGCGCGCTTCGGCCACCGCCCCGGCGGCGATGTCGACCGGCTTCTGGCGGGTGTCGCTCGGCTGGAACTGCACGCCGACCTGCTCGGCCAGCACGCGCAGCTGTTCGATGGCGGCCGGGCGGTAGACGTCGGCGCTGACCAGCAGCACCGACTTCTTGTGCTGTTCACGCAGCAGGCGTGCCAGCTTGGCGCTGGTGGTGGTCTTGCCCGAGCCCTGCAGGCCGGCCATCAGAATCACCACCGGCGGCGCGCCGGCCAGGTTCAGTGCCTCATTGGCACTGCCCATGAGCGAGATCAGCCGGTCGTGTACCAGCTTGACCAGCAACTGCCCGGGGTTGAGGCTCTTGCCGATTTCACGCCCGACGGCGTCCTGGCGCACCTGTTCGATGAAGCCGCGCACCACCGGCAGTGCCACGTCGGCCTCCAGCAGCGCCATGCGGACCTCGCGCAGGGCGTCGGCGATGTTCTCGTCGGTGAGGTAGGCCTGGCCGCGCAGGCGGCGGACCGTGGTTTCCAGGCGTTCGGACAGGCTGTTGAACATGATGATGCGGCGGCTGGGCGGGCGACGGCGGCTACCATGGGTGCCGCCAGGGGATGTGACCGTTGATTCTAATGCAGCCGCCCACCGAAGCCGCGCCGCCCGGCGGCGCCGGCAAGCACAGCAGTTTCGATTTCGTCCGGCCGGCGCCGGTGCTGGCGGCGTTGGCCGGCGGCCGGCTGGCGCTGGATCTGGGCTGTGGGCGCGGCGACTGGAGCCTGGCCCTGGCCCGTGCCGGCACGCCGGTGCTGGCGCTCGATCGGTGGTGGGATGGCCTGCGGTGGCTGCGCCGCCAGGCGCAGGGTCTGCCCCTGCTGGCGCTGCGGGCGGATCTTGGCGCGCCGTTGCCGTTGCCCACGGCGGCCGTGGACCGGGTGCTGCTGGCGCTGGTGCTGCACCATCTGGTGGCGACCGGTGCTGCGGCGGCGGTGCTGGCGCAGGTGGCTCGCGTGCTGGCGCCCGGCGGCGTGCTGGCGGTGGTGGAATTCCTGCCGGTGCCGCCGCCACCCGGGCCGTCGCTGGCCATCCGGCTGGCGCCGGCGCAGGTGCTGGAGCTGGGCGCCGACGCCGGTCTGACGGGCGGGGTCCCCATCCCGGTGGCGCCGCACGTGGCCCTGTACCGGTTCGGCCAGCCGTCGTGACGGCACGGGTGCTGCGCCTGGCGGATATCGACGCGGCAGGCCTGGAGGCCCTGCTGCGGGCGCGTGGCCTGATGCTGGCGTGGCTGGCGCCGCAGGCCGACATTCCCGGCAGCTACTGGGGCGAGGCCGAGGCCGGCCTGGTTGACGACCGGCTCTACGTGCGCGCCGACACGCCGGTGCATTCGGCGCTGCACGAGGCCTGTCACTGGCTGTGCATGGACGCCTCGCGGCGCGCCGGGCTGCACACCGACGCGGGGGGCGATGATCTGGAGGAATGCGCGGTCTGCTATCTGCAGATCGTGCTGGCCGACCGGCTGCCCGGTGTCGGCCGCCGGCGCCTGATGCAGGACATGGACGCCTGGGGTTACAGCTTCCGGCTCGGCAGCGCACAGGCATGGTTCGAGCAGGACGCCGCCGATGCGCGGGCCTGGCTGGTCGCGCGGGGCCTGCTGCCGGCGGATTGACGCGCCCGGGCGAGCCGGCTGGTGTGTGGTGCCGGCCTGAGGATAATCAGGGCAATCCCGGCGCGTGTGTGGCCGGATGGTGACTGCGACTGTCAATCGGAGGACGTCTCATGAACCCACGCGAAGACCTGAAGACGCTGCTGGACAACCTGGCCGCGCAGCGCGACGAACTGCTGGTACAGGCCCACCTGGCGCGCCTGGAGGCGCAGGAGGAGTGGCAGCAGCTCGAAAAGCGGCTGTCGGAGCTGCGCGAGAAGGCGGGCACGGCGGCGGAGATCGGCGGTGACACGGCGCGCGAACTGCTGGCCACGGCCAAGCTGGCCGGCGACGAAATCCTGCGCGGTTACGAGCGTCTGCGCAAAAACCTGTAAGCGCCCTACTGCACCACCGCCGGCAACACGTCGTCCATGCTCTGCAGCGGGCCGAGCGGGTTGCGGCGGTCGGTGCGCCCGTCCAGCTTGGGTTGCCCGCCCCACAGCTTGTAGGTGATGCGGTCGTCGTGGGCCAGCAGCAGGGCGGTGAACTGCCAGCCACTTTGCGTGGCGCGGCGGCGGAAGTTGAACAAATCCAGCACCACGCTGCCGTGGCGTTTGCTGTGCGTCTCGCCGGCCGACATGCGAAAGCCGCGGCAGGCGTTGCGCGCGCGGATGCACGCCTGCACCGCCGGGTCCAGATCGTCCAGGCGAATCGACTGATTCGGCATGAAGTACTTGATCACGTCCAGGTACGTGAGGATGGTCGTGTTGGGCGACGTGTAGGGGTCGAAGCCGAGCGGTTCCAGGTCGGACACCGAAGTGAAGCCCGGCTGGATGCGGTCAAACGCCGCCTTGGCCTCGTCGAAACTCTTCCACGTCACGTTCACCGACTGGTCGGAGCGCGGCAGCAGGCCGCCGCAGCCGCACAGGACGGTCGTCAGCAGGCCCAGGGTCAACTGGCGCAAGGTGACACGACACCGCACGCGGCGGTGGACCCAGGAGTGTGTGTTCATGGGCGGGCGGGGTGCTGTGTGTTTTGGGGGTGGTTGCGCAGGGTGTCGTGAAACGTTAGCCGGACTGTTCGAGGTCGGCCTTGACGGCCATTAAGAAGCGCGCGGCCTCACCCCCTGTCACCACGCGGTGGTCGAAGCTCAGCGACAGCGGCAGTACGCGGTGCACGGCCGGCTGGCCGTCGGCGGCCACCACGGCGTCGTAGGCGCGCCCGGCGCCGAGGATGGCCACCACCGGCGGCACCAGCAGCGGCACCGCGTGGCGTCCGCCGAGCGGGCCGAAGTTGCTGAGCATGACGGTGGCGCCGCGCAGCTGCTCGGGCGTGAGGCTGCGCGCCCGCACGCCGGCCAGCAGTTGGTCCACCGCGTCGCGCAGACCGGCCAGGTCCAGCGCGCCGGCGTCGCGCAGCACCGGCACGAACAGGCCTTCCGGGCTGTCCACGGCCATGCCGATGTCGACCTTCTTCAGCAGTCGCCGCCCCATGTCTTCGCTGTCGTACCAGGCGTTGAGCGCCGGTTCCGCCTGACAGCCGGCCACCAGCGCCCGCAGCAGGCGCGCCATGGGGTCGCTGCCGGTCGGCCAGGCGTGGATGTCGGCCTCGTCGAACAGCGCCGCGGTGGCCACTTCATCGCGCGTGCGGGCCATGTTGACGGCCATCGCCCGGCGCGTGCCGGTCAGTTCCTCCAGCGGTCCGGTTTCGGCATAGATGCGCGCCACCCGTTCCACGTCGGCCTTGGTGATGGTGTCGTTGGGCCCGCTCGGTGTCACCGAGCCCAGGTCCACGCCCAGGCGCTTGGCCAGGGCGCGCACGGCGGGTGTGGCGCGGATGCCGGCGGTCGGTCTGCCGCCGACGCTGTGCGCGGTCTCCTCCAGCACCGTGCCTTGCGTCTCCACATTGCCGACCACCGTGCCGGTGTCTGCGCTGGCGCCACCGACGAACTCCACCAGCGGCGCGCCGACCGCCACGCGGGCGCCCACCTCGGCGCACAGGGCAGCGATTTCGCCGGCGCGCGGCGAGGGTACTTCCACCACCGCCTTGTCGGTCTCCACCGATGCCAGCGGCTGGCCTTCCACCACATGGTCGCCGGGGCCGACATGCCAGGACAGCAGTTCCGCCTCGGCCAGACCCTCGCCCAGGTCGGGCAGCGCAAACACCTTGGCCGGTTCGTTCATCGCTTCAGTGCTCCAGGACGCGGTGGGCGGCGGCCAGGATGCGCTCCGGGCCGGGCAGGTAGGCGTGTTCCAGGCGCGCCAGCGGCATGATGGTGTCGTAGCCGGTGACGCGCTCGACCGGCGCCAGCAGCGAGAACAGGCCGGGGCCTGCCAGCAGGGCGGCGATTTCGGCGCCGAAGCCGCCGCTGTACGGCGCCTCGTGCACGATCACGCAGCGTCCGGTCTTGGCCACCGAGCCCAGCAGGGTGTCGGTGTCGAGCTGGCGCAGCGTGGCGACGTCGATCACCTCGGCGCTGATGCCGCTGTCGGCCAGCGTGTCGGCGACCGACAGGCAGTCGTGCACGCAGGCGCCCCAGCTGACCAGTGTCAGGTCGCTGCCTTCGCGCAGCACGAAGCACACGTCCAGCGGCAGGGCCTCGCCGGTGTCGGTCACGTCCTCCTTGATGGCGCGGTAGATGCGTGCCGGCTCCAGAAACACCACCGGGTCCGGGTCGCGGATGGCGGCCAGCAGCAGGCCGTAGGCCCGCGCCGGCGAGGACGGCATCACCACCCGCAGGCCCGGAATGTGCGCCAGCATGGCCTCGTTGCTCTCGGAGTGATGCTCCGGCGCATGGATGCCACCACCGCACGGTGCGCGCAGCACCATGGGGCAGGTGAGGCGGCCGCGGGTGCGGTTGCGCAGGCGGCTGGCGTGGCTGATCAGCGGGTCGATGGCCGGGTAGATGAAGCCCGAGAACTGGATCTCGCCCACCGGCCGCAGCCCCTCGGCGGCCATGCCGACCGCCACGCCGGCGATCAGGTTCTCCGCCAGTGGCGTGTCCATCACGCGTTCGCCAAAGCGTTCCTGCAGGCCGACCGTGGCGCGGAACACGCCGCCGTTGACGCCGACATCCTCGCCCAGCACCACCACGTCCGGATCGTCTGCCAGGGCCCGCGCCAGGGCCAGGTTCACCGCCTCGACCAGTGTGCACTCAGCCATGTTCGCCTCCGGTCACCGCCGCGCGCTGTGGGGCCAGGCTGGCCGGCAGTTCGGCGAACAGGTGGGTGAACATGTCCGGCGGCCGGGGCGGTGGCGTGGCCAGATAGGCCGCCACGGCTTCTTCCACCTGCGCATCGCAGTCGGCGATCAGGCGTTCTTCCTCACCCGCGCTCCAGCCGCCGCCGTGCACCATGAACTGGCGCAGGCGCGCCAGCGGTTCGCCCTGCCAGGCGGCGCTGACTTCGGCGTCCGGCCGATAGCGGCGGGCGTCGTCGGACGTGGTGTGGTCGCCCAGGCGATAGGTCAGGCCCTCGATCAGCGTCGGTCCGCCGCCGCGCCGGGCGCGGTTCACGGCGCGGCTGGTCGCCTCGCGCACGGCCAGCAGGTCGTTGCCGTCCACCTGCTCGCCGGGCAGGCCGGCGGCGATGGCCTTCTGCGCCAGCGTGGCGCAGGCGGTCTGCTTGCTCAGCGGCACCGAAATGGCCCAGCGGTTGTTGGCGATCACGAACACCAGCGGCAGCTGCCACACGCCGGCCAGGTTGAGTGCCTCGTAGAAGTCGCCCTTGGAGCTGGCGCCGTCACCCAGGAAGCACACGGCAACGCGTCGTTCGCCGCGCAGGCGCATGGCGCTGGCGACCCCGGCGGCCTGTGTGCACTGGGTGGCGATCGGCACGCAGTAGGGAAAGTCCTGTTTGGGGCCGGCGAAGTC
>NZ_JBFJTF010000072.1:0-11450 GCF_041625615.1 Immundisolibacter sp. | reverse complement strand
GAAAGGCCGTGAATCGCAGATACGAAAAAGCCGGCGAAATGCCGGCTTTTTCGTATCTGTCCGCCTCCCCGTGACCGTGTGCCGGTGGGGGAGGCGGGCCCGCTCAGTTGTTCAACAGGCGCTTGAGCTCGTGGCTTGCCCGGACGCGCTCGTCGTGCAGGGCCTGCGGGACACGCGGCCCGTAGCGATGCAGGAAGCTGCCGACCTCGTCCAGCTCGTCCAGCCAGGCCTGGGGTTCGATCTCGGTCAACTGTTGCATGTGCTCGTGCGACACATCGAGCCCGGTCAGGTCGATGCCGCCGTGTAGCGGCAGGTTGCCGACCGGGGTTTGGGCGGCCTCCACCTGACCCTGGCAGCGGTCGATGATCCACTTGAGGACGCGCAGGTTCTCGCCGAACCCCGGCCACAGGAACCGGCCCTGCTCGTCACGGCGGAACCAGTTGACCTGATAGATGCGTGGCGGCTGGGTCAGGCGTGCGCCGGTGGACAGCCAGTGCGCCCAGTAGTCGCCAAAGTGGTAGCCGCAGAACGGCTGCATGGCCATTGGATCCCGTCGCACCACGCCGACCTTGCCGGTGGCGGCAGCGGTGGTCTCCGAGGCCATGCCGGCGCCGAGCAGCACGCCGTGGTTCCAGTTCTTGGCCTCGAGCACCAGCGGCGCCAGGGAGGCGCGCCGGCCGCCGAAGATGATGGCCGAGATCGGCACGCCGGATGGCCGTTCGGCCTGGTCGGACCAGGACGGACACTGTTGGGCCGACACGGTGAAGCGTGAATTCGGGTGTGCGGCCGGACCGTTGGCCGGGTCATAGGGCCGACCCTGCCAGTCGAAGGCCGGTGTTTCATCCGACAGGCCTTCCCACCAGGGCCGTCCGTCCTCGGTGAGGGCGACGTTGGTGAAAATGGTGTCGTGCTGCAGCATGTCGACTGCGTTGGCGTTGGTGTGCCGGCTGGTGCCGGGCGCCACGCCGAAGAAACCGGCCTCGGGGTTGATGGCCCACAGGCGGCCGTCGTCGCCGACATGCAGCCAGGCGATGTCGTCGCCGATGGTGTGCACCTTCCAACCCTGGTACTCGATCGGCGGGATCAGCATCGCCATGTTGGTCTTGCCGCAGGCAGACGGGAACGCCGCCGCCACGTAATGCAGGCGTCCTTGCGGGTCCTCGATGCCCATGACCAGCATGTGCTCGGCCAGCCAGCCTTCCCGGCGCGCCTGATAGGAGGCGATGCGCAGGGCGTGACACTTTTTGCCCAGCAGGGCATTGCCGCCGTAGCCGGAGCCGATGCTCTGGATCATCAGTTCATGCGGGAAGTGCATGATGAAGCGTCGCTCGGGGTCGAGATCGCCGAGCGAATGCAGGCCGCGCACAAAGCTGCCGTCGCGCTCGATGCGCTTGAGGGCCTGGGTGCCCATGCGCGTCATGATGCGCATGCTGGCGGCCACGTACGGGCTGTCGGTGATCTCGACGCCGCAGCGTGCCAGTGGCGAGTCGATCGGGCCCATGCAGTACGGCACCACATACATGGTGCGTCCGCGCATGGCCCCGGCGAACAGGGCGTCCAGCTTGGCATGTGCCTCGGCCGGGTCCATCCACTGGTTATTGGGCCCGGCGTCGTCGCGCTCGTCCGTGCACACGAAGGTCAGGTGCTCGGTGCGCGCCACGTCGGACGGATCCGAGCGGTGCAGGTAGCTGCGCGGGCGGGTCTGCGGGTCCAGTTCGATCAACGTTCCGCTGTCGAGCATCTGGGCCAGCAGGGCGTCGTATTCGGCCTGTGATCCGTCGCACCAGTGGATGTGGTCGGGTGTGGTGAGCGCTGCAACGTCGCGGACCCAATCCGCGAGTGCCTGGTTCGACGTCATGTGTGAATTCCCCCGTTACCCTGTCGACGCAACCATCCGTCCCTGCGTTGCGTTGCCTCCAGTCAGGCATTGCCCGAGGAAGCGAAAAGCATTCCCGTATGGGCGTAAAGCGACTAAAAAATCAGCCTGAAAAAGCTTAAAAGCTTCGGCGATCGCGTCAGATATTGTCAAGGCGGGCACGGGCACGCCTCACCGCGGCGCGTACCTGGCGCGGCGCGGTGCCGCCCAGGTGGTCGCGCGCCGCCACCGAGCCTTCGAGCGTCAGCACGTCGAAGATATCCGCGTCGATCAGCGGCGAGAAGGCGCGCAGTTCGTCCAGGGTCATGTCTGCCAGGTCGCGTTCGTCCGAGGCGGCGGCGCGCACGGCGCGGCCGACCACCTCGTGGGCGTCGCGAAACGGCAGTCCCTTTCGTACGAGATAGTCCGCCAGGTCGGTGGCCGTGGCATAGCCGGCGCGCGCCGCCTCGCGCAGGCGCGCCGTGTTCACGGTCATCCCCGGCAGCATGCCGGTGAAGGCGGTCAGGCTGTCGCGCACTGTGTCGACCGTGTCGAACAGTGGCTCTTTGTCTTCCTGGTTGTCCTTGTTATAGGCGAGCGGCTGGGCCTTCATCAGTGTCAGCAGCGCAACCAGGTGTCCGTTGACGCGGCCGGTCTTGCCACGCAGCAGCTCCGGCACGTCGGGGTTCTTCTTTTGCGGCATGATCGATGAGCCGGTGCACCAGGCATCGGCCAGACTGACAAAACCGAACTGTGCCGAGGACCACAGCACCAGTTCTTCGGACATGCGCGAGAAATGGGTCATCAGCAGCGCGGCCGCGGCGACAAACTCGATCGCAAAGTCGCGGTCGCTGACCGAGTCGAGCGAGTTCTCGGTGGGTCGCTCGAAACCCAGCAATTCGGCCGTATAGACACGATCGATGGGGAAACTGGTGCCGGCGAGGGCGGCGGCGCCCAGCGGCATGATGTTGACGCGGCGCCGGCAGTCGGCGAAGCGCTCGCGGTCGCGTGCCAGCATTTCGAACCAAGCCAGCAGGTGGTGTCCGAGCGTGACTGGCTGGGCCGTCTGCAGGTGCGTGAAGCCCGGCATCAGCGTGTCTGCCTCGCGCTCGGCCAGTTGCAGCAGCGCCTGCAGGGCCGCGTGCAGTTGCCCGTCGATGGCGTCGAGTTCGTCACGCAACCACAGCCGTATGTCGGTGGCCACTTGGTCGTTGCGCGAACGACCGGTGTGCAGTTTCTTCCCGACGTCGCCGATGCGTTGCACCAGCGCCGTTTCGACGTTCATGTGCACGTCCTCGAGCGCCGTTTGCCACTCGAAGTCGCCGCGCTCGATGTCGGCCAGGATCTGTTCGAGGCCGGTGACGATGCTGTCCACTTCACGGGCATCGAGCACGCCGACCCGGCCGAGCATTCGCGCGTGGGCGATGGAACCGGTAATGTCGTGGCGGGCCAGGCGCCGGTCGAAGTGGACCGACGCGGTGAAGCGTTCGACGAAGGCGTCGGTGGGCTCGGCGAAGCGGCCGCCCCAGGGTTTGCGGGATGCGCTGGACATGGGTGGGAGACAGGCGTGACGGAGCCGCCGAGTATAGCGGAGCGGGCCGCAGGCAGCGGCGACTTTCTGCCGGACCTGTGCCGGCCGCGGGCGGTACTGGCGGTGGCGGTCGGCGGGCAGCTGCTGGCGGTGCTGCTCGTGTTGGCGCAGCCGTTCGAGCCGGCACGGTTCTGGCCACGCCTGGGGGCCTGGTCCTTGGCCGTGCACTGGGTGGCGCTATTCGGTATCGCCGGATTGTGCGCCGTGCGTCCCTGGTTGTGCCGCCTGGCTGTGTTTCCGGCCGGTACCGTCGCGCTGGGCTGGCTGCTGTTGTTGGCCGCCGGTACCACGTGCGGGGCCGTGGTGCTGGGGCTGCTGCCGAGCAGGGGCACCACTGTCGGCTGGTTGTTGGCGCGTAATTTATTGCTGACGGCGATGGTCGGCGGCCTGGCGCTGCGTCTGCTCTACCAGCGCCACATGCTGCGCCGTCGCGAGCGCGCGCATGCACAGGCGCGACTTGCCGTGCTGCAGGCGCGCATCCGACCGCACTTTCTGTTCAACAGCCTGAACACCATCGCCAGTCTCACGGCCAGCGATCCGTCCCGGGCCGAGGAGGTGACCTTGGCCCTGGCCGACCTGCTGCGCGCCAGCCTGCAGGCGGGGGAGCAGCCCATTTCGCTCGACGAGGAACTGACCCTGTGTCGCCAGTATCTGGCGATGGAGCAGCTGCGCCTGGGAGAGCGGCTGCGACTGGATTGGCCTGACACGCCGTCGCCGGCCGGCGTGCGGGTGCCGCCGCTGAGCGTGCAGCCGCTGCTGGAGAACGCCATCGTTCATGGCGTCGAGCCTCTGGCGCGCGGTGGGCGCGTGTCGGTGCGCATTGCGGCAGCGGCGCACGCGGTGGAGGTGCGGATTGACAATCCATGTACCAGCAGCGGTAACGGCGCTGGCCTGCACATGGCGCTGGCCAACGTACGGGCACGCCTGGAGGGACATTTTGGGCAGGCCGCCGGCCTGCGCGCGACGGTGGTCGATGGCCGTCATCAGGTGTGTCTGCGCCTGCCGCTGGACTCGGATGAACGAGGGCGGCCGTGAACATCCTGGTGGTTGACGACGAGCCGCTCGCGCGCGCGCGGCTGCGACGCCTGATCGAGGCCGTGCCGGGCCGTTACTGCGTGGGCGAGGCGGTGGATGGCGTACAGGCTGTGGAGCAGTGTCGCCGGCTGAGTCCCGACGTGGTGTTGCTGGATATCGGCATGCCGGGGCCGGACGGTCTGGCCACCGCGCGTGCCCTGGCCGACCTGCCAAGGCCGCCGGCGGTTGTGTTCGTGACGGCCCACGGCGAGTTTGCGCTGGACGCTTTCGAGACCGGCGCCGTGCACTATTTGCTGAAGCCGGTGTCGGCGCAGCGCCTGGAACAGGCCCTGGCGCGCGTGACGGTGAGCGAGCCCGAGCTGCGGGTGCACGGTACCGGTTGCCAGCGGCGGGTGGCGTTGAGTGATGTGCTGTACCTGCGCGCCGAGGCGAAGTACGTGACGGTCCATTGCCAGGACGACGAATGGCTCATGGAAGACTCACTGGCCCGATTGGCGGAGCAATACGCGCCGGCGTTGCTGCGCATTCACCGGGCCGTGCTCGTCAACACGCGGCACGTGGTCGCGCTGCAGCGCACAAACGACGGCCGATTGTGGGTTCAGCTCCACGGGTTGTCGGAGCCACTGCCGGTTAGCCGACGCCTCGCAACGGCGGTACAGCGGACCTTACACGGCGTTTGAGCCGTGCGCGACGGGTGCGTTTCCGCGCCTGCGTTGGCGGTGGCGTTTCAGGTTATGGCTGTCATAGCCGTAAAATCTGCCACGGCCATTTATGCAACCCGAGCCTCCTAATGGACGCCAGTTCCAGTCTCGGCTTCGGCAGCACCGCCTTCGTGGAGGCGCTGTACGAAGAGTTTATTGTCGACCCGGCCAGTGTGCCTGAGGTCTGGCGGCGCGAGTTTGAATCCTGGGGCGGGGCACCCGGCGGTGCCTTGAGCCCGACGCACGGCGCCGTGCAGCAGCGCTTTCGTGAGCTGGCCAACAAGCCGGCGGCACGGCCGGCGGCGCCGGGTACGCCGCATGACCTGCACAAGCAGAATGCGGTGCAGCAGCTCATCAACGAGTACCGCCAGCGCGGTCACCTGGCCGCGCGCACCGACCCGCTGGACTTGCAGACCAACTCGCCGGTCCCCAGCCTGAGCCTGGACTACCACGGCCTGACGCAGGCCGATCTGGATCTGAGTTTCTCCGCCGGCAATTTTCCTTTGCCGCCCGGTTCCACGCTGCGCGAACTGGTCTCGGCCCTCGAGGCCACCTACTGCGGTGCCATCGGCTTCGAGTACGCCTACCTGTCGGACTCGCAGCAGGTCGAGTGGCTGCGCCAGCGCATCGAGGCCGGCCGTGGCCGGACGGTGCTGAGTGAGGCCGAGCAACTGCAGATCATGCAGGCGCTGACCGCCGCCGAAGGTCTGGAGCGTTACCTGCATCGCCGCTACGTGGGGCAGAAGCGGTTCTCGCTCGAGGGGGGCGATGGGCTGATCGCCGTGCTCGACGAGCTGGTGCGACGCGCCGGCAGCGCGGATGTCAAGGAACTGGTCATCGGCATGGCGCACCGTGGGCGCCTGAACGTGCTGGTCAACATCCTGGGCAAGCAGCCGCAGGAGTTGTTCGCCGAGTTCGAGGGCAAGGCGCAGGTGGTCGGCTCGGGTGACGTCAAGTACCACCAGGGCTTTTCGGCCGACCCCGTCACCCCGGGCGGCCCGATTCACCTGACGCTGGCGTTCAACCCCTCGCATTTGGAGATCGTCAATCCCGTTGTCGAGGGATCGGTGCGCGCCCGTCAGGAGCGCCGCGGCGACCTGGCACGCCGGCAGGTGCTGCCGGTGCTGATGCACGGTGATGCCGCCTTCGCCGGCCAGGGCGTGGTGATGGAAACGCTGAACCTGGCCGAGACCCGCGGTTTCGCCACCGGCGGCTCGCTGCACATCGTCATCAACAACCAGATCGGGTTCACCACCAGCAATCCGGCGGACGCCCGCTCGACCTTCTATTGCACGGAAATCGCCCACCTGACCCAGGCGCCGATCTTTCATGTCAATGGCGACGATCCGGAGGCCCTGCTGTTCGTCACCCGGTTGGCGCTGGACTTCCGCCTCGCCTTCAGCCGTGACGTGGTGATCGACCTGGTCTGCTACCGCCGCCAGGGCCACAACGAGGCCGACGAGCCGGCCATCACCCAGCCGCGCATGTACTCGCGCATCGTTGGCAAGCCGACCGTGCGCGAGCTGTATGCCCGGCGCCTGGAGAGTGCCGGTGTGTTGCAGCCCGGTCAGGCGAGTCAGATGGCCGAGGACTACCAGCAGGCGCTGGACCTCGGGCAGAGCGTGGCGCCGCTGCCCATGAGCGACCAGCGCCCGCTGCTGGCCATCGACTGGGCACCCTACATGGATGCGGTGTGGACCGAGCCGGCGGTCACCGCCGTGCCGTTGGACACCCTGCGCGCCCTGGGCGAGAAGATCAGCAGCGTGCCTGCCGGCTTCAAGCCCCACCCGCGCGTGGCCAAGATCCTCGATGACCGCCGGCAGATGACCGCCGGCGAGTTGCCGCTGGACTGGGGCTGCGCCGAGACGCTGGCCTACGCCACCCTGCTGACCGAGGGCTATCGGGTGCGTCTGTCCGGACAGGACAGCGGACGGGGCACCTTCTCGCACCGTCATGCGGTGCTGCACAACCAGGATCTGGACGCCGCCGACGACCTGCAGCGTTACGTTCCGCTGCAGCACCTGCAGCCCGGCCAACCGAGCTTCCTGGCCATCGACTCGCTGTTGTCGGAGGAAGCGGTGCTCGGTTTCGAGTACGGCTATGCCAGCGCCGACCCACAGACACTGGTCGTCTGGGAGGCGCAGTTCGGCGATTTCGTCAACGGCGCACAGGTGGTGATCGACCAGTTCATCAGTTCGTCGGAAGCCAAGTGGCAGCGGCTGTGCGGCATGGTGATGTTCTTGCCGCACGGTTACGAAGGGCAGGGGCCGGAGCATTCTTCGGCCCGGCTCGAGCGCTTCATGCAGCTGTGCGCCGAGCAGAACATGCAGGTATGCGTGCCCTCCACGCCGGCCCAGATGTTCCACATGCTGCGCCGGCAGATGCTGCGCCGGTACCGCCGGCCGTTGGTGGTCATGACGCCCAAGAGCCTGCTGCGGCACCGCTTGTCGGTCTCGGCGCTGGGCGACCTCGCGGACGGCGAGTTCCAGCCGCTCATTCCCGACCCGCAGCAGCCGGACCCGGCGCGGGTACGGCGCGTGCTGCTGTGCAGTGGCAAGGTCTATTTCGACCTGCTGTCGAGCCAGCGGGAGCGGGACATCGATGACATCGCCATCGTGCGCATCGAACAGCTGTACCCCTTCCCGAAGGCGCAAGTGGCCGAGCAGCTTGCCCATTACGCCGCGGCGTCGGACGTGGCGTGGGTGCAGGAAGAGCCGCAGAACCAGGGCGCCTGGTACCAGATCCGCCACAAGCTGGCCGACGCGTTGGCGTCCGGTCAGAGCCTGCGGTACGTCGGCCGGCCGCGGTCGGCGGCGCCGGCCTGCGGCAGTTACGCGCTGCACCAGGCACAGCAGCAGGCGCTTGTGAGCGAGGCGCTTGCGCCAGCCATTACGGCCGTGAAACGCAAGCAGAAATCCGCCTAACCTAAGTTCAATTACAACCATTCCCGGGTTTGACATGCAGATCGAAATCAAGGTGCCGGTGCTGCCGGAATCGGTGGCCGAGGCCACGCTGTTGCAGTGGAAGAAGCAACCCGGCGAGGCGGTGCGGCGTGACGAGACGCTGATCGACGTCGAGACGGACAAGGTTGTGCTGGAAGTGGTGGCGCCGGCTGACGGCGTGCTTGCCTCCGTGCACCAGCCCGACGGAGCCACCGTGCAGGCCGGCGAGTTGCTGGCCACGGTCGATACCGAGGCAAGTCCGGGCGCGTCCGCGGACAAGGCTCCGCTGGCCGAGCCGCCACAGGAAACCCCGGAAATACGCCCGGCGCCGGAGTCCCCGGCCGCCAGCCCGGCGGCGCGTAAGCTGGCCGCGGAGCATGGTGTGGACACCGCCACGCTGACCGGTACCGGCCGTGACGGCCGTGTGATCAAGGAGGACGTGCTGGCGGCGGCGCAGAAGGCGCCCCAGGCCGAGGCACCCGCCCCGGCGGTGGAGGCCGGTCCCCGTGCCGAGCAGCGCGTGCCGATGACGCGGATTCGCCAGCGCATTGCCGAGCGGCTGATCGATGCCCAGCGCACGGCCGCCATCCTGACCACCTTCAACGAAGTCAACATGAAGCCGGTGATGGACCTGCGGGCCCGGCACCGTGACGCATTCGAGAAGGCGCACGGCGTCAAGCTCGGCTTCATGTCATTTTTCGTGCACGCGGCGGTGCAGGCGCTCAAGAAGTTCCCGGTCGTCAATGCCTCGATCGACGGTGGCGACGTCGTCTATCACGGCTACTTCGACATCGGTATCGCCGTCAGCAGCCCGCGTGGGCTGGTGGTGCCCATCCTGCGCGATGCCGACCAGCTGTCCTTCGCCGACGTGGAGAAGGCCATTGGCGATTTCGGTGTGCGCGCCCGCGACAACAAGCTGGGGCTGGACGACCTGACCGGCGGCACGTTCTCCATCACCAACGGCGGCATCTTCGGTTCCATGCTGTCGACGCCGATTCTGAATCCGCCGCAAAGCGCCATTCTGGGCATGCACAACATCGTCGAGCGGCCCGTGGTCGAGGATGGCCAGGTGGTGGTGCGTCCGATCATGTATCTGGCGCTGTCCTACGACCATCGGCTGATCGACGGCCGTGAGGCGGTGCAGTTCCTGGTCACCATCAAGCAGGCACTGGAAGACCCGGCCCGCCTGCTGCTCAGCCTGTAAGGGGGCAGCCATGGAACGTTACGATGTGCTGGTGATCGGCGCCGGCCCCGGCGGGTATGTGGCCGCCATCCGCGCCGCGCAGCTGGGCCTGAAGACGGCCTGCGTCGAGCGCTGGATCGGCAAGGAAGGCAAGCCGGCACTTGGCGGCACCTGTCTGAACGTCGGCTGTATCCCGTCCAAGGCGCTGCTGGAGTCGTCCGAGCAGTACCACCGCGCCCGTCACGATCTGGCGGCGCATGGCATCGAGGTCGGCGAGGTCGGCATCGATCCGGCGGCCATGGTGGCGCGCAAGGACAAGATCGTGAGCCAGTTCACCGGCGGCATCGCCGGTTTGTTCAAGAAAAACGGCGTGACCTGGCTGCAGGGCAGCGCGCGCCTGGCCGGCGACGGCAAGGTGGAGGTCGCCGGTGGCGACGGCGCCAGCCAGACGGTGGCGGCCGAGCACATCATCATAGCCACCGGCTCGCGGCCGACGCCGTTGTCGGTGGCGCCAGTGGATGGCGAGCGCATCGTCGACTCGGCTGGCGCGTTGGACTTCACCGCGATCCCGGCGCGGCTCGGCATCATCGGAGCCGGCGTGATCGGTCTCGAGCTTGGCAGCGTGTGGGCGCGCCTGGGCAGCGACGTGACGTTGCTGGAGGCGGTGCCGGACTTCCTGCCGGCGGCCGACCGGGCCATCGCAGCGCAGGCACAGAAGGCGTTCGCCGGCCAGGGGCTGAACATCCGTCTGGGCGCCAAGGTGACGGCCGCCAAGGCGGGCGCCGACGCGGTGACGGTGGACTTCGAGGACAAGGACGGTGCCCAGCAGGCGCAGTTCGACCGCTTGATCGTTGCGGTTGGCCGTCAGCCGGTGACCGACGGCCTGGGGCTGGAGGCGGCGGGTGTCGCATGCGACGAGCGTGGCTTCATCCAGGTGGACCAGCGTTTTTGCACCGCAGCACGCGGGGTGTATGCCATCGGCGACGTGGTGCGCGGGCCGATGCTGGCGCACCGGGCGTCGGAAGACGGCATCGCCGTGGCCGAGGGCATCGCCGGCCAGCACTGCCACGTCGATTACGGGACCATCCCGTGGATCATTTACACTTGGCCGGAAATCGCCTGGGTCGGTCGCACCGAGCAGGCCCTCAAGGCCGAGGGTGTGCCGTATACGGTGGGCGTGTTCCCGTTCCAGGCGAACGGTCGGGCGCGCGCCATGGAGGCCGCGCAGGGGCAGGTGAAGCTGCTTGCCCATGCCGAAACCGACCGCGTGCTGGGCGTGCACATCATGGGCCCCCATGCCTCGGAACTGATTGCCGAGGCCGTGGTGGCGATGGAGTTCTGCGCCAGTGCGGAAGACATCGCGCGCATCGTTCATGCGCATCCGACCTTGTCGGAGGCCTTGCACGAGGCGGCGCTGGCGGCCCACCGGCGGGCAATACACGTCTGAAGCGGCTGGCCGCGCAGCGGCGGCGCCGTACAAGACGCATTGACGGCATGTCAGCAGTTCGGAACGGCTGTCCGGGACGTGGCCGGAGACCGTTTCCCCCGACCCCAAGGGAAAGAGTAAATCCATGAACCTGCACGAATATCAGGCCAAGCAATTGTTTGCCGACTACGGCATCGCGGTGCCGCAAGGCGAGGTGGCCGACAGCCCCAAGGCTGCCCAGGCTGCCGCCGGGCGCATCCCCGGCAGCCGCTGGGTGGTGAAAGCCCAGGTGCACGCCGGTGGCCGTGGCAAGGCCGGCGGCGTGAAGCTGGTGGACAGCCCCGACGCAGTGGCGCAGGCCGCCGAGGCCATGCTTGGCACCCGCCTGGTCACCTACCAGACCACGGCCGAGGGCCAGCCGGTGAACAGCGTGCTGGTAGAGGAAGTCAGCCAGATCGCCCGCGAGCTTTACCTGGGCGCGGTGGTCGATCGGGCCAGCCAGCGGGTGGTGTTCATGGCGTCCACCGAGGGCGGCGTGGAAATCGAAAAGGTGGCGGCCGAGACGCCGGAAAAGATCCTCACCACCGAGGTCGATCCGATCGTCGGCGTGCAACCGTACCAGTGCCGGCAGTTCGCGTTCGGGCTTGGCCTGAGCGGCGACCAGATCAAGCAGTTCACCACCCTGATGACCGGCATGGCGCGCATGTTCGTCGACTG
>NZ_JBFJTF010000071.1:0-11561 GCF_041625615.1 Immundisolibacter sp. | reverse complement strand
CGCTTCGCCGCGCGCATGAAAGAGGCGCCGCTGTTCGACCATGTGCCGGCGCTGCTGCATGTGTGCCGCCTGCGTGGCGTGGCGCTGAGCCTGTGCTCCAGCGTGCCCACGGCGCTGCTGGAACAGCTGCTGACACACCTGCACCTGGACGGCTTCTTCCGCCACATCGGCGGCGGCGCGGCGGACAAGGTGCCGGTGTTGCAGCGCATCGTCGGTGCGTCGGGTTTCCGGCCGGACCAGACCCTCTACGTCGGTGACACCCCGCACGACATCGAGGCCGCCCACGCGGCCGGCGTCATCGCCGGCGCCGCCCTGTACGGCTATGCCACCGAGGATCGCCTGCGCGCCGAGCGGCCGGATCACGCCTTCGCCGATGTGCGGGCCATCATCGACCTCATCGACCGCGAACACCTGCTGGCCAGCGAGCGGCGGGTGATCGCCACCGTCGGCGGCCTGCTGGTGGCCGACACCGGCGAGCTGCTGCTGGTGCGCACGGCCAAATGGTCCGGCCGCTGGGGCCTGCCGGGCGGCAAGATCGACTACGGCGAGCCCCTGCTCGACGCCTACCGGCGCGAGCTGCGCGAGGAGACCGGCCTTGCTGTCGAGCACGCCGACTGGCTGTGCATCCAGGACTGCATCGAGAGCCCGGAATTCCTCGAACCGCGGCATTTCCTGCTGATCAACTACGTGTCACGCGTCCCAGGCCGCCCCGCGCCGCGCAAGAACTACGAATCGGTCGAGATCGGCTGGTTCACGCCGGCCGCCGCGGCGGTGATGGACCTCAACCAGCCGACCCGGGCGGCCATCGAGCTGGCCACGCGACGCGGCTACCTCAACGCGCCCTGATCGCGCCTGCTTGCCGGCAATCAACGCACGCCATCGAGTCGGGGATTAGTCTGGGCGCAGGCCGTCGGCAGCCCGCCGACGGCAACGGCAAGGCACTCCCGATGAGTCTCGAAAAACACGACCTGCACCACGAATTTCCCGAGTTCCACGACGCCATCCACACGCTGAAGGTCAGCGACCCGCACTTCGCCAGCCTGTTCGCGCAGTATCACGAGCTCGACCACGAGGTGCACCGCATCGAGACCGGCGCCCAGAACACGGCCGACAGCTACCTGGAAGCGCGCAAGAAGGAACGCCTGCGCCTGAAGGACGCGCTGTACCAGATGCTGCGCCGCCACGCCGGCGACTGAGCCGGCGACCGCCTCAGTCCCACGCCGCGCGCAGCACCGCCACGCCACGTCCGCCGTGGTGGCGGGCGCGGGCGGCGTCGTCGAACCGCATGCCGCCGAGCGCGTAAACCGGCAGCGACACCGTTTCCAGCAGCGCCTCGAACCGTGCCCAGCCCAGCGGCGCCTGCTGCGGGTGACTGGCCGTGGCCGCCACCGGTGACAGCACGGCAAAGTCGCAGCCAACCGCAGCGGCGGCGGCCAGTTCGTCGGCATCGTGACAGGAGGCGGCCAGCCACAACGCACCCGGCAACGTACGCTTCACCCCGCTGCGCAACGCGCGCGACGGCAGGTGCACGCCGGCCGCGTCCAGCGTCTGCGCCAGCGTGGCCAGTTCGGCGTCGTCGCCGTGCAGCATGACGGCCACGCCCAGTGGCCGCGCCACCCCGATGACGGCTGCCGCCAGCGTCCGATACGCATCCGGCGCCAGGCCCGGGCAGCGCAGGCACAGCACACGCACCCCGCGTGACGGCAAACGGCGCACACGCTGCAGGAATGCCGCCCGGTCGCCGTCGAAGCCGCCGCTGATGGCATACACATCCGGCAAGCGCGCCGCCGTCAGCAGCGGGCCGTTGGCCGCCGGCAGCTGCGCGGGATCGATGGCCTGCGGCGCCGACCAGCGCAGCGCCTGACCCAGCCGGCCGCGCGGCTCGCCGCGCCAGGCCGTGACCTCGAACGTATGTAGCACGACGCGACGCTCGGGATGGTTGGCAGTGGCCGGGTAGTGATGGTGGCGACGGATCAGCGGCGCGGCCGTGTCGACCTCGATGCCAAGCTCCTCGTGCAGCTCGCGCGCCAGCGCCTGCAACGGCGTCTCGCCGGCCTCCAGCTTGCCGCCGGGGAATTCCCAGTAACCGGCCAGATGGCCACCGGCCAGGCGCCGGCCCAGCAGCACCGCACCATCCTCGCGGCGCAGCACGCCCACGGCGACCTCAAGCGGAGCGCCACTCACGGGCATCGATCCTGGGGTAGGGAAGATAAGCGCGTGCCGTGCAGTTCCTGCATCGCAGGTCCGGCGCACGCCCGCCGCGGCTCGCGCGGATCAGGCCCGTGTTCGCCGGGCCGACCCCAGCGCCGGCGCGAACCACACGCTGTCAGGTGCGGTACTCGGCGTTGATGCGCACGTAGTCGTAGGAGAAGTCGCAGGTCCATACCGTCGCTTCGGCGTCTCCGCGACCAAGCGCCACGGTGACCGGAATCTCGTCGCGCGCCATCACCGCCTGACCCCGGGCCTCGGTGTAGTCCGGCGCCCGTGCACCGTCGCGCACGATGCACACCTCGCCCAGGTGCACGCCGACCCGGTCGATGTCCAGCGCCGGCACCCCGGCGTAACCGACCGCCGCCAGCAGTCGGCCCCAGTTGGGATCGCTGGCGAAAAACGCCGTCTTGACCAGCGGCGAACGGGCGATGGCGTAGGCCACCGCGCGGCACTCGTCCGCGTCGCGGCCGCCGGTCACCCGCACGCTGATGAACTTGGTCGCCCCCTCGCCGTCGCGCACGATGGCCTGCGCCAGCGTGCGGCATACCGCGTCCACCGCCTGCTGCAGGGCCTGGCCGGCAGGCGTGTCCAGCGCCGCGATGGTGACCGGCCCCTTGCCGGTGGCCATCAGCACGCAGGCATCGTTGGTGGAGGTGTCGCCATCCACGGTGATGCGGTTGAAGCTGCCGGCCACGGCGCGCCGCAGGCAGGCGTCGAGCAGGGCGGCCGGCAGCGCCGCATCGGTGGCGACGAAGGCCAGCATGGTCGCCATGTTCGGGTGGATCATGCCCGATCCCTTGGCGATGCCGGTCACGTGGATCGATCCCTGCGCGGTATCGACGCGCACGCTGTGGCCCTTGGCCACGGTGTCGGTGGTCATGATGGCCTGGGCGGCCGCACCCCAACCGTCGGCGGCCAGCGCACCGTGCAGCGCCGGCAGCACCGCCGTGATGCGCTCGACCGGCAGCGGCTCGCCGATGACGCCGGTCGAAAACGGCAGCACCGCCTCGGCGGCACACCCGCCGTCCCGCGCCAGCGCCTCGCAGCAGGCCAGCGCCGCCGTCAGTCCGGCATCACCGGTACCGGCGTTGGCGTTGCCGGCGTTGATCAGCAGATAGCGCGGCGCCGTGGCTGCCAGATGGCGCCGGGCAACCGTCACCGGCGCGGCGCAGAAGGCGTTTTGCGTGAACACCGCCGCCACCTGGCTGCCGGTCGCCAGTTCCAGCAGCACCACGTCGTCGCGACCGGGCTTGCGCACGCCGGCAGCGGCGGCGGCCAGACGCACGCCGGCGACCGGCGTCAGGGCGCCGGGCGGGGCGAGGTTCACCGCCACGCGGCCGGCCTCACTGCAACTGGCCGTGGCACTGCTTGAATTTCTTGCCCGAGCCACACGGGCACGGCTCGTTGCGGCCGACCTTGCGTCCGGCGCGCACGAACGGCGCCGCCGGTCGCTCCGCCACCGCCACGTCCGATTCGTCGGCCTGCGCCTCGCCGGCCAGGGCACTGGCCTCGGCATGCTGGTAGTCGTAGACACCGGCCGGCCGGCGCTGGCGGTCGACCGCCTCCACGTCTTCCTCGGCCCGCACCTGCACCCGCAGCAGGGTCATCGCCACGTCGGTCTTGACGCGCTCGAGCATCTGCGTGAACAGCTCGAACGCCTCGCGCTTGTATTCCTGCTTCGGGTTCTTTTGCGCGTAGCCGCGAAGGTGGATGCTGTGGCGCAGGTGGTCCATGGCCGCCAGGTGATCCTTCCAGTGGCTGTCGAGCACCTGCAGCATCACGGCCTTCTCGAAGTGCCGCATCACCGCCGGCTCGACCCGCCCCTGCTTTTGCGCCAGTTCCGTCTCGACGATGTCGATCAGGCGCTCGCGCAGCGTCTCGCCATCCATGTCCGGCGCCGCTGCCAGTGCCTGCGGGTCGCCGGCGCTGCCAAGCTCGGCGTGCAGGGTGTCCTTCAGGCCGGCCAGGTCCCACTGCTCCTCGACGCTGCCGGGCGGCAGGAAACGGTCCACCAGCGCCCCCACCACGTCGCGCACCATGGCCTGGACGGTGTCGGACACGTCCTCGGCCTCCAGCAGCTCGTTGCGCTGCTGGTAGATGAGCTTGCGCTGCTCGTTGGCGATGTCGTCGTACTCGAGCAGCTGCTTGCGCATGTCGAAGTTGCGGCTCTCGACCTTGCGCTGGGCGTTCTCGATGGCGCGCGTCACCCACGGGTGCTCGATGGCCTCGCCGGGCTGCAGGCCGAGCTTCTGCATCCAGCCGGACACCCGGTCGGAGGCGAAGATGCGCATCAGGTCATCCTGCAGCGACAGGTAGAAGCGCGACGAGCCGGGGTCGCCCTGACGCCCGGAGCGCCCGCGCAACTGGTTGTCGACACGCCGCGACTCGTTGCGCTCGGTGCCGACCACGTGCAGGCCACCGAGCTCGACCACCTTGTCGTGGTCGGCCTGCCAGGCGACGCGGATGCGTTCGCGCTCGGCCGGGTCCTCGACGCCGTGCAGGCGCGCCTCCAGGTTGCCGCCGAGCACGATGTCGGTGCCGCGGCCGGCCATGTTGGTGGCGATGGTGACGGCACCGACCTCGCCGGCGCGGGCAATGATCTGCGCCTCCTGCTCGTGGTACTTGGCGTTCAGTACCTGATGCGGGATGCCGGCCTTCTTCAGGCGCTGCGACACCAGCTCGGACGTCTCGATGGAGGCGGTGCCGACCAGTGCCGGCTGGCCGCGGCCATGCGCCTCCTTGATGTCCTCCAGCACGGCGTCGAACTTCTCGTCCGTCGACAGGAACACCTGATCGCCCAGGTCCTTGCGGACCATCGCCCGGTGGGTCGGCACCACCACCACTTCCAGACCGTAGATCTGGTGCAGCTCGTAGGCCTCGGTGTCGGCCGTGCCGGTCATGCCGGACAGCTTGTCGTACAGCCGGAAGTAGTTCTGGAAGGTGATGGTGGCGAGCGTCTGGTTCTCCTGCTTGACCGACACCCCTTCCTTGGCCTCGATGGCCTGGTGCAGGCCCTCCGACCAGCGCCGGCCGGGCATCAGGCGACCGGTGAACTCGTCGACGATGACGATCTCGCCCTGGTTGACCACGTAGTGCACGTCCCGCTGGAACAGCGTGTGGGCGCGCAGGCTGGCGTTCAGGTGGTGCATCAGGGTGATGTTGGCGGCGTCGTACAGACTCTCGCCTTCCCCGAGCAGGCCGGCGGCGGCCAGCAACTGTTCGGCGTGCTCGTGGCCCGCGTCGGTGAGCAGCACCTGGCGGGTTTTCTCGTCGACGTGGTAGTCGCCGGGGCCATCGGGTTCGGTCTGGCGCGTGAGCTTGGGCACCAGCACGTTCACCTTGGCGTACAGCTCGGTGCCGCCCTCGGCCGGGCCGGAGATGATCAGCGGCGTACGCGCCTCGTCGATCAGAATGGAATCCACCTCGTCGACGATGGCGTAGGCGCGGCGCTGCACCCGGTCCTCGGCGGTGAACGCCATGTTGTCGCGCAGGTAGTCGAAACCGAACTCGTTGTTGGTGCCGTAGGTGATGTCGGCGGCGTAGGCGGCCTGACGCGCCGCCGGGTCCAGGTTGGACACGATCACGCCGGTCGACAGCCCGAGAAACTCGAACACCTGCCCCATCCAGGCGGCATCGCGGCGGGCCAGGTAGTCGTTCACCGTCACCACGTGCACGCCCTGTCCGGCCAGCGCGTTCAGGTAGGCCGGCAGCGTGGCCACCAGCGTCTTGCCCTCGCCGGTGCGCATCTCGGCGATCTTGCCCTCGTGCAGGACCATCCCACCGACCAGCTGCACGTCGAAATGGCGCATGGCCAGGACACGACCCGCCGCCTCGCGAACCAGCGCAAACGCCTCCGGCAGCAGCTGATCCAGCGTCTGGCCGTCGGCATGCCGCTGGCGCAGCGTGTCGGTGTACTGGCGCAGCTCGGCGTCACCGAGTGCGGCGAACTGATCGGCCAGCGCATTGATACGCGCGACCGTCTTGAAGTAGCGCTTGATCTGACGCTGGTTGCGGCTGCCGACGACGCGGCGCACGATACCCTTCAGCATGGCGGACCTCAGCGGGCCGCGGTGCGCAGCGGCAGATCCTGGGCCGCCAGGGCACGAAGATAATCGGCCGGATCCATGCGCCGTCCGGCGCGCAACACTTCCAGATGCACGTGCGGCCCGGTGGTGTTACCGGTGCTGCCGACGCGCGCGATGACCTGACTGCGTTTCACTGTCTGACCTGCTTTGACCAGATTGGCCTGATTGTGGGCGTAGCGGGTGCGAAACCCGTTACCGTGATCGATCTCGACCACCCTGCCGTAACCGCTTTCCCAGCCGCTGACGACCACCCGGCCGCCGGCAACTGCATGAATGGGGGTGCCGGGCGGCGCACGGAAGTCCACCCCGCCATGAAACTCGTGCCGCCCGGTGAACGGATCCCGGCGGCTACCGAACGCCGACGACAACTGCCCACCGGGCACCGGCGAGGGCAATGCCTCATCGTGCTCCAGCAGGTCGGCCCCGATGACCCGGTCCAGCACGGCGAACTGCGCAGCCCGGCGGTCGATCTGTCGTGACAGGCCGTCGAGCGCGGCCACGAAATCGACCACCGCGAACGGTTGCTCGTCGCCGCTCCCGATGTCGAGCGGCGTGTCGAAATCGAAAGCATCCGGCGCCAGGCGGGCCGCTTCGCTCACCCGCTGGCCGACCACCTCCAGCTGCGTCAAGCGGCCCTGCAGTTCGCCCAGACGGCCGGCCAGGGCCTCGGCCCGGGCGCGGGCGGCGAGCAGGGATTCGTCCAACTGCGCGCGCTGGGCGTCCAGTTCCGCGCGTACCGCCCGGCGTTCGCGCAGCGCCTCGGTCAACGGCAGGCTGGCGCCGAGCGCAAAGCTGCCCAGCAGCGCGCCGACCACCATGCCACCGAGCGCCATCACGGCGCGACCGTGCAGACTGAAGCTGCGCTGGCCGTTGGCCCGCGGCCAGTGAACGTGCAGGCTGATCATCAACGGAATCTATAATTCGGGCGGTCGTCATGCCGCTGCGGCCCGACCCGGATCGGTCATTATGGGTTCCGAATCACACCTTCACAAGCTGCTGGCAGCGCCCGGGGGCGCCTTGGCTCAGCTGCTGGCCGACGGCCGGCGGCAGCAACAGCTGCTTGCCCAGGTGCGCCAGTGCCTGCCCGGCGAACTGGCCGATGCCGTGGCCAGCGCCGGTGTCGCCGATGGCGCCCTGCATCTGGGCGTCACCAGTGGCGCCTGGGCCAGTCGCCTGCGCTTTCTGGCGCCACGACTGCGGCGCCAGATCGGTGACGGGCTTGGCCAGTCGCTGAACGAGGTTCGCGTGCACGTGCTCGCCTGCGCGACCCCGCCGCCGGCCGTCGCACCGCCGACGGTGCGGCCGCTCAGCGACACCAGTCGCGCCCACCTGCAGGCCGTGGCCGATGCCACCGCGGACCCGCGCCTGGCCAAGGCCCTGCGGACCCTGGCCGACGCCGGCTCACCCGACGGCTAGCACGGCCCCCGGGCTACCCCGCGCCCCTTCAGCGGGCCGCGCGGCGCAGCGCCTCGGCGCGATCGGTGCGCTCCCACGAAAAGTCCTGGTCCTCGCGCCCGAAGTGGCCATAGGCGGCGGTAGGCCGGTACACCGGCCGGCGCAGGTCCAGCATGCGCAGGATGCCGACCGGACGCAGGTCGAAATGCTCGCGGATCAGACCCGTCAGCACGCCATTGCTGACCTGCCCGGTGCCAAAGGTGTCGACCATGATGGACGTCGGCTCGGCCACGCCGATGGCATACGACACCTGCACCTCGCAGCGCTCGGCCAGACCCGCGGCGACGATGTTCTTGGCCACGTAGCGCGCGGCATAGGCCGCCGAACGGTCGACCTTGGACGGGTCCTTGCCGGAAAACGCGCCGCCACCGTGGCGGGCCATCCCGCCGTAGGTGTCGACGATGATCTTGCGCCCGGTCAGCCCGGCATCGCCCATGGGGCCGCCGATCACGAAACGGCCGGTCGGGTTGACGTGAATGGTCGGCTTGTCCGCCAGCCACTCGCCGAGCACCGGCTTGATGATTTCCTCGATCACCGCCTCGCGCAGGTCCGCCTCGCCGATGTGCGGGGCATGCTGCGTGGACAGCACCACGGTGTCGATGTGGACCGGGCGACCGCCCTCGTACAGGAAGCTGACCTGACTTTTGGCGTCCGGGCGCAGCCACGGCAGCGTGCCGTTCTTGCGCAGCTCGGCCTGACGACGCACCAGCCGGTGGGCGTAGGTGATGGGGGCCGGCATCAGCACGTCGGTCTCGCGGCAGGCGTAGCCGAACATCAGGCCCTGGTCGCCGGCACCCATCTGCTCCGGATCGTCCCGGTCGACACCCTGGTTGATGTCCGACGACTGCTTGCCGAGCGCATTGATGACGGCGCAGGTCTCCCAGTCGAAACCCATGTCCGAGCTGGTATAGCCGATGTCGCGGATCACCTCGCGGATGATGTCCTCGACCTCGATGAACACGCCCTTTTGCACCTTGACCTCGCCGGCCACCATGGCCAGACCGGTCTTGGTCAGGCTCTCGCAGGCGACGCGGGCATCCGGGTCCTGGGCCAGATAGGCATCCAGGATGGCGTCGGAAATCTGGTCACAGATCTTGTCCGGGTGTCCCTCGGACACCGACTCGGACGTGAACAGGTAGCTGTCGGACATGGAACGATCCCCAAAGACGACGACTGGCGCACACTGGGCAAGCTAGGCAGGGGCGGCATTAGACCATAGCGCCCGACCCCCTCAAAACATGCGGAAACGGTAGCAACCGCGCTCGCTGGCCACCGCGTCGAGCGGCACATCCCATGCCCGTCGCGGCAAGCGGTCGACGCGCTGCAAGTCGAACGCCACGCCCACCAGGCGCGGACGGCGCCAGCGGCGCTGGCCGAGAAAGGCGAAGGAGCGATCGTAGAAACCACCGCCCATGCCGAGGCGGTTGCCGGCACCGTCAAAGCCCACCAACGGCACCAGCACCAGGTCCAGCATGCGCGGTGCCAGCCAGTGACGCGGCGCCACGGCCGGCTCGACGATACCGAAACGGTTTCGCCGCAGCGGCGCCTGCGGATTCCAGGCGGCAAAGTGCAGATGGCCGTCGCGCTGCGGGCACAGCACCGGCAGATAGCAGGCCTTGCCCGCCGCTGCGGCGCGGCGCAGCGCCGGCAGGGGGTCGATCTCGCCGTCGGCTGGCCAGTAGGCGGCGATACGCCGGGCCCGCTGGAACGCCGGCAGGGTTGCCAGGCGACGCGCCAGCGCGGCGCTGGCCGCCTGGCGCTCGGCCCGGCTCAACGCGCGGCGCTCGGCGCGCAGGCGGCGGCGCAGGCTGCCGAGCGTGAACGCCGTCATCCGGGCCGCCGGGAAATCGGGGGCTCCACCACTTGTGCCGTTGTGGATCGTCACTCTTGAACCTGCTGGTTCAAGGCGGAAGCAGGGGCATGACCGTCAGGCTTCCCACACACAGAGGTGGGCGTGCACACAGGCCAGCGAACAGCTTCCAAAGCTTACGCTTTGTGGTTCAAGAAAACGTCTGACCCACTGACGAACACCGCAGTGGAACCCGTTGTCATCTTCACCCGGAATGGGGCGCCGACTCAAGTGTGCCGAGCGCCGCCGTCAGACGCTTCTCGAGCGCCGCCAGACGATCGATCGCCGCGCCCTGCGCCTGGCGTGCGGCGCGTTCCTGCAGCAACTCGTGCACGATGTTGAGCGCCGCCAACACCAGCAAGCGATCGTTGCCGACCACCCGGCCGCCGCGGCGCAGCTCGCGCAGGCGCTCGTTCAGGTAGTCGGCGCTGGCCAGCACCGCACCGCGCTGTTCGTCGCCGGCAGCGATCACGTACTCGCGCTCGAGCACGCGCACCGCCACCCCGCCGATGTCCTTGCTCACGGCTGCTCCATGTTCTTCAGACGGGCAATCATCGTCTCCACCCGACTGCGCGCGGCATTGGTCTTGTCCATCAACTCCGCCCGCTCGGCGACCAACTGCTGGTGGCGCCCGCGCATGGCGCGGTACTCGAGCACGAACGCCTCGACCCGCCGCACGGCGGTCTGCAGGCGCTCCTCGAGCGCGGCGAGCGCTTCATCCTGCTGTGCCATGTCATCTACTCCAGCAACGCCCCGCGTGCGGTGGGCCGGCTATTCTAGGCAGCCCGCAGCGCCGACAACCAGTTATCACTCATGCACCCTGCCATCTCCCGCAAGGAATTTGCCGCCCGCCGCCGCCAACTGATGAAGCAGATGGACGGCGGCATCGCCATCGTGCCGACCAATCCGCATCACACGCGCAACCGCGACACCGAGTTCCCGTTCCGGCCGCACAGCGATTTCCAGTACCTGACCGGCTTCGCCGAGCCGGAGGCGGTGGCGGTGCTGATTCCCGGTCGGCCCCAGGGCGAGTTCGTGCTGTTCTGCCGCGAGCGCGATCCGGCCAAGGAGACCTGGACCGGTCGCCGCGCCGGCCTGGAAGGCGCCCGGGCACAGTATGACGCCGACGACGCCTTCCCCATCACCGACCTCGACGACATCATGCCTGGCCTGCTGGAGAACCGCGGCAAGGTGTTCTACAGCCTGGGTGAGCATGGCGAGTTCGACCAGCGCGTGCTCGGCTGGGTCAACGGCCTGCGCGCCAGGGTGCGCGCCGGCATCCATGTGCCGAGCGAGTTCGTCGACCTCGGCCACCTGCTGCATGACATGCGGCTGTTCAAGAGCGCGGCGGAGCTGAAACTGATGCGTCGCGCGGCCGACATCTCGGCCGAGGCCCATTGCCGGGCCATGCGCGTGTGTCGGCCGGGCATGATGGAGTTCCAGGTCGAGGCCGAACTGCGGCACGAGTTCATCCGCCAGGGCGCCCGCCTGCCGGCCTACGAGCCGATCGTCGGCGGCGGCGCCAACGGCTGCATCCTGCACTACGTCGACAATGACGCGCCGCTGAACGACGGCGACCTGCTGCTGATCGACGCCGGCTGCGAGCTCGATTGCTACGCCGCCGACATCACCCGTACCTTTCCGGTCAACGGCCGCTTCAGCCCGCAGCAGAAGGCGCTGTACGAGGTGGTGCTCGACGCACAGCTGGCGGCCATCGACAAGGTGCGGCCGGGCAACCACTGGAACGAGCCACACGAAGCGGCGGTGCAGGTGCTGACCGCCGGCCTGCTGCGGTTGGGTATCCTCACGGGCGAACTCGAACAGCTGATCGCGGACGAGGCCTATCGCCCCATGTACATGCACCGCACCGGCCACTGGCTGGGCATGGACGTGCACGACGTCGGCGAATACAAGCTCGGCGATGCCTGGCGGGTGTTCGAGCCCGGCATGGTCACCACCAT
>NZ_JBFJTF010000070.1:0-11575 GCF_041625615.1 Immundisolibacter sp. | reverse complement strand
TCGACGATGGCCAGTTCCGCCGCCGCCTTGCGGTCGGCCAGGTCCACATCCGACAGGGCCCGCAGGTACTGGGTGAGGCCGCCGGCTGCCGGCCGTGGCCGGCCCGGGACGGCGATCAGTTCGTCGAAGTGGTCGGCCGGGTCGTAGCGGTTCCAGTCGATGCGCATCGTGTGCCGTTTTAGTGATGTGAGGGGTCCGGACCCGAGCCCCGGCGTGTGATAGCGGGCGGCGGCGTCGGCCATTTTTTGTGTCTCCCGGTTCCTACCTTGGCACAGGACGGGAAGGCACGCTTCATGCCAGTCGCCCCGACGGGCCGGTCACGGCGTGGCCGGCAGGCGGTTGACCAGATATACACCGCCGATCACCGCCGCGCCGCCGGCGGCCAGCATGATGGTGAGTGGCTCCCCCAGGAACAGCGTGCCGGCAACCACCGACACCAGTGGAACGAGAAAGGTGTTGCCGGCCATCCGCGATGCCTCGCCGGCGGCGACCAATGCCAGCCACAACGTCCAGGACAGCGACAGACCCACTGCCGCGCCGTAGCCGAGCACCAGGACAAACGTGGGCGTCCAGGCGATGTCCGCCCAGCGTTCGCCCAGCAGCAGTCCGCCGAGCACGATCAGGCTGCCGCCGATGACGAACGGCAGCGAGATGAACCACAGGATCGAGCGCGGTGCGGCGCGCTTGAAGGCCACGGTGCCGATGGCCCAGGCGGCCGCGGAGCCGACGCCGTAGGCCAGCCCGAGGGGCGACAGCACACCGTCGATGCCGTGCACCATGATGGCCGCCACGCCACCGAAGCCCAGCAGCAGGCCGGCCAACTTGGTGCGTGTCAGCCGCTCGCCCAGCCACACATGTGCCAGGCCGGCGATGAAGATCGGCTGCAGGTACAGCACCACCGAGGCGATGCCGGCCGGCAGCAGCTTGACCGACAGCGTCGACAGGCCGAAGAACAGCAGCACGTTGAACAGCGCGCTCAGCGTCAGCGCCGGCCAGGTGCCGGCCAGGTCCGGTGCCTCGCCGCGGCGCAGTGCCAGCATGGCCAGCAGCAGGCCGCCGCCAATGGCGCGCAGGCCGGCGAACAGCAGCGGTGGGCAGTAGGCGAGGCCGACCTTCATGATCGGGTAACCGACGCCCCAGATCAGTATCAGGAGCGCCAGTGCCTGGTGCGGGTGCCGGGTGATGAGCGAGCGGGACATGGCGGGTGGCGGTCGTTGGCGGTCGGTGCGCCATTGTCGGCCACGTCCGCTCGGTGTGACAGGTCGCCGAGTCGCGAAAAATTCGTGCCCGGGCTCAAGTGGCTCACGAAATGAGACTGTCGGCGGTTAGCCTGCCCTCGACATTTCGCATTCGGAGGGTCCGCGCATGTTGTCATCGGTGTTGAACTGGCTGGCGCGCCGCCTGCGCCAGCGCCCGGAACTGATTCCGCCGCTGGAGTTGCCGCTGGCCGGTTTCCGGCACCACCGTGCCACCGGCGTGTGGCCTTTTTTGCACCCCGGTGCGGTGGTGGAGCTAAAGCGCGAGCCCTGGAACCGCCACGATTCGCGCGCCGTGGCGGTGTACTACCGCCGCGACAAGCTCGGTTACCTGCCACGGAGCGATAACTTTACGGTGGCACGCTGGTTGGACCAGGGGCGTGCCTTGAGTGCCTGCATCGCCCGCCTCGACGAGGCGGCGCCGTCGGCACGGCGGTTGCTCTTGCGATTGGAGTTGCAGCAGGTTTCAGCGGGCCGCTGAGGACGCTTGCTACCATCCGGCGCCCGCCCGGTCCACAGCAGTAGGGACAAGTCATGCGCTTATTGGTCACCGGCGGCGCCGGTTACATCGGCAGCCACGTGGTGCGACAACTGGCTGCCGCGGGACACCAGGTAACGGTGTACGACAACCTGGGTACCGGGTTCGGGTGGGCGACGCTGGGCGTGCCGCTGATCGAGGCCGACCTGGCCGACACGGCGCGTCTGGACGCAGCCTTCGAACAGGGCCGGTTCGAAGCGGTCCTGCACTTCGCGGCACACATCGTGGTGCCGGAGTCGGTGGCCGACCCGCTCAAGTACTTCGCCAACAACACCTGCAACACGTTGGGGCTGCTGCGCGCCATGCAGCATCACGGCGTGTCGCAGCTGGTGTTCTCGTCCACCGCGGCGGTGTACGGCAATCCCACGCGCGTCCCCATCAACGAGGACGCCGTCACGGCGCCCATCAACCCCTACGGCGCCTCGAAGCTGATGAGCGAGCGGATGATCAACGACCTGGCCGCCACCGGCGCCCTGCGCTTCGTTTCGCTGCGTTATTTCAATGTCGCCGGCGCGGCGCCGGACGGGCGCCTGGGACAGGCCACGCCAACCGCCACGCACCTGATCAAGGTGGCCTGTGAGCTGGCCTGCGGCAAACGCGAGCAGCTGCAGGTGTTCGGTACCGACTACCCGACGCCGGATGGCACCTGCGTGCGCGACTACATCCACGTCGACGACCTGGCCAGCGCCCACGTGCTGGCGCTGGATCACCTGGTGGCCGGCGGCGCGTCGCTGACGCTCAACTGTGGCTACGGCCACGGCTACAGCGTGCGCGAGGTGCTGGCGGCGGTCGAGCGTGTGCTGGGGCGGCCGTTGGCGGTGCGCGACGCGCCGCGGCGCGCCGGCGATCCCGCCACGCTGGTGGCGGACAGCGCGCGCATTCGCCAGGTGCTCGGCTGGCAGCCGCGCCACGACGACCTGGACCTGATCGTGCGAACCGCGCTGGCCTGGGAGCGCACCCTGCCGCGCAGCGACTGACGCGCTGCCCGCGCATCGCCCGCGCAGGCGGGCGTTCGGGCGCCGCCTGACGCGGGGCCGACGACCGGTGCTCCGGGGCGTGGCGCGCACGCCCTGTCCTGTCAGAAAAGCCACCTCCTCGGCGGCCGGCACGGCGGTGGCGGGGTGGCTGTAAAAAAACTCAATTCGACACTCAAGCTTCACCACGCCAGGGCCGATACACAGCCCGGAAGCGGAGCCCGTCAGCGGGTTCCTGGAGTCAGGCCCTAACCCAGTCGGGAAAACGGCCCAGGTAACACAACTCAACGGTGGAGCATTCCCATGCCGCAAGTCGTCAACAGCAACATCAGCGCGCTCAACACCCAGCGCAATCTGAACCGCAGCCAGGGTGAACTGGCCACGTCCCTGCAGCGCCTGTCGTCGGGCCTTCGCATCAACAGCGCCAAGGACGATGCCGCAGGCCTGTCGATCGCCGATCGCATGACCGCGCAGATCCGCGGCCTCAATCAGGCGACGCGCAACGCCAACGACGGCATCTCCATCGCCCAGGTGGCGGAAGGTGCGCTCGGCGAGGTGACCAACGCCCTGCAGCGCATGCGTGAGCTGGCGGTGCAGTCGGCCAACGACACCAACAGCGCCGCCGACCGCGCTTCCCTGCAGAAGGAAGTGGCCCAGTTGCAGCAGGAAATCAGCCGGATTGCCACGCAGACCCAGTTCAATGGCAAGAACGTGCTCGACGGCTCGTTCGCCAACGGCGTGTTCCAGGTCGGTGCCTACTCGGGGCAGACCATCAGCTTCGGTATCGGCAGCGCCAAGGCCACCGACATCGGCTCGCACCAGGTGGCCAGCCAGGGCCACATCGGCAACGCCCTGGCTGCCGCGGCCGATGCCACCGCCAACAACGGCCTGGACGCGCAGACGCTGACCGTGTCCGGTTCGACCGGCAGTGCCGCTGTTGCCCTGAGCGGTGGCGAGACCGCCAAGGCGGTCGCCGATCTGGTCAATGCGCAGAGTGTGACCACCGGCGTCACGGCCACCGCCACCAATTCGGCATCCGTGGGTTCGCTGAGCGCCGCCGGTACCGTCAGCTTCAACCTGTACGGTTCCAACTCGTCGGCCGTGGCGATCTCCGCCACCGTCGGCAGCACCTCCGATCTCAGCGCCCTGGCCGACGCCATCAACGCCAAGACGGCCGAAACCGGCCTGACCGCCGAATTGGCGAGCAATAAGGCGTCGTTCACGCTGAAGAGCGCCGACGGTTACGACATCAAGATCGAGAACTTCGTCCACTCCGGCGATGCCGGCGAGACGCTGGCGGTCGAGGGTCAGACCCTGACCGGCCCGACGGGCGGTACGCCGGCCGGCACGGACAGCCTGGTCGTGGGCGGCAAGCTCGAGTTCAACTCGTCCACCGCCTTCAGCCTGAGCAGCAGCTCCGGTACGGAACTGCTGACCGCCGGCACCGTGGGCAGCAGCCTGTCCTCGGTGGGCGCGCTGAACATCGGCACCCAGGTGGGTGCCAGCAACGCGCTGGCCGTGGTCGACGGCGCCCTGGCCTTCGTCGACGACCTGCGTGCCTCTCTGGGTGCGGTGCAGAACCGCTTCAGCTCGGTGGTGGCCAGCAACCAGGCCACGGCGGAGAACGTGTCGGCCGCCCGCTCGCGCATCCAGGATGCCGACTTCGCGGCCGAGACGGCCAACCTGTCGCGGGCGCAGATCCTGCAGCAGGCGGGCACGGCCATGCTGGCGCAGGCCAACCAGCAGTCGCAGAACGTGCTCTCGCTGCTGCGGTAAGCGGGTGGGCGCACAACGCGCTTGCAACGTGCGGGCGGCGGGTCGAGGCATGTCTTCGGCCCGCCGTTTCGCGTGTCCGCGTTGCGTGTTCACAGGACGATCGAGACCGGCCGGGTAGGCCTGTGCCGACCCGCCTTCATGGACGGAGGATGACCCAATGGACATTCGCTTCGCTCCAGGTGCCCGCCTGTCGGCCGTCACCGCGGCACGGACAACGGTCGAGGCACCGTCATCGCGCGACGACGGACCCGTCGGCCCGGCACGCAGCGCCCACGCGGCGCACGATCAGGCCGTGGCGCGACTGCAGGACCACGTCCAGAACGTGCAGCGCGAACTGCGTTTCAGGGTGGATGAGGCAACCGGTCAGACCGTGGTGCGCGTGGTGGAGAAGCCGACCGGGCGGCTGATTCGGCAGGTCCCGAACCAAAGCACGCTCGACCTGAACGCGTTCCTGCAATCGATCAGCGGTCCGCTGCTGCGCGAGCGGGCCTGAGGAGGACGACATGGCAGGCTTGAGTTCCGCGGGTATCGGGTCCGGCCTCGACGTCGCCGGGCTGGTGTCGAAGCTGATCGACGCCGAGCGCACACCGGTATTGACGCGCCTGGCCGGCAAGGAGGCCACGCTGCAGGCGCAGCTGTCCGGGTTCGGGCTGCTGCGCGGTGCGCTGGACAAGCTCAGTTCGGCCCTTGACGGGCTCGCTTCGCCGACGCTGCTGACCGCCAACAAGGCGACCGTCAGCGACGACACGCGCTTGACCGCCAGCGCCGGCGACACCGCCGCGCCCGGTACCTACGCGGTCGAGGTCAGCAGCCTGGCCAGGGCGCAGAAACTCGCCTCCGACGCCTTTGCCGACGCCGACGCCGTGGTCGGAACCGGCACGCTGACGCTGGCCCTCGGCGGCAAGAGCGCCAGCGTCACCATCGACGACGGCAACAACACCCTGGCCGGCATCCGCGACGCCATCAACGCCGCCCGTGATGCCGACGGCAAGCCACTGGGGGTCACCGCCACCCTGGTCACCAGCACTGGCGCCACGGAACCGGCCGGCACCTACCTGGTGCTCACCTCCGGCAAGACCGGCGCCGCCAACACCATCAGCCTGACGCAGACGGGCGGTGACGGCGGCCTGGCGGCGCTGCAGTACGAAACCGGCGGGTTGGCCAACGGCCTGACCGAAAAGCAGCCACCGGCCGACGCGGTGGTCAAGGTGGACGGTTTCACCTACGCCAGTGACAGCAACACCGTCACCGGTGCCCTGGCCGGCGTGACGCTGAACCTGAAGGCGGTCACCACCGAGTCGGCCACGCTCACCGTCAGTGCCAACACCGGCTCGGTGCGGGCCAAGGTGCAGGCCATGGTGGATGCCTACAACGGCTTGCGCGCGGTCATCCGGGAGCAGGGTGGCTACAACGCCGCCACCGGCAAGGGCGGGGTGCTGATCGGCGACCCGGCGCTGCGCAACCTGGAAGGTCAGTTGCGGCGCCAGCTGGTGGATCCGGTGCCGGGTGCCGGCGGCGCGCTCACGGCGGCCGGCGATCTTGGCCTCAGGTTCGACGCCAACGGCAACATGACCCTCGACAGCGCCACGTTCGACGCCGTGCTCGCCGCGGACCGGAGCGCCCTGGCCGGTGTGCTGCAGGGCGACGGGGCGCTGGTGAAGCGCCTGAGCGGTGTGGTGGATGGGTATCTGGCCGGCAGTGACGGCCTGATCAAGGCGCGGACCGACGGCATCGACCGGCGCCTGCGCGACATCAGCGACCAGCGCAACGCGCTCGACCGGCGTCTGGCTTCGCTCGAGGACCGCTACCTGGCGCAGTTCTACGCGCTCGATGGTCTGATCAGCCAGCTGACGGCGACCGGAAATTTCCTCACCCAGCAGCTGGCCACTTTACCCGGCGCGGCATCGGCCGATAAGTAACCAGTGACAGGTTATCTAACCCCGGAGATCCGATTTATGTCCCCGTCCAGCGCCGCCCTGAAGCAGTACGCCGCCGTGCAGGTGCAGTCCAGCGTCAGCGAGGCCTCCCCGCACCGTCTCACTGCGATGTTGTTCGACGGTGCCATCGAACGCATCAACCAGGCCAAGGGCCACATGCAGCGCGGTGAGCTGGCCCGCCAGGGCGAGCTGATCTCTGCCGCCATGGCCATCGTCGCCGAGCTGGCCGGCAGCCTGAACCGGGATGTCGCGCCGCAGTTCGTCGACCATCTGGACGGCTTGTACGACTACATACAGCGCCGCCTGCTGGAGGCCAATCGCCGTCAGGACCTGGCCTTGCTGGACGAGGCGGGTCGCCTGCTCGGCACCGTGGCCGAGGCCTGGCACGCCATCGGGCCGGACCGCCCGTCAGCGGCGCGCGCCGGCGCGTGAACGACACCGCGCTGCAGTCGGCACTGGCATTGACCGCGGCCATGTTGGCGGCGGCCGATGCCGATGCCTGGGACGAGGTGGCGGCACTCGCCGCCCGCCGACACGCGTGCCTTCAGGCTGCGCTCGGCGGCGATGCCTGGCGTTTGCGGTCGCAGGTGGTGCAGGACCTGCGGCACATTCTCGCGGCGGACCGGCAACTGGCCGAGCGCGCCTCGGCCGCGCGCCGTCAGGCCGCCAGCGCCCTGCGCGAACTGCGCGGTGGCACGCGCATGCAGGACGTGTACGCTGCGAACGCCGCCCTCGGCTGAGCGCTTTCGCCTGCCGTACCATTCATCCGCGCTGGTGGACGCCGGGCGGAGGGCTGGTGCCGTGACGGGAGAAAAAGCATGACGTGGCAGGCCGACGCTGTGTTCGCGGGTGCGCTCACACATGTCGATCGCCTGACGGTGATCTGGCAACCACGCACGCAGTTGCCAGGTGAGCTGGAGGCGATTGACGCCAATCGTCGCGCGTCGGCGCTGCTGGGGTTGCTCGGTGGCCTCGACGAACTGCCCCCGGTCGACGATTCCCCCCAGCTGGCTGCGCACGTGCAGCGCCTGGATCAGAAGCTCGACCTCGCCCTGGAACTGCTCGGCCGCCTGGTGGCGCGCGAGCAGGCGCTGCCGGCGCCCGTGCCGGTGCAACTGAGCGCGCGTGCAGTCATGTGGCGGGCCGAACCGCCGCCGGCCGCCGGTTCGGGATGGGTGGCGCTTTACCTGCTGCCGCACCTGCCCAAGCCGCTCGAGCTGCCGGCGGTGCTGCATGTGCTGGATGACGGCGCGGTGGTGGCCGAGTTCCAGGGGCTCGAGCCGGCGGTCAGTGAGGCGCTGGAGCGGTTCGTGTTCCGCTGCCACCGGCGCGCGGTGGCGCAGGCCAGGCGCCCGGGCGGCGCTGGCTGACAGCAGGACAGTGACCCGCGTTCCGGCCACTGCCGAAAAACCGGCACGTGTGCCGGTACGTGCGGTTCCGCGGGTCGCCGATTTCTTGACACGTGCTGTGCGTGTTTGCACTATTGCGGACGTTTTTGGCGCGTTTGCGTGATGCGTGGGCGCGCCGGGTGACGTCATCATGACGCACTCGGGCAGGGTTAACAGGGAAACCCGAGGCATGGTCCGCGATTGTCTGGTTCTGGCGCCGCCGCCGGCGGACGTCTGTCCCGCGCCGGTTGATCTGTTGCATTTTCTTGGCTACCACACCGTCACCGACGGTGAGTTGGACGAGTGGCCCGACGACGCGCCGCCATTGGCGCTGATGCTGTTTCAGACCGGTTCGCGCGAGGAGGCCATGGCGCTGCTCGCGCGCTGTCGTGCCCGTTGGCCGCGCACGGTGGCCGTGCTGGCGGTGCCGGACGGCGAGAAGGCCGGTGCGGACTGGCAGACCGCGCTCGGTCGGGCACTCATCGGCACGGTGACGCTGCCGCTGCAATACGACAGCCTGAGCGCCGCGCTCGACCGGGCGCGTTTCGTGCGCGAGCGGGCGGGCAGTCGCCACAACGCCAGCCTCGTGTACCGACTGGTTGGCCACGGGCACGCCATGGAGCGTGTCAATTACCTGATCGAGCGCGTGGCCCGCACCGACTCCAATGTGCTCGTGCTCGGCGAGTCCGGCACGGGCAAGGAAGTGGTTGCCCGCAACATCCATTTCCAGTCTGCGCGCTCCAACCGCCCCTTTGTGCCGGTCAACTGTGGCGCGATTCCCGCCGACTTGCTGGAAAGTGAGCTGTTCGGGCACGAGAAGGGCGCATTCACCGGTGCCATCAGCGCCCGTCAGGGGCGTTTCGAGGCGGCCGAGGGCGGCACCCTGTTCCTGGACGAAATTGGCGACATGAGCCTGCCGATGCAGGTCAAGCTGCTGCGTGTGTTGCAGGAGCGCGTGTTCGAGCGCGTCGGCAGCAACCGCAGCATCAACGCCGATGTGCGCATCATCGCCGCCACGCATCGAGACCTGGAAGCGGGCATCCGAGAGGGCCGGTTCCGCGAGGATCTCTACTACCGCCTGAATGTGTTCCCGATCGAGTTGCCGCCACTGCGCCAGCGCTGCGAGGACATTCCGGCGCTGGTCGACGAACTGGGCGCGCGCATCGCGCGGGAGAAGGGCATTCGGGTGCGCCTGAATCGCGATGCCATGGCCGTGTTGTCCGAGTATCCGTGGCCCGGCAATGTGCGCGAGCTGGCCAACCTCATCGAGCGCATGGCCATCCTGCACGGCGAACGGCCCGTGAGCGCTGCGGATCTGCCGTCACGGCTGCGTCAGTCGGCTGGCGTTGCGGCGCCGTGCGACGAAACCGGCGACCTGCCGCTGCCGGGCGTCGGCGTCGGTGCGCCGATGCAGGCCGGCTCCAGCCGGTTGCCGCTCGCCGGCATCAATCTCAAGGACCACCTTGAGGACCTGGAGCGGACCTACATCCAGCAGGCGCTCACCGAGGCCAACGAAGTCGTCGCCCACGCCGCCGAACTGCTGAACATGCGTCGCACGACGCTGGTCGAGAAGATGCGCAAATACGGCCTGCAACGGGCCGGATCGGTGTCGGATGCTTGACGGTTGGTGGATATCCCATCAATAACTGTAAGAATAATAATGAAAAAATAAACTGGTACGGTGCTTGCTAAAGGCCTGATCGACACCGGCCCCGCCGTCGCGGGGCGCAGCGATCAGGACCTGGATCATGCCGGCCACGCTTTCTCACAAACACACCGTCGACCCCGACGTCGACGCGTTCGAGCACCTGTCGGGGGCGCTCGACCAGTCGTACCGCCAGCTCGAACGGCGCCTGGAGGCACTGCAGCAGCAGCTGGCGGTTCAGCGGCCGCTTGCCGCGCTGGGAGAAATGACAGCCGGTTTGGCGCATCAGGTGCGCACGCCGCTGGCCACCGCCCTGGTCTACGCCTGCCATCTGCGTGACGCCAGCCTGGAACCGGGCGATCAGACGCGGTTCGCGGGCCGGCTGGTCGAGCGCCTGCGTCAGCTCGAGCGTCTGGTGGCAGACATGCTGGCATTCGCGCATGGCGCCAATCCGGGCACCGGACGTTTCACCGTCGCCGACCTGCTGCATGCGGTCTGCGCAACCGTGCAGCCGCGCTGCCCGGACGGGGCGCGACTGCGGTTGCCGCCGGCGCCACCGCCGGCGCGTCTGACCGGCAGTGTCGAGAACCTGGCCGGGGCGCTGGCCAATCTGTGTCTGAACGCCTTCGAGGCGGGGGCGACCGAGGTCGCTGTCGTGTGTGACGTGCACGACGGCGAACTGTGGCTGGCCGTGAGTGACGACGGCCCCGGTGTGGAGCCGGCCTTGCGGGCACGCGTGTTCGAGCCGTTCGTGTCCGGGCGGCCGGGCGGCACCGGCCTGGGACTGGCGGTGGCCCGGGGCATCATCGAGCGCCACCACGGCCACCTGGTGCTGGCCGAGTCGACGGCCGGCTGTCGTTTCGAGGTGACCCTGCCGTGCCGCCGCCCGCGTCGCGTCGCTGCCCTGACGCTGGAGGATTGAGCCATGAGCCATGCCGCGGTGATGGTGGTGGAGGACGATCCGGCCCTGCGCGAGGCCTTGTGCGACACGCTGGATCTGGCCGGCTACCGCAGCCTGGCCGCCGCCGACGGGCAGGCGGCGCTGGCCATGCTGGAACGCGAACGCCCGGCATTGGTCGTCAGCGACGTACAGATGCAGCCGATGGACGGTGACGCGCTGCTGCAGGCCCTGCGCCGGCGCCGGCCGGACTTGCCGGTGGTGTTGATGACCGCCTTCGGCACCATCCGACACGCCGTGCAGGCGGTGCGCGACGGTGCCGTTGAGTACCTGGCGAAACCGTTCGAGCCGGCGGCACTGGTCGGGATGGTCGGCCAGTTGCTGCCACCGGGCGCCGACGCCGCCGACGCCCCGGTGGCCGACGACCCGCGGTCGCGTGAGCTGCTGTCGCTGGCGGCGCGGGTGGCGGACAGCGAGGTCAGCGTGCTGCTGACCGGCGAGTCGGGTACCGGCAAGGAGGTGATGGCGCGCTATATCCACGACCAGTCGCCGCGGCGCGACGGGCCATTCGTGGCCATCAATTGCGCCGCCATTCCGGAAAACATGCTCGAGGCGACGCTGTTCGGTTACGAGAAGGGTGCCTTCACCGGCGCCAGCAGCGCGCACGCCGGCAAGTTCGAGCAGGCCCACGGCGGAACCCTGCTGCTGGACGAGATTTCCGAGATGGCGCTCGGCCTGCAGGCCAAACTGCTGCGCGTGTTGCAGGAGCGCGAGGTGGAGCGCCTGGGCGGGCGTCAACCGATCGACCTCGACGTGCGCGTGTTGGCCACCAGCAACCGGGATCTGGCGGCCGAAGTCGCAGCCGGGCGGTTTCGCGAGGATCTTTACTACCGCCTGGCGGTGTTCCCGCTGCACCTGCCGCCCCTGCGCGAGCGGCCGGCCGACATCCTGCCGCTGGCCCGGCGGCTGCTGGCGCGTCACTGGCGCCGGCCGACCCCGGCGCCGGTGCTGGCCGATGCGGCCGTGGGCGCGCTGCTCGGCTACACCTGGCCGGGCAACGTGCGCGAGTTGGACAACATGATTCAGCGGGCGTTGATTCTGGCCGACGCCGGTGCCATCGAGGCGAACCACCTGGTCGGTACCTCGGCGCCGGCTCCGTTGAG
>NZ_JBFJTF010000069.1:0-11645 GCF_041625615.1 Immundisolibacter sp. | reverse complement strand
GTGCATCGAAGCGCGCGATGGCCGCCTGCACGTGTTCCTGCCGCCGCTGGGCGAACTCGAACACTACGTGGAACTGCTGGCGGCGCTCGAAGCCAGCGCCGCGGCGTGCCAGCTGCCGGTGGTGATCGAAGGCTACGAGCCGCCGCGTGACGGCCGCCTGGAACGGCTCATGGTCACCCCGGACCCGGGCGTGATCGAGGTCAACGTGCACCCCGCGCCCAGCTGGGACGCGCTGGTCGACACCACCACCACGCTGTATGCCCTGGCACGCGAGGCGCGCCTCGGCACCGAGAAATTCATGCTCGACGGCCGCCACACCGGCACCGGCGGCGGCAACCACATCACACTCGGCGGCCCGACCCCGGCCGACAGCCCGCTGCTGCGCCGACCCGACCTGCTGCGCAGCCTGATCACCTACTGGCAGCATCACCCGGGCCTGTCGTTCCTGTTCTCGGGCCTGTTCATCGGCCCTACCAGCCAGGCACCACGGGTCGACGAGGCCCGCCACGACAGCCTGTACGAACTCGACATCGCCTTCCAGCAGATGCCGGCCGGCGAGGCGCCGACGCCGTGGCTGGTCGACCGCCTGCTGCGCAACCTGCTGGTGGACCTGACCGGCAACACCCACCGCGCCGAGTTCTGCATCGACAAGCTGTACGCCCCCGGCAGCGCCAGCGGCCGGCTCGGCCTTCTTGAACTGCGCGCATTCGAAATGCCACCGCATGCCCACATGGCGCTGTTCCAGGCGCTGCTGCTGCGCGCCCTGGTGGCGCGCTTCTGGCGCCAGGCGTATCGCCAGCCCCTGGCGCGCTGGGGCAGCGGCCTGCACGACCGCTTCATGCTGCCGCACTACGTCGCCGCCGATCTGCGCAGCGTGCTGGCCGAACTGCGCGAGGCCGGCTACCCGTTCCAGGACGACTGGCTGGACCCGTTCGTCGAGTTCCGCTTCCCGCACTACGGCACCGTGCAGGTGGGCGACCTCGCGCTCGAACTGCGCGCCGCCCTGGAGCCCTGGCACGTGATGGGCGAGGAAACCACTGCCGGCGGCACCGCCCGTTACGTCGACTCCTCGGTCGAGCGCCTGCAGGTGCGCCTCAGCGGCACCGCCGACGGCCGCTATGTCGTGGCCTGCAACGGCCGAAAGGTGCCGCTGCAGGCCACCGGCACACACGGCGAACAGGTCGCCGGCGTGCGCTACAGGGCCTGGAATCCGCCCTCGGCGCTGCATCCGACCATCGGCCCGCACACACCACTGGTGTTCGATATCATCGACACGTGGAACGGCCGTGCCGTGGGCGGCTGCACCTACCACGTGGCGCACCCCGGCGGGCGCAACTACGAAACCTTCCCGGTCAACGCCTATGAAGCCGAGGGGCGCCGCATCATGCGTTTCTGGAATTACGGCCACACCGCGGGCGCCATCGTGCCACCGCCGCCGGTGGCGGCACTGGGCCGGTTCCTGCCCGAAGGCAGCCTGCCGGCACCGCTGACGCCGCCGACCGAAGCGGTCAACACCGACTACCCGCACACGCTGGACCTGCGCCGACAGCCGCGCTGAGGCGGCCGTCGCACCTGCTGACATGCCGACGCCGCCGAGCGAACTGGCCGCCTCGCTTGCCGAGTGGAGCGGCCTGCCGGACGACACCCGCCACCCGCAGCGGGCCCGCCTGACCCAGGCCCTGGAAGCACTCGGCCCGCAGGCCCTGGGCAACCGCGCCCAAGAGGCGCGGCGCCTGCTGCACGAAACCGGCACCAGCTACAACGTCTATGGCATGGCCGACGGCGCCCGGCGGCCGTGGACACTGGACGTCGTACCCCTGCTGATCGGCAGCGACGACTGGGCCGCCATCGAGGCCGGCCTGGCCCAGCGCGCGGAACTGCTGAACCTGCTGCTGACCGACCTGTACGGCCCGCGCGAGACGCTGCGCCGCGGCCTGCTGCCACCGGCGCTGGTGTTCGGCCATGGCGGCTTTCTGCGCCCGTGCCAGGACATCCGCCTGCCCTCCGCCCACCAGCTGCCGCTGTACGCCGCCGACCTGGTGCGCGACTGCAACGGCCGCACCTGGGTGCTGGCCGATCGCACCCAGTCACCGTCCGGCATCGGCTACGCCTTGGAGAACCGCCGCGTCACCGCGCGCGTGCTGCCGAGCCTGTACCGCGACGCGGCGGCCCACCGGCAGGAGCCGTTCCTGCGCGCGCTGCGTGGCAACCTGCTGGCGGCGGCCCCGCCGGCGGCGCGGCACGAACCGTCCATGGCCCTGCTCACGCCGGGGCCACACAACGAGACCTACTACGAACAGGCCCAGCTGGCCGGCCTGCTCGGCCTGCAGCTGGTCGAAGGCTCGGATCTGGTGATGCGCGGCGGACGCCTGCACCTGCGCGCGCTCGAGGGCCTGACGCCGGTGGATGTGCTGTGGCGGCGCGTCGACGACGCCTGGTGCGACCCGCTGGAACTGCGCCCCGACTCCTTCCTCGGCGTACCGGGACTGGTGGAAGCGGCGCGCCGGCGCCAGGTCAGCGTCGTCAACCCGCTCGGCAGCGGCGTGCTGGAAAACCCGGCCCTGGGTGCCTACCTGCCGGCCCTGGCACGGTATTTCCTGGGCGAGGAGCTGCGCCTGCCGAGCGTGGACAGCTACTGGTGCGGTGACCCACAGCACCTGTCCTACGTGCTCGAACACCTGCCACAGTTGGTCATCAAGCGCCTGCAGCGGCGCATCGACGAGCGCTCGGTTTTCGGAGCAAACCTCAGCCGTCGGGAACGGGACATGTGGCGTGACCGGCTGCGCGCGCAGCCGGCCCAGTTTGTGGCCCAGACCGCCATCATGCCGCGACCGGCGCCCTCGTTCGTCGACCAGCAGCTGCAACAGCGCCCGGTACTGCTGCGCGCCTTTCTGACCGCCGGCAACGACGCCTACCGGGTGTTGCCCGGCGGGTTCGCACGCACGGCGCCACAAGCCGACACGCTGTTCATCAGCAACCAGGCCGGCGCCATGGGCAAGGACGTGTGGGTCCTGGCCAGCGAGCCCGAACCCGAAACGATGCAGCTGCCGGCGACGCCACCTGCGGGGATGGCCCACGGCGAGCTGCCGCGACGCGCGGCCGAAAACCTGTTCTGGGCCGGACGCTACCTGGAGCGGGCCATCGCCGCCCTGCGTCTGCTGCGCCTGACCCTGGACCCGCTGGCCGACAGCATGCCGGCGCCATGGACCACGCAGCGGCTGCAGGCCCTGGTGCAGACCCTGGGCCGCCTGACCGCCAACCATCCGGGCGCCGCCACACAGGCGGCCCCCGAGACCCTGCCGCACCGGTTTCTCGATCTGCTGACCGACGCCCAGCACCCCGGGGGCGTGGCCTTCAACCTGCAGGCGCTCGGCCAGGCGACCGAAGCGGTGCGCGAGCGCCTGCCGGAGGACGCCCTGCACCTGCTGACCGACGCCCCCTGGCCTCCGACGCCCGCCGACCCCAGCGAACCTGTCGAACGCCTGGCGGTCACCAGCCAGCGCCAGCTGCAGGCCCTGCTGGCACTCGCAGGCGCACTGCACGACGCGCTCGAACATGACACCGGCTGGCATTTCCTGGAACTGGGCCGCTGCATCGAGCGCGGCCAGAACCTTGGCGTGGTGCTGCGCAGTCTCCTGTGTGACGCCGCCAGCCCACCACGGCTGGACGCCGCGCTGGCCTTCTGCGACGCGATGCCGGCCTTCCGTCGCCACCGCCAGCAACGCCCCGAAACGACCGTGGCCCTGGAGCTGCTGCTGCTCGACCAGCGTCAGCCGCGCAGCCTGGCCGCCCAGTTGCGCGCTATCGAGACCCATCTCGCCGCCCTCCCCCACGGCAGCGACGGCGTGCGCCTGGACACCGCCGGCCGCCTGGCACTGGAAGCAACCAGCCGCCTGCGCCTGCTTGACCTGACCACCTTCACCGGCGACCAGGGTCTCGACGCGGCCGCCCTGGATCAGTTCCTGGCCCGCGGCGAGTACCTGCTGCGTGCCCTGTCGGACACGGTCGCGAGCATCCACTTCCAGACGCCGGCCGCGCCCCACCCGCTGCTGCATGTGCCGGCCGACCCACCGTGAACTACCGCATCGTCCACACCACGCGCTACCGCTACGAGGCGCCGGTGGCCATCAGCCACAACGAAGCGCACCTGCTGCCGCGCAGCTTCGCGGGGCAGACACTGACCGGCGGGCGCCTCGACATCCAGCCGCCGTGCAGCGACTACCGCGACCGGCAGGACTACTTCGGCAATACCGCAAGCTATTTCGCCATCCTGCAACCGCACCAGGACGTGACCATCACGGCCACCTGCGACGTGCGCCTGACGGCGCAGCGCCGCCAGTTGTGGCTGGGCGGCGACATGGACTGGCAGCAGGCGCGCCAGCGCCTGGCCGCGCCGAACGATGCCGAACTGCTGGACGCCATGCAGTTCTGCCTGGACTCGCCGCTGGTCCGCGCCGAGGCCGCGCTGCACGAGTACGCCGCCGGCAGCTTTGCGCCCGGTCGCCCGCTGACCGATGCCGTGGCCGATCTGATGACGCGCATCCACGCCGATTTCGCCTACGACCCCGCCGCCACCGACGTCACCACCCCACCGCTGGAGGTGCTTCGCCGCCGCCGCGGGGTGTGTCAGGACTTCGCCCACCTGGCCATCGGCTGCCTGCGCAGCCTGGGCCTGGCCGCCCGCTACGTGAGCGGTTACCTCGAAACCGTGCCGCCGCCCGGACAGGCCAAACTGGCCGGCGCCGACGCCTCGCACGCCTGGTTGCAGGTTTACCTGCCGGATGTCGGTTGGCAGGATTGGGACCCGACCAACAACCTGCAACCCTCGGACCGTCACGTGGTGACCGCCTGGGGCCGCGACTACAGCGACGTGCCGCCCCTGAAGGGCATCATCTACGGTGGCGGTGACAACCACACTATCGACGTGCAGGTCGACGTCACCCCGCTACCCGACACCCCGAACGCGTCATGAACCACCCACGTACTGCCAGCGAGTTCCTGCGCGCCAGCCGCTACGGCGTGCTGGCCACCCAATCGCGCAGCCTGCCCGGCTACCCGTTCGGCTCGATCACGCCCTATGTGCTCAGTGCCACCGGCGAGCCGGTCATCTACATCAGCACCCTGGCCGAACACACCCGCAACATCGCCGACGACCCGCGCGTGTCACTGACCGTGTTCGACCCGGCCGATGCGGCCGACCCACAGGCCGGCCCGCGCCTGACCTTCCTGGCCGACGCCTACCGGCTCGCACCGTCCGACGCCGCCGCGACCGGCGCGCGCTACTGCCGATTTTTCCCGGCGGCACGCGCCTACGCCGACACGCATGATTTCGCGTTCTACGCGCTGCGCGCGGTGCGCCTGCGCTTCATCGGCGGCTTCGGCCAGATCGGCTGGATCGAGCCGGACGCCGTCGACCTGCGCAACCCGCTGGCGGAGGTCGAGGCCGACATCGTCGAGCACATGAACCGCGACCACGCCGACGCGGTGCACACCTACTGCCGTCACTATTTCGGCGTCGATCCGGGCCATGCCGAGCTGGTGGGCGTTGACCCGCACGGCATCGACATGGTGTCCGACGGCACGCCCCGACGACTGACCTTCGACACGCCGGCCGATACCGCCGACACCGTGCGTGGGCGCCTGATCGACATGCTGCGTCAGGCGCGTCAGGCCACCGCCGTGTGACGCAGCGCTTACACTGCGCACCCATTTACGCCAGCACCGGCGCCGAAAACAGGAGAACTTGCATGGCCCGCATCGCCCGCATCGACACCGCCGACGGTCCGCGCCACATCGCCGAGGACAGCACCGGCCAACGCCGCTTCATCGACGGCGACCTGTTCGGCGACTGGCAGATCAGTGACCGCGCGGCACCGGCCGATGCCCCGCTGCTGGCGCCGGTGGCGCCGCCCACGATCTACTGCATCGGCCTCAACTACCGCAAGCACGCCCAGGAAACCGGCGCCGCCATCCCGCAGTATCCGGTGCTGTTCATCAAGGCGCGTGCGGCCCTGCACCACCCCGAACAGCCCATCCTCATCCCCACGCAGGCACCCAGCCACAAGGTGGACTACGAATGCGAGCTGGCCGTGGTCATCGGCCGTCGGGCGAAGAACGTGCGCGCCGCCGACGCCCTCGACCACGTGCTCGGCTACACCTGCGCCAACGACGTCAGCGCCCGCGACTGGCAGATGGAGTGGGGTGGCGGACAGTTCTGTCGCGGCAAGTCGTTCGACACCTTCTGCCCGCTCGGCCCGGTCCTGGTCACGGCCGACGAAATCCCCAACCCCAACGCGCTGGATATCCGCACCGTCCTGAATGGACAGACGGTGCAGTCCGCCAACACCAGCGACATGATTTTCGACGTGCCGACGCTGATCGAGTTTTTGAGTGCCGACTGCACGCTCGAGCCCGGCAGCGTCATTCTCACCGGCACCCCGAGCGGCGTCGGCGCTGCCCGCACGCCGCCGCTGTGGATGCAACCCGGCGACGAGGTCCGCGTGGAAATCGACGGCATCGGCGTGCTGCGCAACCCCGTGGCGGCGTCCTGACGGCATCGTTCGCCCCCTCTTGCAACCGCCCCACAACGGGCTTAACATCAACGCCGACTGACCGGTCGGTCCACCCCTCCGAACCAGTTAGTTGTTACACATAATGACGAACCCCTCCCCTCCCAAACCCTGTGCCGCCCCCGCCCACCGAGTCCGACGGGCGGCGGCGGAAATTTTTTCCAGTCAGGGCTACGACGCCGCCTCCATCAGCGCCATCGCAAAGCGGGCCGACGTCAGCAAGGCAAACATCTTCCATCACTTCAAGAGCAAGGCGGCTCTGTACCAGGAAGTCCTGAAGAACGCCTGCCGCTCGTTCACCGACTCCATCGACGCGGTCTCGCGGCTGGAAGAAGACGGCATCGGACGCCTGAACGCCTATGCGCGCATGCGTCTGTGCGATTACATCGAAGATCCCATGTCCAGCCGCCTGGTGCTGCGTGCGCTGACCAGTGACTGTGACGAGAGCGATATCCAGCCGGTGCGCGACGACTTCGCCGCCAGTTTCCACCGCCTGGTGGAGCTGATCCGCGCCGGCCAGACCGCCGGCCAGCTACGGGCCGACGTCAACCCGGCGCTGATCGCCGTGCTGGTGAACGCCGGCAACGTGTTCTATGCCCAGACCCGCCCCCTGCTGCGGCATTTTCAGGACATCGACTTCGCCGACGACCCTCACGACTACAGCGCGCAGATGATGGACATCCTGACGCGCGGCATCGCCGCCGGCTAAGACACCGTCCGGCACCGCCGGAACCCGCGCTCGGGAGCATCCCGACACGGGCCGGCGGCGACGCGTCGGCCGCGGGGTTCTCGGCGGCTCAGCCGAAACGGCCGTCCAGGAAATCCAGCACCAATTGATTGAAGGCCTGGCGCTGCTCGATCTGAATCCAGTGGCCGCAGTGGTGGAACATGTGCAGCTGGGCGTTGGGCATGCGCTCGGCCACGTACAGGCTGGTGCTGGTCGGGATGAAGAAGTCCTCGCGCCCGTGTGTCACCAGCGTCGGGTGGTTCATGGCGCGCAGCTCGTGCTCCGGCACCACGAAGGCGTCCACGTGCGTCTGTGCGTCGCCCGGGAACATGGCCTCGAACTGGGTGCGGATGCGATCCTGCATCACCAGTCCGTAGCGCTGACGCGCAATCGAATCCACGTCGCCGCCCAGCACGTCCGGGTTGTGCAGGAACTTGCGCACCAGGTACGCCAGCTCCTCCTCGGTGCCGGTGCGGTAATAGCCCCAGCCGCGACGCAACCCCTCGGTGGTGGTGAACGGCGCGCCGACCGCGCCCATCAGCACCACCCGCTCGAAGCGCTGCGGATGGCGACGCAACAACTGCAGCGTCACACCACCGCCCATCGAGTTGCCGACCAGGTGCGCCTTCTCGATGCCAAGGCCGTCCAGCAGCGCGATGATCTGCGCCGTCCACACATCGATCCACGCCGCCGCACCGGTGGGCGGCGCATGGTGCTGGCTTTCGCCGAAGCCGGCGATGTCGGGCGCGATGGCACGGTAACGCTCGCCCAGGAACGGCAGCGCATGCACCCAGTTGGACATGGCGTTGGCGCCCGGGCCCGAGCCGTGCAGCAGGATCACCGGCGGCGCATCGGCAGCGCCGCAGGTATGAAAGAAGGTTTCGAAACCGCCGGTAGGCAGCCGACTGCTGACGACGTCAGGCATGGTGATTCTCCCCTGTGAGGCGTGGTTGGCCGGCCGCCATGATAGCGCCGGACCCGCTCAATACACGGCGAGCACCTGCGTCAGCAGCACCTGCACGAAGCCGATCAGCCCCCCCACCAGCACGCCAAAATAGGTGATCGCGCGAAACTGCTTGCGCGAGAACCCCAGCACCAGCGCCTCCAGCTTGGCCACGTCGAGCGCGTCGATACGGGCACGAATGCGCTCGCGGATGTGCTCTGCGCTGGGCCCGTCGGCCCGCGCCAGCGCGTCGACCTCACGCAACAGCAAATCGCCGGCCATGCCCTTGGCCATCGACAGCATGGCCGCGTTGGCACCCAGCAGGCCACCGAGCTGCTCGACCATGCCGGCCACCTTGTCGCGCAAGCGCGCGCGCACCGGCTCGGTCAGCAGCAGATCGGCCACCTGATCACCGTCGAGCACGTGGGCAGTGAACGTGTCGGCGATGGCCTCCGCGATCTGCGCACGTTCCCGCGGGATCAGCCCCGGCGTCAGCGGCACCCCAAGACGGCCGATGCGCCAGGGCTGGTAGGGCCGAAACAGCATGCGAATGGCGATGTCGTTGGTCACGCCACCGATCACGGCGCCAATCAGCGGCGGCAGCACCCAGCCGGCCCATGCGCTCATGCCGACACCCGCACGGCCGCCGCCGGCCCACTGACGCTGTCGTCGAAAAGCGGCGCCGTGACCACGCGGTTACGGCCGGCCCGCTTGGCGGCATACAGCGCCCGGTCCGCCGCTTCCACAAGATCCTCGACGCGTCGCTCGCCACTTGGCCGCACGCTGGCCACGCCGGCGCTGATGGTGACCATCTCCCGCCCGGCGCCGGGTGCATGCGGCAGTTTCAGGTTCTCGACCGCCTGACGCAGGGTGTCCGCCACCGCTGCGGCGCCACTGGCGGGAGTCTGCGGCAACACCACCGCGAACTCCTCGCCACCCAGGCGCGCCACCAGGTCGCCGTGACGATGCACCACCTCGCGGGCGGCAGCGGCCAGGCGTCGCAGGCAGCTGTCACCGCCGGGATGACCGAAATGATCGTTGTAGGGTTTGAACTCGTCCACGTCGAACACCACCAGCGCCAACTCCCCACCGTACCGCTGGACACGCTGCCATTCACCGGCCAGGGTCTCGTCGAAACAGCGCCGGTTCGCCAGGCCGGTGAGCTGATCGAGGCGCGCCAGACGGGCGAACTCCACCTCCAGCTGCAAGCCATCGACGTACGTGCGACGCAGCTCCATCCCCGCCAGCGCGCTGGCAAACGCCAACAACAGCAACGCCGCGGCAGCATCCGGCAGCGGCGGCGAACCAAACAGCATGAGCCCCAGCGGCGCCGCCAGGGCCGCGACCAGCAAGCCGAAAAACGGCCGTCCCAGACGCGCCAGGGCCGGGAATTCCACCAGAACGGCGGCGCTGAGCACAACCCAGGTCAACACCTGCTGCACCGCCGGCGCATTCATCACCAGCAGCACACTGCCACCGCCCCACACCAGGCCGGTCGTCAGCGCCGCGCTGGCGTAGTAATTGCGCCACCGCCACAGGCGATCGTCGCTCACCCGGTGGCGGTTGAACCGCCCGACCAAGCGCAGGCGCCCGACGGCGATCAGCAGCTGCATCGACAGCCACGCCGTCAGCACCGGCGCCGACAGCACCGGCCACAACACGCCCATCAGACCGATGGCACACGACACGCTGAGCAGCGCCGGCAAGGTACCGCGCCGGTACAGGTCGACCACCTGCCGCCGCAGGTTGGCGCGAGCGCCGGGCGCCGCGCCGGCGGCGACACGCACGTGCCCGATCCCGCGGCCGGCCCGGTGCCGGCGGCGCCGTCGGGCCGACATCACGTCGTCCACTCAGCGCTCCGTCGGTCCCAACCCCACATCGAACAGGCTGTCGAGGTCGTGCCGCGAGAAGGCGCGGAACGCCAACAGCGTCTCCGTGCGCTCAATGCCCGGCAGCGCCGCCAGCTTGTCGGTGACCAGGGCCGACAGGTCGTCGGCCTCGGCCACCCGTGCGATCGCGACCAGGTCGTGCCGGCCGCTGACCGAGTACACCTCGGCAATGCCCGGCAGTTCGGCCAGGCGCTGCGCCAGCGCGCCGACCTGCCCCCGTTGGGCGTCGATCAAAACGAATGCGGTAATCATTGCGAAACTCCAGGCGCGTCGGATGCCTCGGCCGCCGCCAGAGCGCGGCGCACGGTCGGCAGCAGCGCGTAAGCCGGAAAACATAGCAGGAACGTCAACAGAAAATAGTCGCGGTAACCCATGAGCTCGGCGCCGAAGCCACTGGCAAAGCCGGCCAGCGAGCGGCTGAGCGCGAACAGCGACGACAGCAGCGCGTACTCGGTGGCTGCCTGACGGTGATCCACCACCGCCATCAGACAGGCCAGGAACGCCCCGGTACCGAGTCCCCCGGTGAACGACTCGGCCATGCTGGCGGCATACAGCACGCCCGCGGACACCTCGCCGACACCGGCCACATGCGCCGCGTAGGCATACCCCAGGTTGGAGACGGCCTGCAGCAGGCCCAGCGACCACAGGGCATGGAACACGCCCAGCCGATGCGTGATCACGCCGCCCAGCACGCCGCCGGCGACCGACAGCACCAGTCCGACGTTCACCGACACCAGGCCGATCTCGCTGGCGCTGAAACCGGCATCGACCCAGAACGGCTTGACCATCAACCCCATGGCGGCGTCGCCGAGCTTGAAGGTGAGCGCGAACGCCAGCACGCCCAGCATGTGCGGCCGGGCCATCAGCGAGGCGAACGGCGCCGCCACGGACGTGCCCGCGCGCGCCGGCTGGCGCGCCGCCAGCACCGCCAGCGCGACCGCCAGCACCGCCAGCACGACATCGGTACGCTGGCCGAGCCAGCCGAACTGGCGGCCGATCAGCCAGCCGAGCACGGTCAGCACGGCCAGGCCGGCCAGCACGCTGCGCGGCTGGCTCACCAGCGCGCGCAGGTCGGCCAGCCGCGGCGGTGCCCCCAGGCGCGGCCGCTCCGCCGGCGCGGCGCCGCACAGCACCGCCAGCGCCGCCAGCAGGCCGCCGGTGGCCAGATAGGTGCCGCTCCAGCCGATGCGGTCGCTGAGCATCAACAGCACGCCGGCGGCCAGCATGCCGACCCGGTACAGGGCAATGCGCACCCCGTTGGCCAGGCCCAGCTCGGCCCGCGGCACGTGCTCGACGGTGTAGGCGTCGATGGCAATGTCGTTGGTGGCCGAGGCCAGCACGAACACGCCCAGCACCAGCCACAGCTCGGTACGCCCGGGGTCCAGACTGGCCAGCGCCAGCATGCAGCCGGCCATCAGCAGGTTCGCGGCCTGCATCCAGCGCCGGTGCCCGCGCCAGGCGTCCACCGCCGGCGCCCACAGAAACTTCAGCGTCCAGGCCAGCCCCAGCAGGCTGAG
>NZ_JBFJTF010000068.1:0-11655 GCF_041625615.1 Immundisolibacter sp. | reverse complement strand
GGCACCGACAACGTCAAGGCCATCAAGATCGACACCCGCAACGCCCTGAACGGCAACTACGACCTCGGCAACGGGCACGTCATGATCTGGACCGACGTGCCGAACTTCCGCGACCGCGCGCTGGGTATGCAGTACGACGCGCTGGAAGCGCGGGTGGGCCCGCTGCAGGCCAAGTGGATGGCCGGGCGCCTGCGCCAGGTGCTGATCTACCCGAACGTGATCCTGTTCGACGGCATCTCCACCCAGCTGCGCTCATGGCGGCCGATTGCCCCCGATCAGACCGAAGTGCACGCCTACTGCGTGGCGCCGAAGGGCGAGAGCGAGGAAGCGCGCGAGCGCCGGGTGCGCCAGTACGAAGACTTCTACGGCGCCAGCGGCATCGCCACGCCGGACGACCTGACCGAGTTCGATGCCTGCCAGTCCGGCTACCACGGCCGCAACGCCGAGTGGCAGGACTTCGACCGCGGCATGAAGCGGCGTCACGTCGGTGCCGACGAACAGGCGCGCGAACTGGGCTTCAACCCGCAGGTCAGCGCCAGTCGTTTCGCCGACGAGACGCTGTACCACGGTGAGTATCGGCACTGGCTGAAACTGATGACCGAAGGGCTGCGTCGCGAGGAGGCCAAGCGCCATGCAGCCTGATCTCCTGCTCAAGGACGCGGTCACCGAGCTGCTACTGGAAGAGGCGGCCTGCCTGGACGAGCGTCGCTGGCACGACTGGCTGGCGCTGTACCGGGAGGACGCGGTCTACTGGGCGCCGTCCTGGGAAGACGACGATGTCTTGATCGACAACCCGAAGGGCGAGATCTCGCTCATCTACTGCGGCAACCGCGAGCGCCTGGCCGAGCGGGTGTGGCGCATCGAGTCGGGGCTGTCCTCGTCGCTGCTGCGCCTGCCGCGCACGCGGCACTTCGTGACCAACATCCGCCTGCGTGAGGTATCGGCCCAGGCGCTGGTCGCCACGGCCAACTTCCAGGTCAACACGTACAAGCACGAAGAGCAGCGCACCGACATGTTCTTCGGCCACTACCGCTACCGGCTGGTGCCGGCCGGCGAGGCCTGGCAGATCGCCGAGAAGTACATCGTTGTCTGCAACGACGTCATCCCGCGGCAGATGGACGTGTTCAACATCTGAGGCGGATCAGCGACGGCGAGATTAAAGCCCGCCCCGGGACATCACCGGGGCGGGCTTTTGTTTATCCGCTGGCGGACAATGACAGGCGTCCGTCCGCCGTCGGTTGCCAGGTCATGTCCCGTTTCGATGAGTTGCGTGCTCGTTTGTGGGCGCTGCAACAGGAGTTGGAGGTCGAGGCCGAGCGCCTGCGGGTGCAGTTTGCCCAGCGTCTGACGGATGGCGGGGAGCAGCTGCGGCGCCGCCAGGCGGCGCTGCGCCGGCGCCTGCTGCCGTACGTGCTGCGCGCCCGGCCCGCGCACCTGTTGACGGTGCCGGTCATCTACGGCCTGGTCGTGCCGTTGTTTGTGCTGGACCTGGCCCTGACGGTGTACCAGCAGGTGTGCTTTCGCGCCTGGGGTATCGAGCGCGTGCACCGCGGGCGCTATTTCGCCTTCGATCGCCATCGCCTCGCCTATCTGAATGTCATCGAGGCACTCAATTGCGAGTACTGCGCCTATGCCAACGGCCTGCTGGGGTACGCGCGCGAGATTGCCGGTCGTACCGAGCAGTACTGGTGCCCGGTGCGCCACGCGGCGCGTGTGGCGGCGCCGCATCGCCAGTATCAGCAGTTCGTGGCGTATGGTGATGGCGAGGCGTACCGACGTGAACTGCCGATACTGCGCCGACGGCTTCGGCCGTCATCCGGGAACGGGGCGCAGCGCCAGGGGCACGGCAAGGGATAATGCGGTAACGACGCATTTGCCGGCGGCGGCCGGCGGCACGATACGGTCGGAGGAGGAGGCGGCATGGATCTGGGATATTCGGGTATGTCGGTGGTGGTCACCGGCGCGGCGTCCAACATCGGTCGGGCCATCGCGCTCGGCTTCGCGGCCGAGGGCGCACGGGTGACCATCGGCGACATCGACGCCGGGCAGGCCGACCGGGTTGCCCAGGCCGCCTGCGCCGCAGGCGGCCTGGCGCAGGCGGTGGCCACGGACGTGACCGACCTGGCGCAGGTCCGGCGGCTGTTTGCCGCTGCCGAATCGGCGCATGGCGCGGTCAAGGTGTTGGTCAATGCCGTCGGCTGGGATCAGTTGATGTACTTCACCGAGACCACGCCCGAGTTCTGGGACACGGTCATCCGCATCAACTACGTGGGTGTTCTCAACTGTACCCGCACGGCACTCGACAGCATGTTGCACAGCGGTGGCGGTTCGATTGTGTCGATCAGTTCGGACGCCAGCCGCCAGGGTGAGCCGCGCGAGGCGGTATACGGCGGCGTGAAGGCGGCCATCAACAGCTTCATGAAAACCATTGCCAAGGAAAATGGGCGGTTCGGTGTGCGCTGTAACGTCGTGTGTCCCGGCGTGACGCTTCCGGAGGCGCAGGCGGACGTGGGGGAGCGCAGCATGTGGGCCGGCCAGGGCGCCATGTTTACCGACGAGCAGCTTGAAAAGATCGCCAGGGCCCTGCCGCTGAAGAAGATCGGCAAACCCCAGGACATTGCCAACGCGGTGCTTTTTCTGGCCTCCGATCGCGTGGCGGGGCATATTACTGGACAGGTGCTGTCCGTTAGCGGCGGTTATTCAATGGCTGGATGATTCGACGTTAACCACAAGAAAAGGATGTGGACGATGCACAAGTCACTCGCTCCCAAGACGCTCATGGTCCCGATGACGCCGGATCGCCCGGCGCGGCTGGCGTTGCGGGTCGCCGGGCAAATGGCCCGCGAACTGGGCAGTCGCTTGATTCTTGCCTATGTCTCGACGGAGCCGGGGCATATGGAGCAGGTGGGCTTCAAGCTGGAAAGCATCGACGAGATCCGCGACCGCCTGGAAGGCGCGATGGGCGCCATCATTCAGGAAGAACTCGGTGACCAGCCTCATGAGGCGGTGGCCAGTGTCAACGAACGGGCCGATGGCATCGTCGCGCTGGCCCGCACCCACGGGGTGGATCTGATCGTGCTCGAGACACGGCCGCGGTCACTGCTGGAGCGGGTGTTTACACCGTCGGTGTCGGCCAAGGTCGTTCAACATGCGCCCTGCGCCGTGCTGGTATTGCCCGAGGAGCGGCCGGAATGAGGCTCTACGAGGACCGGTCCGCGCCGAACCCGCGCCGGGTTCGCGTCTTCATGGCCGAGAAGGGTGTCACCGATATCGAGTTCGTGCCGGTCAGCATCGCCGACGGAGGTGTCCTCAGCGAGGGATTTTTGCGCCGCAATCCGCTGGCGCAGGTGCCGGTGCTGGAACTGGACGACGGCAGTTGTCTGTCGGACTCGATGGCGATCTGCCGCTATCTCGAGTACCTGCATCCGACGCCCGCCTTGTTTGGTGAGCCGGGGTTGGGCGCGGCGCGGGTGGAGATGTGGAACCGGCGCATGGAGTTCGAGATTTTCTGGCCCATTGCCAGTGTGTTCCGTCATCAGCATCCGTTTTTCAAGGGCAAGCACCCTCAGGTGGCCGAGTTTGGTGATGTCTCCAGGGACCATGCCGAGAAACGGCTGGACTGGCTGGACCGGGAGCTGGCGGACGGTCGGCCGTACATTGCGGGCGAGACATTCTCGGTGGCCGACATCACGGCCCTGTGTGGTATCGATTTTGGCCGTGTGAGCCGTATCCGCGTGGGTGACGCGCGGCCCAACCTTGCGCGCTGGTACGCGGCGGTCTCGTCGCGGCCGAGCGCGCAGGCCTGACACGCGCGGTTTTTTTTGGCATAAAAATAAACAAACGACCGTTAATATATGGCCTCCCTTGCGGGGTCCGGCGCGATACAGAGGGCGCCTGAGCCGGGCCGCGTGTCCCGGTCTGGCCACGGATGGCCCGCTCAGTGGTGAGGAGGGTCGCCGTGTTCGACGATTTGTCACTGCGCACGTCCTTCGGCCTGTCCGACGAGGCGCTGTGCAGCGTGCCGACGGTGTTTCGTGACGACCTGTTCGCCGGTCACACGGTGCTGGTGACCGGTGGCGGGAGCGGTATTGGCAAGGCGATTGCCGTGCTGTTCGCCCGTCTGGGCGCTGCCGTCATGATTTGTGGGCGGCGTGAGGCGCCGCTGCTGGAGACGTTGGAGCTGCTGCGCTCACTGGGCGCCGAGGCGGACGCCCAGGTCATGACCATTCGTGATCCGGCGCAGGCGCAGGCACTCATTGATCACACCTGGCAGCGATTCGGCGGGCTGGACACGCTCGTCAACAACGCCGGCGGACAGTTTGCGCAGGCGGCACTGGACGTCAGCCCGCGTGGCTGGCAGGCGGTGATCGATACCAACCTGAATGGCACCTGGTATGTGACGCAGGCGGCCGCACGCGCCTGGCGCGTGCACGACCGCCCCGGCCACGTGCTCAGTATCGTGCTCGACAATTTTCGGGGCATGCCGAGCATTGCCCATTCGAGTGCGGCGCGCGCCGCGGTGATGAACCTTGCCCGCACGCTGGCCGTGGAGTGGGCGCCGCAGCGCATCCGCGTCAACTGTGTGGCGCCCGGCGCGATCGAGAGTAACGGGTTCTCCCAGTACCCGCCACAGCGCCTGAACCAGTTCTACAACGCCAACCCCATGCGCGCGTTGGGCGACGTGCACGACGTGGCGCAGGCGTGTGCCTATCTGGCCAGTCCCGCGGGGAAGTTCATCACGGGCGAGACGATGGTCGTGGACGGTGGCGGCAGGCTCTGGGGCGAAACCTGGTTGACCCCGCGGCCGGACTATTTCAGGCCGATCGACTGAGTACCAGCGTAACGAGGAGAAAACCAGATGTCCGAAAGCCACTATCAGGGCCCTTTGCTGTCCGCCGATTCGCACGTGGTCGAGCCGCGCGACCTGTGGCTGACGCGCATGGATGCCCGCTGGCGGGCGCGTGCGCCGCGCATCGAGTCGATCGACGGGCTCGGCGATTGCATGCTGGTGGATGGCCTGAAGCCGCGTCCGCTGGCGTTCGAGGGGCCCATGATCGAGTTCAAGGCCCGTGGCGTCGAAATCCCCAAGATCACCGACTTTCGCTACGAGGACACACGACCCGGCGGCTGGGATCCGGATGCGCGCCTGAAAGATCAGGATCTGGACGGCGTCAGCGGCGAGGTGATTTATCCCGGCGTGGGCCTGTTCGTGTGCGAGACGCCGGACGCCGATTACGAGATGGCCGTGTGCAGGACCTACAACGACTGGTTGGCGGAGTTCTGTGCCGCGCATCCGACGCGCCTCAAGGGCGCGGCACTGCTGCCGTGCAAGGGGCCGATCGAGCAGATCGTGGCGGAGGCGGAGCGGGCGATCGACACGCTCAATCTGGCGGCGGTGATGCTGCCGGCCACCAACACCGCGCAGCCGTACAACCAGCCGGTGTGGGACACGCTGTGGGCGCGGCTGGAGCAGATGGGCGTGGTGGCGACCTTTCATCTCGGCGGCACCAGCTTCCCGGCGCACATCCGCGGACCGGGCGCCAGCGGTGCGCTGGTGTGCGGTGGCAAGTTCCAGCAACTGGCCGAGCCGCTGAACCTGGTCATCTGGGGCGGCGCGCCAATGCGCTTTCCGGGCATGAAATGGTCGCTGGTGGAGGGTGGCATCGGCTGGATTGCCGCCGTGCTGGACCTGATGGATCACTGGTGGCATGACCACAAGGGCTGGATGAAGCCGCGCCTGGAGGAGCCGCCGAGTACCTATTTCCGGCGCAACTTTTTCGCCACCTTCGAGGATGACCGGGCCGGTGTGCGCACGCGCGACATCATCGGCGTCGACAACATCATGTGGGGCTCGGACTATCCGCACACCGAGGGCGTGTGGCCGTTCTCGCGCAAGCAGGTGGGGCGTGATTTCGTCGGCTGCCCGCCGGCCGAGACGCGCAAGATCGTGTACGAGAACGTGGCGCGCGCGTTCGGGTTTCCGCTGGCGGGGTGACGTGCGCCAGCGTGCCGGGACAGGTAGGACACGGGTCGCATGGCCCGTCTACCCACGGTCAAAGCTTCAGCAGGCGTGAGAGGTTGCCGGCGTAGATGGCCGCCTTCTCGGCCGGCGGAATCGGCAGCGCCTCGATGCTGAACAGCGTCTCGCGCGTGAACAGGTCGCCGCCGTGGGTATCGAACGGCGCGTCGGTGCCGAACAGCAGCTTGTCGGCGCCGAAAAAGGCGTAGGCGGCGTGCATGCCGCCGACCGAGCCCATTACCGCCGTGTCGTTGTAGAACATGCGGTAGTACTCGATCAGCGGCTTGTGCAGCCGCTGCAGGGAATCGCCCAGCTGTCCGAGCTTGTCGAACAACGGGTAGACGTACTCGATGCGCTTGTCGAAGTAAGGGATCATCGCCCCGGCGTGGTGGGTGATGATCTTCAGTTCCGGGTGGCGATCCAGCACACCGGCGAAGATCAGGCGCGTCATGGCCATGCTGGTCTCGAACGGCCAGCCGAAGATCTGCCACATGGCGTGCTGTGAGTGGTCCTCGTCCAGGTAGTCCGCGCGCATCGGCGTGCGTGCGGGATGCAGCCAGATGGGCAGGTCGAGCTGCGCCATCAGGGCGTAGAACGGCATGAATTCGGGCGCGTCGATGGCCCGACCCTGGCAGTTGGAGTAGATCAGGATGCCCTTCATGCCGAGCTGGGTAATGGCCCGTTCCGCCTCGCGCACCGCGGCGTCCATGTTGTTCATGGCAATGGTGCCGACGGCCAGGAAACGGTCCGGCCGCCGGGCGGCCATCTCGGCGATGGCATCGTTCGCTACCGTGGCCAGTTCGGCGGCCAGGCGCGGATCCTCGACCACTTCCTCGATCGGCGGCGTGGCGATGGTCAGCACCTGCCGGTCGATGCCGTGGCGGTCCATCATTTCAAGCCGTGGCCGGATGTCCACCATTTCCGGGATCAGGCTGGGCAGATCGCCCAGGTAGAAGCCGCTCACCGCCTGCTTGAAACGCTCGATATACGGTTGCGGCATGACGTGCGTGAAACAGTCGATCTTCATCGCGGTTTCTCCTCGGGAAACGGGTGTTGTCTGGTTTTTTATGGTGATGTCCGGTCAGGGGTCATCCCGGGCCGCAGCAGCAGGTGGCCGACCCACGCGCCGAGCAGAACGAACCACACCAAGGCCCAGGCGGCGATGCCAAGGCCCAGGAACTGCCAGGCATTCTCGGCGCACTCGCCGGAGCCGCGCAGGACCATGGTGAGCGTCTTGCTGAGTGGAAACGTCTCCAGCATGTAGTCCAGCCCGGGGCCGCAGGCCGGGACCTGATCCGCCGGCAGGGACTGCAACCACACTTGCCGACCGGCCACGCCGGCGCCCAGCGTCGCCGCCAGCAGCGCCAGTCCGGCCAGCAGGCGTGTGCCCAGACGGCCGGGTCCAAGGACCGCGCCCAGCAGGCATGCCACACCGGTGACCAAGAACGCCAGGCGCTGCAGGACGCACAGGGGGCACGGTTCGAGGCCGCGTGCGTACTGCAGAAAATAGCCGAAACCCAGCAGCCCGGCGCACGCCAGGGCGCCGAGCGCAAAACCGCGACGGGGAGTCAGGTGAAACATGCCGGAGCTCCTCGGGTGCGAGCGGATCGGTGCATTCCCGCTCCGTAAAACACAACGGGGCGCCGTAGCGCCCCGTTGTCGGTTCCGTCAGACCGATCAACCGAAGTTGGCGGCCACGAAATCCCAGTTCACCAGGTTCCAGAACGACTCGACGTACTTCGGCCGCGCGTTGCGGTAGTCGATGTAGTAGGCGTGTTCCCACACGTCGCAGGTCAGCAGCGGGGTCTGGCCGCCGGTCAGCGGGCAGCCGGCATTGCTGGTGCTGACCAGCTCGAGGCCGCCGCTGGCGTTCTTCACCAGCCAGCCCCAGCCGGAGCCGAAGGTGGTGATGGCGGTCTGGCTGAATTTTTCCTTGAAGGTATCGAACGAGCCGAAGGCCTGGTCGATGGCGCTCGCCAGCGCGCCGGTCGGCTTGCCGCCGGCATTCGGTGCCAGGCAGTTCCAGTAGAACGTGTGGTTCCAGATCTGCGCCGCGTTGTTGAACACGCCGCCGCTGGACTTGCGCACGATGTCTTCCAGGGACAGGTTCTCGAACTCGGTGCCCGGAATCAGTTTGTTCAGGTTGTCGACGTAGGTCTTGTGGTGCTTGCCGTAGTGAAATTCCAGGGTTTCCTTGGAAATGTGCGGCGCAAGAGCGTCCATGGCATAGGGCAGGGGAGGCAGTTCGTGCGTCATCGGGGGCTCCTCGTTGCTCGGTTTGAAGGACGGTCCCGGCCGGACCGCCGGCTTCGCGTTCAGGGCCGGCGCCGGGCCGGCATGGCCCTTGCAAGCAGCTGTCTTGCAAGTGCGGCCCAGTCTAGCAGGTTGCCGGCGGATCGCCGCGCCGGTGCGGGTGGAGCGGGCGGGTACGCAGTCGCATGACAGCCCCCGGTACCTGCTAAGGTGCGCCCGAATCGGACTTGCACATTTGTGGGGCAGGCCCCAGACGGATAAAATCGCCGGTTCGTCCCCGGCCTACCCCGCGCCCGCGCAGTCGTCACGCGATGCCTGAAACGGCACGCTGGCGGTTGCTGCCGCTACCAGAGACCCGTGACATCAGTGAGCCAGCTACCCGACCTTTCTAACACGCTGTACCGGGCGCGTTTCGAACGCGACAACTGCGGTTTCGGCCTGATCGCGCACATGGACGGCGAGGCGTCGCACGACCTGGTGACAACCGCCATCGGGTCGTTGGCGCGCATGACGCACCGTGGCGCCATTGCCGCCGACGGCAAGACCGGCGACGGCTGCGGCCTGCTGATCCGCAAGCCCGACCGTTTCCTGCGGGCGGTGGCGGCCGAGGCGGGTCTTGGCATCGGCGAGAACTACGCCGTTGGCTCGGTCTTCCTGAATCAGGATGCGGCCATGGCTGAGGAAGCCCGGACCGTGCTGGCCAGCGAGCTGGCCTGTGAAGGGCTGGGCGTGGCCGGCTGGCGCGAGGTGCCGGTCAATCCCGAGGCCTGCGGCGAACAGGCGCTGGCCATGCTGCCGCGGATCGAGCAGGTGTTCGTCACCGCGCCGCACACGCTGACCGACGAGGATTTCAACCGTCGCCTGTACTTTGCCCGCCGGCGCGCCGAGAAGCGGCTGGAGGCGCAGGATCCCGAGTTCTATGTCACCAGCCTGTCGTGCCATGTGATGGTCTACAAGGGGCTGGTCATGCCGGACCGGCTGCCGCAGTTCTACCCGGACCTGGGTGACCCGCGGTTCGCCTCGAGCGTGTGCGTCTACCACCAGCGCTTCTCGACCAACACGTGGCCGCGCTGGCAGCTGGCGCAGCCGTTCCGCTACCTGGCACACAACGGCGAAATCAACACCGTCCAGGGCAACCGGTACTGGGCCATGGCGCGCGGCCACAAGTTCGCCAGCCCGCTGTTCCCGGAAGTCGAGGACATCCTGCCGCTGGTGTCGACCTGGGGCTCGGACTCGATGAGCCTGGACAACATGCTCGACGTGCTGTTGTCCGGCGGCATGGATGTGTTCCGTGCCATGCGGCTGATGATTCCGCCGGCCTGGCAGCACGTGCCGGGCATGGATGCCGACCTGCGGGCCTTCTACGAGTACCACGGCATGATCATGGAGCCGTGGGACGGGCCGGCCGGCATCGTGCTGACCGACGGCCGCTACGCCGCCTGCACCATGGATCGCAACGGTCTGCGCCCGGCACGCTGGGTGGTCACGCGTGACCGCATCATCACCCTGGCGTCGGAAATCGGCGTACGCGATTACGCGCCCGAGGACGTCGTCGCCAGTGGGCGTCTGATGCCGGGGCAGATGATCGCCGCCGACACCGAGACCGGCGAGCTGCTGCTGCCGGCCGACATCGACGAACGCCTGAGGCGCCGTCAGCCGTATCGGCGCTGGTTGCAGCGCTACGTGCAGCGGCTGGATGACGTCGACAACGGTGGTTTCAGCGCCGAGCCGCTGGGCGGCGATCCGCTGAAGACGCAGCAGAAGCTGTTCGGTCTCAGCTACGAGGAGCGCGAGCGGGTGCTGCGGGTGCTGGCGCTCGACGGCCAGGAGGCAGTCGGCTCCATGGGCGACGACGTGCCGATGGCGGTGCTGTCCGACAAGCCGCGTTCGCTGTATGACTATTTCCGCCAGTCCTTCGCGCAGGTCACCAACCCGCCGATCGATCCGCTGCGCGAAACCATCGTCATGTCGCTGAGCACCAGCTTCGGGCGCAACCACAATGTGTTCGAGGAAACGCCCGATCACGCCCGGCGTCTGGTCACCGCCAGTCCGGTGCTCAGTCGCGACAGTTTCCAGCGCCTGCTGGCGCAGGACGGCGGCGACTTCCAGCACGCCGTGGTCGACCTGTCCTATGCGCGCCCGGCGACCGGGCGCAGTGGTCTGAAGCGCGCCATCGAGCGCATCTGCGCCGAGGCCGAGGCGGCGGTGCGCCAGGGCAAGGTGATCATCGTCCTGAGCGACCGCGCCGCCACCCCGCAGCGCCTGGCGGTGCCGGCGCCGATGGCCACCGGCGCGGTGCACCATCACCTGACGCGGCTTGAGCTGCGTTCGGACGCCAACCTGGTGATCGAGACCGCGACCGTGCGTGACCCGCACCAGTTTGCGGTCCTGCTGGGCCTGGGCGCGACCGCCGTCTACCCCTACCTGGCCTACGCCAGCATCGCCGACATGCTCGGGCCGGACGGGGCCGAGGGTGGCTGTGCCAAGTTTGCCGCCGGCATCAACAAGGGCCTGCTCAAGATCATGTCCAAGATGGGCATTTCGATCCTGCCCAGCTACCGCGGTGCGCAGCTGTTCGAGGCGATCGGCCTGCACCAGGAAGTCATCAGCCTGTGCTTCGAGGGGGTGGTCAGCCGCGTGCAGGGGGCGACCTTCAAGGATCTGGAAGCGGACCTGCTGACGCTGGCGGACCAGGCGGCCAGCCGCCGCAAGCCATTGGCCCAGGGCGGCCTGTTCAACTACGTGCACGGTGGCGAGTACCACGCCTTCAATCCGGACGTGGTCACGGCCCTGATTACCTGTGCCCGCAGTGGCGATTACGAGGACTACAAGGCCTTCTCACGGCTGGTCAACGAGCGCCCCGTGGCGACGCTGCGTGATCTGCTGGACCTCAGGCAGGGGCCGGCCATTCCGCTGGACGAGGTGGAGTCGATCGAGGCCATCACCCGCCGGTTCGACTGTGCCGGCATGTCGCTGGGCGCCCTGTCGCCGGAGGCGCACGAGGCGCTGGCGATTGCCATGAACCGTCTGGGCGGGCGCAGCAACTCCGGTGAAGGTGGCGAGGACCCGGATCGTTACGGCACCGAACGCACGTCCAAGATCAAGCAGGTCGCATCCGGCCGCTTCGGTGTGACGCCGCACTACCTGGTCAACGCCGAGGTGGTGCAGATCAAGATCGCCCAGGGCGCCAAGCCGGGCGAGGGCGGGCAGTTGCCCGGCAACAAGGTCAACGACCTGATCGCCCGTCTGCGTTACACCATGCCGGGCGTCGCGCTGATCTCGCCGCCGCCGCATCACGACATCTATTCCATCGAGGACCTGGCGCAGCTGATCTTCGACCTGAAGCAGGTCAACCCGCTGGCGCTGGTGTCGGTCAAGCTCGT
>NZ_JBFJTF010000067.1:0-11847 GCF_041625615.1 Immundisolibacter sp. | reverse complement strand
GCCAACTGAGCCGTTGCGTACGCCAACTGCAACGCGGTCGCGGTGTTGTACCCCTGCCCGATGCCGGCGATCAGGGTCTCTCCCGGATACCACGGCGCACCGCGTGCCCGGCGCTTCCAATCACGCGACGGCAGGATGCCCGGCAGCTCGCCTGGCAGGTCGATGCCCGTGCGCCGGCCGAAGCCGAACGGCTCCAGTTCCCTGTGTATCCGGTCGATGCCGAGCCTGAAGGCCAGGTCGTAGAAATACACGTCGCAGGACTGCGCCACCGCCTCCAGCAGATCGACCCGCCCGTGGCCATGCCGCTGCCAGCACCGGTACCGACGCGGCGACTTGCCCAGCGTGTACCACCCCGGACACCAGGTGTGGTCGTGCGGCGCCACCGTGCCGCTGCGCAGCCCGGCCATCGCCACGAACGGCTTCAGCGTGGAACCCGGTGGATACTGGCCGCGCACGGCACGGTCGGTGAGCGGGCGCTGCGGATCCTCCAGCAGGCTCCGATAGTCGTCGGCGCTGATGCCGCCAACGAACAGGTTGGGATCGAAGGCCGGCTCGGAAACCATCGCCAGGACGTGGCCACTGGTCGGCTCCAGCGCGACCAGTGCACCGGCTTGCCCGGCCAATGCCTGCGTCGCAGCGCGCTGCAGGCCCAGGTCCAGGTTCAGGCGCAGGGCGGCCCCCGGCTCGGCACGAAGCCGTTCGAGCACACGAAGACGTCTGCCGTGGGCGTCCACTTCCACCTGCTGATAGCCAACCCGCCCCTGCAGACGCGTGTCGTAGGTCTTCTCGACACCGGTCTTGCCGATACTGTCGGCAGCCCGCTGCTCGGCCGAAGCGTCCGCCAGCTCGGTCTCGTTAAGGCGCCCGACGTAGCCGACCACATGACCGGTCAACGCACCGAACGGATAGTGGCGTGACAGCTCGCCGCGCAGTTCGACACCCGTGAAACGGTGGCGGTGCGCGGCAAAGCGTGCCGTCTCGACGTCGTCCAGATTGCGACGTAACGGCAAGGCCTCGAAGCGGGGCCGACTGTGTCGCAGGCGATTGAAACGCTCCAGATCCACCTCGCGCAGGTCCAGCAAGCGCCCCAGTTCGGCCAGCGTCGACGGCAAATCCGGTACGTTTTCCGGCGTCACGTACAGGCTGTAGCTGGACACATTCTCTGCCAGCAGCCGGCCGGCACGATCGGTGATAACGCCCCGCGCTGGCGCGATGGCCTCGGTGCGGATGCTGTTGTTGCGCGAAGCGGTCGCGTAACGGTCGTGCTGCACCACCTGCAACACCGTCAGGCGCGCCAGCAGGCCGCACCCCGCCAGGAGCATCAGCGCCAGCAACAGCACGGCGCGGCGCCGAAACAGGCGCGCCTCGGTCGCCGGATCCTTGATGGCCTGCGGGCGGCGGCGCATGCCTCAGCGTCCGGCGCGCCGACGCAGGTCGCGCAGGGTCAGGAACAGCCAGGGCCACACCAGCGCGCCACTGAGCGCCGGCGCCAGCATGGCCAGCGTCACCGGCCGGCCGGTGCTGCCGGTGACCAGGGCCAGCACCAGCTGATGCACGGCCAGCAGCGGCAACAGCAACAGTGCCTGCTGCGCCAGCGGCAGCACGCGCAGGCGCTGATGTGCGCCCAGCACCGCCGCGGCCACCAGCACCATCGCCAGCGCATGCTGCCCCAGCGGCGCGCCGGTCAGGGCATCCTGCAACACGCCCAGCAGCATCGCCACGGCAATACCCACCCGATCCGGCTGCGCCAGGCACCAGTACGCCAGCACCAGGGTCAGCCAGGGCGGCTGCCAGGCGGCCGCCCACGTCGGCACCGGTGCCGACAGCAACAGCCCGGCTGCCAGCAGGCTGAGCACGATGGCCGCGAAACGGGGGCGGATCGGGCTGGCGGTCACGGCGTGGGCGCCCCCGGCGGCGGGGCGGCACTGTCGGGCGCGGGCGGCCCCATGTCCGGTTCCGGCGGCCACACCAGCAACACCTCCTGAATCCTGTCCAGACGCCCGCGCGGCGTGGCCTGCACTTCGGCGAACTCACCCTCGCCGATGCGACTGATGCTGCTGACCGTGGCGACCGGCAAGTCGGCCGGAAACAGATCATCCAGACCGGAGGTCACCAGCACATCGCCGACTTCCAGATCGACGTGATTCGGCAGGAACGGCAGATCCAGCGCCCCGGCCGGCCCGCGCCCCACGGCGATGGCACGCACGCCACTGCGCACCGCCTTCACCGGAATGGCGTGGCGCGCATCGGTGATCAGCAGCACCTGGCTGGTCTGCGCGGCGACGTGCAGCACCTGGCCCACCACCCCCTCGGCGTCGAGCACCGGCTGACCAACGAACACCCCCTGCAGGGCCCCCTTGTCGATCTGGATCTGCCCGACATACGGATCAAGCCCGACCTTGACCGTGCTGGCGATCAGCGCGCGCAGCGGCTGCGGCGTCTGTGCCAGCGAATCGAGCAGCGCCTGCAGGCGACGGTTTTCCGCCTGCAGCGCATCAAGCGTCTGCACTTGCAGGTGCAGGTGCAGGTTCTCGGCCCGCAACGCCTCCAGTTCACTGCGCAGGGCGCGGCGCTCGCGCAGGGTGTCGGCCGCCCAGTCCCAGACCCGGAACGGCAGGTCGACGGCTTGTTGCAGCGGATGCAGAACCGTCAGCAACGCACCGCGCAGCGGCACCAGACGCGGGCCGCGCTGGTCGACCACCAGCAGCACCAGCGCCAACAGAGCCGCGAGCAACAGGCGCAGCCCCAACGACGGGCGACGCCGAAACAGGCTAGGCATGGGGCGCGACCGACGGCGGCACGGCCGCGCTGGCCGTGCGGCGACTCATTCCTCGTCGAAGATGTCGGTTACCTGATCGATGAAGTCCAGCGCCATCTCGCCGCCACGGGCCACGCACAGCATGGGCTCCTCGGCCAGCACCACCGGCAGGCCGGTCTCCTCCGAGAACAGCTTGTCGATGCCGCGCAGCAAGGACCCACCGCCGGTCAGCACCATGCCGCGCTCGGCAACGTCCGCCGACAACTCCGGCGGTATCTGTTCCAGCGCCTTGCGCAGCCCGGCGACGATGCCGTGCAACGGATCCTGCAGCGCCTCGAGCACCTCGTTGCTGTTCAGCGTGAAACTGCGCGGCACGCCCTCGGCCAGGTTGCGGCCGTTGACCTGGATTTCGCTGACCTCGTTGCCCGGATAGGCGGAACCGATCTCGTGCTTGATCGTCTCGGCGGTGGTCTCGCCGATCAGGGTGCCGTAATTGCGGCGCACGTAGTTGACGATGGCATCGTCGAACTTGTCCCCACCGATGCGCACCGACTCCGAGTACACCAGCCCGTTGAGCGAGATGACGGCGATCTCGGTGGTGCCGCCGCCGATGTCGATGATCATCGAGCCGGTGGCCTCGCTGACCGGCAGGCCGGCGCCGATGGCGGCGGCCATGGGTTCCTCGATCAGATATACTTCGCGCGCCCCGGCGCCGAGCGCCGACTCGCGGATGGCACGCCGTTCCACCTGCGTCGAACCGCAGGGCACGCCGACCACCACGCGCGGGCTGGGGCGGAAAAACCCGCGTTCGTGCACCTTGCGAATGAAGTGCTGCAGCATCTTCTCGGTGACGTAGAAATCGGCGATCACGCCGTCCTTCAGCGGCCGGATGGCGGTGATGTTGCCGGGCGTGCGGCCGAGCATGCGCTTGGCCTCGATACCCACCGCCTGGATGACCTTGCGGCCGTTGGTGCTGGCGCCGTGGCGAATGGCCACCACCGACGGTTCCTGCAACACGATGCCGCGCCCACGCACCGACACCAGCGTGTTGGCCGTGCCAAGGTCGATGGCCAGGTCGCTGGAGAAAAGCCCGAACAGTTTTTTGAACATCGAGTGAGTCCGCAGAAGACTTAAGGTATTGCCGGCGCGTCGAAAATGCCGGGGCGGTGCAATCTAGCAACCGGTCGGCCCGCCCACAACGGCTTCGGAGAGTCGAATATGTCGATCAGCAGTGACGAGGTCCGCAAGGTGGCGCATCTGGCCCGCCTGGAAGTACCACCAACGCAACTCGGCGCACACGCCGCCCAGCTGAGCACGATCCTGGAACTGGTGGAGCAGCTCGCCGGCGCCGATACCCGCCAGGTGCAGCCACTGGCGCATCCCATCGAGGCCAGCCAGCGCCTGCGCACCGACGAGGTAACGGAAACCGATCAACGCCGCCGCTTCCAGACCCTTGCCCCACAGGCGCAGGACGGCCTGTATCTGGTGCCAAGAGTGATCGAGTGAGCGAAGTTTACACTGCGGGGCGACCCTGACCCATGCTTGAACACACCCTGACCGAACAGGTCGCCGCGCTGCGCGACGGCGCCTATTCGGCACGCGAACTGACCGACGCCTATCTGGCCCGCATCGAGGCCGCCGGCGGCGCGCTGAACGCCTACATCACCGTCACCGCGGCGGCGGCCCGGGCGGCCGCCGATGCCGCCGACGCGGCACTGGCGGCCGGGAACGCGCCCGCGCTGACCGGCATCCCGATCGCCCACAAGGACATCTTCTGCACCGACGGCGTGCGCACCAGCTGTGCCTCGCGCATGCTCGACAGCTTCGTGGCGCCGTACGACGCCACCGTGGTGCAGCGGCTGGCCGCTGCCGGTGCGGTCATGCTGGGCAAGACCAACATGGACGAGTTCGCCATGGGCTCGTCCAACGAAACCTCGTTCTACGGCCCGGTGCGAAACCCCTGGGACCCTGCGCGGGTGCCCGGTGGCAGCAGCGGCGGTTCGGCAGCGGCGGTGGCGGCGGGCCTGTGCAGCGCCGCCACCGGCACCGACACCGGCGGTTCCATCCGCCAGCCGGCGGCACTGACCGGCATCTGCGGCCTGAAGCCCACCTATGGCCGGGTGTCGCGCTACGGCATGATCGCGTTCGCCTCCTCGCTGGACCAGGCCGGGCCAATGGCGCGCTCGGCGGCCGACATGGCGCTGCTGCTGCATGCCATGGCCGGTTTCGACCCGCGCGACTCCACCAGCATCGACCAGCCGGTGCCCGACTACGCGGCGGCGCTGTACCAGCCGCTTTCGGGGCTGCGCATCGGCCTGCCGGCGCAGTACTTCGACGCCGGCTTGGACCCGGACGTCGGCGACGCCGTGCGCGCCGCACTCGGCGAACTCGAACGGCTGGGCGCGCAGCTGGTCGACATCGCGCTGCCGCACACGCCGCTGTCGGTGCCGGCCTACTACGTGGTCGCGCCGGCCGAGGCATCGTCCAATCTCGCCCGCTACGACGGCGTGCGCTACGGCTACCGGGCGGACAATCCGGTCGACCTGGAGGACCTGTACAAGCGCAGCCGTAGCGAGGGCTTCGGCGCCGAGGTCAAGCGCCGCATCCTGATCGGCACCTACGTGCTGTCGGCCGGCTACTACGACGCCTACTACCTGAAGGCCCAGCGGGTGCGTCGCCTGATCCGCAACGACTTCCTGGACGCCTTCGACCGGGTGGACGTGATCGCCGCACCGACCACGCCACAGCCGGCATTCCGCATGGGCGAGAAGCAGCACGACCCGGTCGCCATGTACCTGTCCGACATCTACACCATCGCGGCGAATCTCGCCGGCCTGCCGGCGCTGTCGGTGCCCTGTGGCCAGGTACAGGGCCTGCCGGTCGGACTGCAGCTGATCGGCCGCGATTTCGACGAGGCCCGCCTGCTGAACGTCGCGCACCGCTACCAGCAGGTGACCGACTGGCACACCCGCCGTCCGCCGGAGACCCAAGCATGAGCGACTGGGAGAGCGTCATCGGGCTGGAGGTGCACTGCCAGCTGGCCACACGCAGCAAGCTGTTCTCGGGCGCCGCCACGGCCTTCGGCGCCGAGCCGAACACCCAGGCCTGCGCCGTCGACCTCGCCCTGCCGGGCGTGCTGCCGGTGGTCAACCGCGAGGCGGTGGCCATGGCCATCCGGTTCGGCCTCGCCATCGGCGCGCAGATCGCCCCGCACTCGGTGTTCGCGCGCAAGAACTACTTTTACCCGGACCTGCCCAAGGGGTACCAGATCAGCCAGTACGAGCTGCCCATCGTCGCCGGCGGCCACCTCGACATCACGCTCGAGGACGGCACCCACAAGCGCATCGGCATCACCCGCGCCCATCTGGAAGAAGACGCCGGCAAGTCGCTGCACGAGGACTTCCACGGCCACACCGGCATCGACCTGAACCGTGCCGGCACACCGCTGATCGAGATCGTCTCCGAGCCGGAGCTGGCCACCGCCACCGAGGCCGTGGCCTACCTCAAGAAGCTGCACGCGCTGGTGCGGTACCTGGAGATTTCCGACGCCAACATGCAGGAAGGCTCGTTCCGCTGCGACGCCAACGTGTCGGTGCGCCGGCGCGGTGAAAGCCGCCTCGGCACGCGCGCGGAGCTGAAGAACATCAACTCGTTCCGCTTCGTCGAACGCGCCATCAACGTCGAGATCGAGCGCCAGATCGATCTGCTCGAAGGCGGCGGCCGGGTGGTGCAGGAAACGCGCCTGTACGATGCCGAACGCAACCAGACGCGCGCCATGCGCGGCAAGGAAGAGGCCAACGACTACCGGTATTTTCCCGATCCGGACCTGCTGCCGCTGGCCGTGTCCGAAGCGTGGGTGGAGCAGTTGCGCGCCGCGCTGCCGGAACTGCCGGACGCCAAGCGGCATCGCTTTGCCGAGGCCTTCGGCCTGTCCGACTACGACGCCGGCCTGCTGACCGCCGAGCGCGAAGTGGCCGACTACTTCGAGGCCACCCTGGCGGCCGGCGCCGACGCCAAGCTGGCCGCCAACTGGATCAACGGCGAACTGACCGCCGCCCTGAACCGCGACGACCTGCCCATCACCGCCGCACCGGTCGGCCCGTCGGCACTGGCCGGACTGCTGACGCGCATCAGCGACGCCACCATCTCGGGCAAGATCGCCAAGGACGTGTTCGCCGCCATGTGGCTGGGCGAGGGCACCGCCGACGCCATCATCGAGGCGCGGGGCCTGAAGCAGATCACCGACACCGGTGCCCTGGAAGCCGCGGTCGACGCCGTACTGGCAGCCAACCCGGCGCAGGTGGAACAGCTGCGCGGCGGCAAGGACAAGGTGCTCGGCTTCCTGGTCGGCCAGGTCATGAAGTCCACCCAGGGCAAGGCCAACCCGGCCCAGGTGAACGCCCTCATCCGCGAGAAGGTCGGCAGCGGCACAGCCTGAGGCCGGCCGCCGCCATCACCACATCAGGTCGTCCGGCACCGGGAAGTCGGCGTAGGGATCGTCCGCCGCCGGCGCGGCGTCGGCCTGCGTGTTCAGCACCACCACGCACCCCGGATCGCGCTCGGCGATCTTATGCGCCGTGGCCGGCGGTACCAGTTCGAAACCCTGACCGTAGCGCACCACCGCCAGGGTGCCCTTGACCACCTGCAGGCGCTGGGCCTCGTGCATGGGCAGTTTGCGGATCATCCGTCCGTCCACGAACTGGTAGGCCGATTCACCCCCACGCCGATCCAGACGCTGATCCTTGATCATCTGCCTGATCTGCGCCGTCCGCTCCTTTCGCGCGCGCTGCGCCTGCAGCTCCTCGTTGCGGGCCCGCTCACGCTCGGCCCGGCGCTCGCGCTCGCGCTGCTGGGGGCTGGGGGCCGCCGGCTTGGGCGCCGCGCCACGCTTGGCGTCGACCCGCTTCTGCCGCTGCGCCCGCTTGACCTGCTCGGTGCTGACCAGGCCTGCCTTCAGCAGCTGTGCCTGCAGGGAATTGGCCATACGTTCATCGCTCCGTGGTGCCGCGGCCGTCCCGGCGCGGCGGCTCACTATAGTAAGTTCACTTCAGGGTGACGGCTGGACAAGCGCCTGACCGGCGCGGCAGCATCGGCCCGTTCGGTCAACCACGTCAACAGGGAAATTCCATGCAGTTTGCGGGCATTCGCGCCGTCGTCACGGGGGGCGCCTCGGGCTTGGGGCTGGCAACGGCACGGCGCATCGTCGCCGCCGGCGGGCGGGCGTTGCTGCTGGACGTCAACGCCGAGGCCGGCGCCGCCGCGCTGCGGGAACTCGGCGAGCAGGCGCACTTCCAGGCGGTCGACGTCACCGACGGGGCGGCGCTGGAGGCGGCGCTCGACGGCGGCCTCGCGTCCCTGGGCGGACTCGACCTGGCGGTGAGCTGTGCCGGGGTGGTCGGCGCCGGCCTCACGCTGGGCAAGCACGGCCCCATGCCGCTGGAGCAGTTCGCCCGCACCGTCGGCATCAACCTCATCGGCACCTTCAACCTGGCACGCCTGGCGGCGGCCCGCATGCAGGGCAACGCGCCGCGTGCCGACGGCGAGCGCGGGGTGATCGTCAACACCGCCTCGGTGGCTGCCTTCGACGGCCAGATCGGTCAGGCCGCGTACTCGGCCTCCAAGGGCGGCGTGGTCGGCATGACGCTGCCGCTGGCACGCGAGTTCGCGCGCCACGGCATCCGCGTGGTCAGCATCGCGCCGGGGCTGTTTCGCACCCCGATGCTAGAATCGCTGCCCGAGTCCGTGCAGCAGAGTCTGGGCGCCAGCGTGCCGTTTCCGCCGCGCCTCGGCGAGCCCGGCGAATACGCGGCACTGGTCGAGACAGTCGTCGAGAACGTGCTGCTGAACGGCGAAACGATCCGCCTTGACGGCGCCATCCGCCTGGCACCCAAGTAACCGAGCAACGGCCGACAGGCGGGCTTCCGCGACCACTTCACTTCAAGTACCCATCATGAGCGACACACACGGCGGCGCCTTTCTGGACCCGGCGCAGGCGCCGGGCACCATCTTTACGCCCGAGGATTTCGACGCCGAACAGCAGGGCCTGTTCGAGACCGCGCGGCGTTTCTGCGACGAGCAGGTATGGCCGCGCCTGGCCGACATCGAGGCCAAGACGCCGGGTGTGCTCGAACAGTTGATGCAGCAGGCCTCGGAGCTGGGGCTGACCATGCTCGACCTGCCCGAGGCGTACGACGGACTCGACCTGCCGCTGCCGGTGTCGATGCGGGTGCTCGAGAGCACCGGGCGCGAGCAGTCGTTCATGCTGACGCTGATGGTGCAAAACGGCATTGGCTCGCTGCCGGTGGCGCTGTTCGGCAACGAGGCGCAGAAAGCCGCCTGGCTGCCCGGCTTCGCCAGCGGCGAGCGGCGCGGCTGCTACTGCCTGACCGAGCCCGGCTCCGGCTCGGATGCGCTGGCGGCGCGCACCACGGCAGTGCTCGACGGCGACCAGTGGGTGCTCAACGGCACCAAGCAGTTCATCACCAACGCCGGCATCGCCGATGTGGGTTTCGTGTTCGCCAAGGTGCAGGGCGAGGTCGACGGCGCCACCGGCTTCACCTGCTTCATCGTGCCGTTCGATGCGCCGGGCGTGAGCCTGGGTGCCGAGGAAGACAAGCTCGGCATGTACGGCTCGTCGACCCGGCAGGTCATCCTGCAGGACGCGCGCATCCCGCGCGACCACGTGCTCGGACAGATCGGCCGCGGCCACGTGATTGCCTTCAACATCCTGAACAACGGCCGCTACAAGCTCGGCGGTACGGCGCTGGGCAGCGCCAAGTGTGCGCTGGACGCGGCCCTGGAATACGTCGTCGGACGCAAGCAGTTCGGCCAGCGCATCGCCGACTTCGGCATGATCCGGCGCAAGATCGGCCAGGCGACGGCCGACATCTACGCCGTGGAGAGCGCCATCTACCGCGCCGGCGGCGCCATCGGCGCACTGGCCGATGCCGGCGGACGCACGGGCGAGGCCAAGCTGGCGGCGCTGCAGGACTTCGCGCTCGAGTGCTCGATTGCCAAGATCGCCGGCTCGGAGCTGCTCGGCCGGGTGGCCGACGAAGCGCTGCAGATGTTCGGCGGCTACGGCTTCCTGGAAGAGTACCCGGCCGCCAAGTACCTGCGTGACGCGCGCATCGCCCGCATCTACGAAGGCACCAACGAGATCAACCGCATCGTCATGCCGCGCACGCTGCTGAAGAAGCTCGGCGCCGGCGAACTGGCCCTCGGCGGGGGCGGCGACAGCCCGCTGGCCAGCATGAAGGCGGCCCATGCCACCTGCTTCACGGCCGCCGTCGAGCGCCACGGCAGCGGGCGGGGCTTCGACGCCGACCAGGAGCTGATGGCCCACCTGGCCGACATGATGACGGCCATCTACCTGGCCGAATCGACGGCGCTGCGCATCGCCCGCCACCCGCGTCTGCAACCGGTGCACGAGGACGTCGCGCAACTGGTGCTGGCCCAGGCGGCAGCGCAGGTGGCGCAGCTGGCGGGCGAGGCCGCCGTGCACCTGGGCATCAGCCCGCCGGCCGTCACGCGCCCGGCAGCCGACCTGCTGGCACTGCGCCAGCGCATCGCGGCGCACGTGGTCGACGCCGGCAGCTGCGTCCTGTAAGGAGCTCCGGGCATGGACCTGCAGCACATCACGTTCACGGTCGAGCAGCGTGTCGCCACGCTGACCTTCAACCAGCCGGAAACGCGCAACGCCATCAGCGACGCGGCGATGATCGACGAGATCGTCGCCGTGCTGTCGGCCATCCCGGCGCGGCCCGACATCTCGGTGCTGATCATCACCGGCGCCGGCGAGGCGTTCTCTTCGGGTGGCAACGTGAAGAAGATGCAGGCCAAGGAGAGCCTGTTCGCCGGTACTGCCATGGACATCCAGCAGGCCTACCGGCTGGGTATCCAGCGCATTCCGCTGGCGCTGTACGAGCTGGAAGTGCCGGTGATCGCGGCGGTCAACGGGGCCGCCGTCGGCGCCGGCTTCGACGTCGCCATGATGTGTGACCTGCGCCTGGCCGCCACCAGTGCGCGCTTCGGCGAGACCTTCCTGAACCTGGGCATCATTCCCGGCGACGGCGGCGCCTGGTTCCTGCCGCGCGCGCTCGGTCACCAGCGGGCGGCCGAGCTGACCTTCACCGGCCGTCTGCTGGACGCCGACGAGGCGCTGCAGCTGGGCATCGTGCTCGAGGTGCTGCCGCCGGCCGATCTCATGGCGCGCGCGCACGAGCTGGCGACCCAGATCGCCGCCAAGCCGCCGCAGGCCCTGCGCCTGGCCAAGCGACTGCTGCGCGCCGGACAGGAAATGAGCCTGAAACACTTTCTCGATTACAGCGCCGCGCTGCAGGCGGCCTGCCACGGCACCGAGGACCACGCCGAGGCGTTGGCGGCCTTTTTCGACAAGCGACCGGGCCACTACCAGGGACGCTGACACGGGCCGCCACCGGCCGGACACCATGCTCGACTTTTCCCTGCCTCAGAAAATCGCCATCTGGGCCCTGCCGGTGCTGTTCGCCATCACCGTGCACGAGGTGGCCCACGGCTTCGTCGCCCGTCGCCTGGGCGACCGCACGGCGCAGATGATGGGGCGGCTGACCCTGAACCCGCTCAAGCACATCGACCCGGTCGGCACGGTACTGGTGCCGCTGGCCATGCTGCTGCTGCCCGGCGGTTTCCTGTTCGGCTGGGCCAAGCCCGTTCCGATCGGCTACAACAACCTGGGCAACCCCAAGCGCGACATGGCCATCGTGGCCGCCGCCGGACCGCTGTCGAACCTGCTCATGGCTGCCGGCTGGGCCCTGCTGCTGCGCCTGTCGGTGGAACTGCTGCAGCCACTGCCCTGGGCGGCACAGCCGCTGTTCTTCATGGCCCAGGCCGGTATCGCCATCAACCTCATCCTGATGATCCTGAACCTGGTTCCGATACCGCCGCTCGACGGCGGGCGGGTACTCACCGGCCTGCTGCCGGCGCGCCAGGCGGCGGCATTGGGCGCCATTGAGCCGTACGGCCTGATAATCGTGCTGGCGCTGCTGCTCAGCGGCGTCCTGTGGCGCATCCTGCAGCCGGTGATACAACTGTTCAACCAACTGCTGCTG
>NZ_JBFJTF010000066.1:0-12095 GCF_041625615.1 Immundisolibacter sp. | reverse complement strand
TGGGTGGTCAACGGCTATGCCGAGCTGGCTGCGACGGTGCGCCACCTTGATCCGCAGCGCCCGGTCTACGGCATGCGCTCGCTGTACGGCCTGCCCGGAGACACCGCCGCCAACCGGCGTGCCCTGGGCGTGCAACTGGCCGCCGAGATCGCCGACCTTCAGCCCACCGGTCCACTGCGTCTGGGTGGCTACTGCGCCGGCGGCCGGGTGGCGCTGGAAATCGCCGACGCGCTGCGGGCACGCGGACGCGAGGTCGCGCTGCTGTGCCTGCTCGACACCCGGGTGCACCGCAGTTACCCCGGCGACGTCCTGCTGCTGCACACGCGGCGCTTTTCACTGGGACCGCGGGGGCGTGGGCTCGATCAGCGACGCGGGTATCGGCGCTATTTCGGCGGTCGGGTCGCGCGCCTGCCGCTGCGCGTGCGCCACGCCGACGTGCTGCGCCGCCGGGCCCGGCGCCTGGGTCGCCAACTGGGCCGGGCCCTGCGCCGGTTCGATGCCGATCGCCTGGCCTGGCTGCCACCGGCACCGCAGGCGCCCGCTGCCCCCCCACAGGAGGCCTGCCGGGCCGACATCACGTGCAGCGTGCAGGCCGACGCACCACTGCACTGGCGCCCCGGCGAGCGCATCACCCTACCCGTGCGCCTGCACAACCGCGGCAATGCCAGCTGGCAACCGACCGCACAGAGCGGCCTGGTGCTGGCCGCCAGCCTGCGCCGCCCGCCGCAGCCGGGCGGCACCGAGCCGCGCGGCCGGCGCCGGCTGGACGGTTACTGCCCGCTGCCGGTTGCGCTGCCACCCGGCGAGGCGGTGGACCTGCAGCTTCGCCTGCGCGCGCGGCTGCGCCCCAAGCGCTATCTGCTGGAGGTGGACCTGCTCGACGACGGCGTGGCCTGGTTCGGCGACCGCGGATCGACGCCACTGCTGATTCCGGTGCACGTCGGCCTGGGCGGCCGCCCGGCCCACGCCCTGTGAGGAAGGAGACGCTCGTGACCAAAGGGCCGTTCTACGACGCCCTCGCGGCCGCCGTCGCGCGCCGCGGCGGCGCTTTCAACGCGCATCTGCACCTGGACCGCTACGGCACCCTCGATGGACGTTACTTCGCCACCGTCCCTCACCGGGTGCTGGAAAGCTCGCACGTGTCGCTGAAAGCCAAGCACAGCCTGATCAGCAGCATCCACGCGGGGCCGGCCTACCGGCGCGACGACCTGTTCCGGCGTGTCAACGAGTGCCTGGACACCCTGCTCGCCTGCGGCACGGTACGGGCCGACACCATGGTCGACGTCACCGCCGACGAGGTGCAGCTGCAGGCGCTCGACTGGCTGCGCGAGATACAGCACCAGCGGGCGGACCAGATCGACCTGCGCCTGGCGGCCTACTCGCCGCTGGGCTTTCGCGACGACCAGCCCGAGCGCTGGGCGGTGTACTGCGAAGGCGCGCGGCGGGCGGACTTCCTCGGTTGCCTGCCGGAAGCCGACGACACGGACGACTACCCCGACCACATCGGCTTCATGGAACACTGCCGGCGCGTGCTGGAACTGGCGCAGACGCTCGACCTGCCGGTGCACGTGCACACCGATCAGCGCAACGAGCCCGGCGAAAACGGCACCGAGCGGCTGATCGAGGCGGTCCGGCGCCACGGCGCCCCCCGCGCCGACGACGGCACCCCCACGGTGTGGGCAGTGCACATGATCTCGCCGTCCACCTATGACGAGGCGCGTTTCCGGCGCCTGGTCGACGGCCTGCTGGAAACCAACATCGGTGTCATCTGCTGCCCGTCGGCAGCGGTCGGCATGCGCCAGCTGCGACCGCTCCTGACACCCACCTACAACAGCATCCCACGCCTGCTCGAACTGCTGGCCGCCGGCGTGCCGGTGCGCCTTGGCAGCGACAACATCGCCGACCTGTGCTCGCCCAGCACCACCGCCGACCTCACCGACGAACTGTTCGTGCTGTCGGCCGCCGTCCGCTACTACGACGTGGAACTGCTCGCCTGCCTGGCGGCCGGACAGACCCCGGAGGCGCCGCTGCGCGCGCGCATCGCCGACCACCTCGAACACAACGACGTCGAAATCGGCAAGGTCCTGAACAACCGTGCTCACTGACTGGCTGCGGCGCCGGTGGCGACCCGCTCCGCCGCCGGCCCCGCCCCTGTCGCCACTCGATTTCACCGCGCCCGACGTGGTGCAGGATCCGTATCCGTACTTCGCCCGCCTCCGGCGGGAAGAACCGGTGCACCGCGGCGCCGGCGGCGCCTGGCTGATCGCTCGCCACGCCGACGTGCAGGCGGCGCTGGCCGACCCGCGCCTGGGCAACGCGCCGGCGCCCTACGCCGTGATCGCGCCACGCAACCGGACGCGCTACCTGTGCGCCGAGGTGGCCGGCAACACGCTGCCGTTCATCGACGGGGCACGGCACGCCGCCCTGCGCCGCACGCTGGCGCAGGCCTGGGCGGCCCAGCTGCGCGAGACGCCACCGGACATCGACGCCCACGCCCGGCGCCTGTGGGCCGCCTGCCCGGCTCGCGGACAGTTCGACCTGCTGCACGACTTCGCCACGCCGCTGGCGGTGACGGTAATCGGCGAGGTGCTTGGCGTGCCGGTGGCAGCGCGCGAGGCACTACAGGCCGATGCCAGGCACTTCCTGTACCTGTTCACCGCCATGCCCAGCCACGCGGTGCGCGAGGCGACCGACGCCGCCCTCGGCCGCCTGCGCCACGGTTTCGCCCACCTGCTGGACGGCGCCGCCGGACCGGGACTCATCCGGCGCCTGGGCGGCGCGGCGGCGCAGACGCTGGACCGCGAGGTCCTGCTCGACAATCTGGCCCTGCTGTGGGCCGACGGCATCGGCAACGTGGACGTCGGCATCGCCGCCGCCTTCGCCGCCCTGTTGCGGCATCCGGAGCAATGGCAGGCACTGTGCGCGCAGCCGGACCTGAGCCCCGCCGCCGCCGGCGAGTGCCTGCGCTTCGAAGCGCCCGCACAGTTCATCGGCCGGGTGGTGCAGGAGGATTTCGACTGGCACGGCCAGACACTGCGGCGCGGTCAGGCGGTGCTGCTGCTGCTGGCCTCGGCCAATCGCGACGAGAACCGGTTCCCGGCCGCCGACCGGCTCGACATCCGCCGCCCGGACACCGGTGCGCTGAGCTTCGGACGCGGCCACCACAGCTGCCTTGGCGCCGCCCTGGCACGCGGCCAGCTTGCCGCCGCGCTGCAGTCGGCCGCCGAACGCACGCCGCGGCTGCACCTGACACAGGCCACCGTCCAATGGCAGGTACGCCCGGGGCACCGCTGGCCGCACGCGCTGCCGGTGACCGTGCCATGACCGACCGGCAGCGCCCCATGAACCTGCGCGAGCTGCTGCTGCACGCGGGCGTGATGTCGAGCCGACGCCTGCGTGCCCTGCTGGCAGCCGGTCGGCTGGATCACAACGACGCCCCGGCCAGCGCCACCGCCACACCCCGGGCCGGTGACCGGCTGCGGATCGACGGCCACCGGTATCGGGTCATCGCCGGTGGCCGGGGGCGCCTGCAGGTGGCCACCGACGGCACGCAGACCGGCCCCATCACCGCGCCGGTGCGCCTGCACGCGGGATTGCACAAGTGCATGACCGAGTTCACCAAGCGGGTCTACCGGCAGCTGTGCCGGGCGCCGCTGCTGCCGGGGGCGTCGTTCGAGCACTTCTTCCATCGCCGGGACGCGTTCTACAACCACTGCACGCGGCACACGGTGTGCTCGCTCAGCGGCCACGCCATCGACCTCGACCGGTTCCACGACATCCGCGTGGTGCGCTTCATCCGCGACCCGCGTGACCTGCTGGTGTCGGCCTACCACTACCACCGCCGCGGTGCCGAGGCCTGGTGCACGCTGCCGGACCCGGTGGACGTCGACTGGTGGGTGGTCAACGGCGCCGTGCCCGACGGCCTGCGCGCCGGCGAATCGCTGCATGCATTCCTGAACCGGGTGCCGCTGCAGGACGGTCTGGCCGCCGAACTGGCGTTCCGGCGCCATCACCTCGAAAGCCTGCGCGCCTGGCCGGTCGACGACCCGCGGGTACGGTTGTTCCGTTATGAGGACGTGCTCGGCAACGAAGCGGCGGTGTTCCGCGAAATCGTCCACTTCCTGAACCTGCCCGCCTGGACACGGCCGGCGGCCGCCTGGCTGGCACGGCGCCACGCCGCCGACGCGCGCGGCGGGAAACCCGGCCACATCCGCAACCCGACCGGCGGCCAGTGGCGTGAGCACTTCGGCCCCGAACTGCGCCGCCGCTTCACGGCCGACTACGGCGACCTGCTGGAACGCTACGGTTACCCGCCCGACTGAGCGGGCACCGGCGCCAGCATGGGCCCTGCCACCTCGGCCGCCCGCTGGGCGCCGAACAGCGCCGCGACCAGGGCCAGCGCGAAGGCGATGGCCGTTCCGGGCGCACGGCTGGTGATGACGCCGCCGTCGACCACCACGGCATCGTCGAGCGCCGCGGCGGGCGCCAGGCGGTCCATGAACGCCGGATGCGCCGTGGCCCGTGCCCCGAGCAGTCCGTGCGGCGCCAGCGCCACCGCCGGCGCGGCGCACATGGCGCCGTACACCCGCCCCTCGTCGCGCTGACGCCGGAGCAGGTCGATCAGCGGCGCGCAATCACGCAGGCGCTCGGCACCCGGCATGCCACCCGGCAGGGCGATCAGGTCGAACCGGCGTCCGGCGCACGCCTCGATGGACACGTCGGCGGTGATTCGCACACCGCGCGAGCAGGTCACGGTCAGTTCCGTCTCGACCGAGGCGACGGTGACGGAGGCACCGGCCCGGCGCAGCACGTCGATCAGGCAGACCGCCTCGATCTCCTCGCTGCCATCGGCGACCGGCACCAGTACCTGGGGCGCATGTGATGTCATGGGCGTAGCTTCGGCGGTCAGGGCGCCGACCGTGGCTCAAACCGCATCGGCGCCATAGTAGAGGTTCACCGTGTGCTGTGCCTGGGCGAAAAACAGCCAGCGCTCGGCCAATGCCCCCAGGATGCCCGCCAGCAGCGCCACGGCCAGCAGCACGCTGGCCGCCGGCGCCGGCAGCACAGGCGCCATCAGTACCAGCAGCAGCGGCAGGCCAAGACCGACCAAGAACACCAGACGCCGCAGGCGTCCGGCGTGCTTGCGCGCCACGCGAAAGCCCATCTCCTTTTGCAGGTAATTGGCCTCGGTGTGCGGGCGTTCGAGCAAGCGCGCCTGGCCGAGCGCGCCCAGTCCGGTGGCGTCGGCCACCCGGGCCAACGGGGCGGCGCCGTCGATGTCGCGCCAGTAGGCCCATTTCACGCCGGCGGCGGCCAGCAGCGCCGGCACGGCAATGGCGCTGGCAAGCCCGCGCCCGAGATCGAACAGGCTGGTCAGCAACGCCAGCCACAGCGCGCCGGTGGCCAGCGCCATGACCAGGTATCCGGCCGGTACCCAGCGATTGCGCCACTGCGGGATCGGCTTCAGGCTGGCGTAGATCATGGCGGTGCACAGCACCGTGGTGAGCGCCAGCACCACCGTCAGCCACCCCATGACCGCGAACGCACCGTCGCTGCGACCGGCGAGCACCCAGCCCGCCGCCAGCAGCAAGGCAGGCACGTAGGTGACGATGGCCAGCACACCCTCGCGCGACAGCCAGGAACTGCGCCACTGGCTCAGCGCCCGCCAGGCGCGTTCGGGGTGACCCAGGTGAAACGTGGACGCCAGCAGACCGGCGGTGATCAGCACCAGCGCGCAGCCGAACCCGGCCAGGCCGAAGGCGGGCTGCGGCGGCACGGCACCGGTGACGCCGAGCAGGGCCAGCAGTATCAGCAGGCCGTAGCCCATGCCGGACGTGACAGTGAACAGGATGACCGAGGCGGCAGGATGCATGGCGTACGACTCAACGGGACAGGAGACGATCGACCCAGCGCAGCAGGCGCTGGCCGACATCGGCGCCGTCGGCGGCATCGGCCAGCGGCGCATGCTCGGCGGCGGCGCGACGCGGGCGCGGCGGCAGGTACTTGTTGACCGGCTGGTAGCCGAGGTCCGGCAACAGGTCGACGCCGCCGCGCTCGGCCACACGCCTGGACACGTCGGACTCGGCATCACCCAGATCGCCAAACGCCCGCGCCGAGACCGGGCACACCATGACGCACGCCGGCTGACGCTCGGCCTCGGGCAGGTTCGGGTTGTAGATGCGGTCAACGCACAGGGTGCACTTTTTCATGGTGCCGCTGGCGTAGTCGTACTCGCGCGCGCCGTACGGGCAGGCCCAGGAGCACAGCTTGCAGCCGATGCACTTGTCCTCGTCGACCAGCACGATGCCGTCCTCGCCGCGCTTGTAGGAGGCGCCGGTCGGGCACACGGTGACGCAGTCCGGCTGCTCGCAGTGCAGGCACGAGCGCGGGAAGTGCACCGTGCGCGTGTCGCCACCGCCGCCCCCGCCACAACCGGACTCGACCTGCGGCCCGGCCTCGAAGGCATGCACGCGGTTGAACCAGACCCCGAACGGCTCGGCACCGTACGGGTCCTCGTCGGTCAGCGGCGCCATGTGGCCACCGTCGTTCCATTCCTTGCAGGCCACCGCGCAGGCATGGCAGCCGACGCAGGTGTCCAGATCGATCACCAGGCCAAGCTTGCGGCCGGTGGTGTTTTTGGCGATTTGGGTCATGGTTCGCTGAAACTCAATCTCAATGCAGGGCCGCCGCGCGGCGGCGCGCGACGGTGTTGATGGCTGTCAAGCGCCGCAACAGCGCAGCCTGCCGGCCGTTTGCTAGACTGCCGCGGCACTCACAAATGGATGGACAGGAGGAGCCCCCGTGAGCGATGTCACGCACGAGGACATGGTTGCCCGCGCCGAGCACATCGGCCAACAGGCCGCCCTTGAGGTTGCCGAGGCCGAACGCCGCGGCGGGTTTTCGCTGCAGCTGCGCGACGTCGTGCACCAGGCGCAGATCCACAAGTTGCTGCGCCCCAAGCGCTATGGCGGCTTCGCCCTGGGCCCGCGGACCTTCTCCGAGGTGGTGCGGGTGGTTGCCAGGCACAACGCCTCGGCCGCCTGGCTGGTCTACTTCACCGCCCTGCACGAGCAGTGGGTGGCCTTCCTCGACCCCAAGGGTCGGCAGGAGATCTACGACAGCGACGGCTTCACGGCCGACATCTTCTTTCCCATCGGCAAGGTGCAGTACGTCGACGGCGGCGTGAAGCTGTCCGGCCAGTGGAACTGGGGCAGCGGCGTGAAGTGGGACACCTGGATCGGGCTCGGCGCCCTGGTCGAGATCCCCGGCATGGAAGGCGGACCGCAGCCGTGCCTGGTCACCGCCAACACCAGCGAGATCGAGATCGTCGGCGAGTGGGATCCGTTCGGCCTGCGCGGCACCGGCAGTCACAGTGTGCGTTGCAGCGACGTGTTCGTGCCCTGGCACCGGGTGTTGCCGCTGGCGCACGTGAAAAAGACCAACCAGCCGGTCGGCGGCGACTGGGAACCGGACACGCCGATCTACCGCATCCCGTTCATGCCCATGTTCACCGTCGGCTTCGGCGCCATCGCGGTCGGCGTCGCCCAGCGCGTGGCCGACGAGGTCAAGCGGCGGGTGCGCGAACGCCAACGGGTGCTGTACGGCGTCAAGGAGTGGGAGTCGCCGATCGCCCAGCGCAACGTGGCCGAACTGCTGACCCGCAAGGACGCCATCGAGGCCATGCAGGAACGCTACGTCCAGCAGCTCGAGGCCTGGGATGCCGCCAACACGCCGGTGGTGTCGGAAGCCGAACGCAACCGGCCGAACGCCTGGCGCTCGCACATCTGCCGCGAAGCCGGCGCGCTGGCCTTCCGCGGCATCGAAATGCTCGGTGGCGCCGCCACCACCCGCGGCGACCCGCTGGAGATCGCCGCGCGCGACCTGTTCATGCTGCAGATCCACGTCGGCCAGCTGTACGACGACAACATGCTCGCCTACGGCCGCGCCGAATACGGCCTGCCCGGACACCCGCTGCTGTAACGCCACGGCGCCGCCTCAGGCAGTGCTGCGGCGGCGAAAGCCGGCACCACGTTGTAGCCGCTTGGGCGCCGGCGACAGCCCCGGCGGACCGGACAGCACGGCGAACTGCGGCTCGCTGTGCGCCGGCGTGTCGGCCTGGGCCGGCTCGATGCGCACGCGAAGGTCGTACCAGGCGGCCTGACCGGTGACCGGATCGCTGTTGGAAGACCCGCCGCCGGGCAGGGTCTCGGCGATCAGGTGGTTCAGCAGAAAACCCTTGCGTGCCTCGGCCGCCTCCGGGTCGAGGCTCCAGGCGCCTGCCCGCTTGCCGATGGCGTTCCAGGTCCACACCGTTTCCGGATTGACGCCGGCCATCAGGCGCACCTGGCACTTGATGCGACCATGATGGCTGGTCACCCACACCCAGCCGTCGTCGGCCACGCCCACGCGCGCCGCCGTCTGCGGGTGCAGGTACAGCCGGTTGCTGCCCAGGATCTGCCGCTGCCAGGCATTTTGCGAATCCCAGGCGTGGTACATGATCATCGGCCGCTGGGTGATGGCGTGCAGCGGAAAGTCGGTGTTGGCGAGCGCCGCACCCTCGAACGGCGGGTACCAGAACGGCAGCGGGTCGAAGTACTGCTCGACACGCTCGCGGTGCTCGGCCGGCGGCGTCACGGCGCCATGGCCGCGCGCCGCCAGACGGAATTTCTGCAGCGGCTCGCTGTACAGCTGCTGGATCACCGGCTTGGCGGAACCGATGAACCCCATGCGCGCGGCGTATTCCAGGTAGTCGCGGTTGGCGTGCTTGAAGTAGCGCGCCTGCGGCGGCAGTTCGTCCTGCCAGAAACAGCCGTTGTCGACGTAGCGCTGCAGCTGGTCCGGATTGACCTCGCCGCTGCCGTGCTGGCTGCCATCCGCCCCGCGCCAGCCGGCCAGCGTGCCGATGCCCGGCTTGCGCTGATGGTTGACGATGTAGTCGGGGTAACCGCCGGGATAGCGCGGGCTGCCGTCGTCATCGACCATGCCCGGCAGGCCGAGCCGCGCGCCCAGGTCCAGCAGCACCGACTGAAAGCAGCGCACGTCGCGGTCGGGCTCGACGATCGGCTGGCGAATGGAGTCGGCCGGGCCATCGGCGCTGGAAATCGGCCGATCCAGCAGCGAAATGGCGTCCCAGCGCTCCAGATACGTGGTGTCCGGCAGCACCAGGTCGCTGTAGGCCACCATTTCGGACGCGAAGGCATCCGAATAGACGATGAACGGGATACGGTACTCGCCACTGGCGGGGTCCCGATCGGTCAGCATGTCCATGGTGCCGGCACTGTTCATGCTGGAGTTCCAGCTCATGTTGGCCATGAACATGAACAGGGTGTCGATCGGGTAGGGATCTGCCTTCCAGGCGTTGTGGATCACCATGTGCATGGCGCCGTGCGCGGCCAGCGGCGCTTCCCATGAGTACGCCTTGTCGATGCGCATGGGCTGGCCGGCTTCGTCCAGCAGCAGGTCATCGGGGCTCGCCACGAAACCCAGCGGCATGCCCGGCATGGCTTCGCCCGGCTGCACCTGCGCAGGCTTGCCGGTGGGCGGCTGCGGCGGCGGCACCGGCCGCGGGAATGGCGGCTTGTAGCGGAAGCTGCCCGGCGTGTCGACGGCACCGAGCAGCATCTGCAGCATGTGCAGGGCACGGCAGGTGTGAAAACCGTTGCTGTGGGCGGCAATGCCGCGCATGGCGTAGAACGACACCGGACGGCCGATCATGCGCGCGTGCCGGCGGCCGGCCCAGTCGGTCCACGGCTGCTCGATGACCACCGGCTGCTCGAACGCGGCCTGGGCGATCTCGGCCGCCAGTCCGCGAATGGTGGCCGCCGAAAGGCCGGTCTGTTCGGCCACCGCCTCGGGCGCGTAGGCCGGTTCCAGGTAGCGGCGGGCCAACAGCTCGAACGCCGGCACCGCGCCGCGCCCGTCCGCCAGCGTGCGCCGGCCGGCCAGCACCGGCTGCGTGTCGGCCTCCATCGCGCTGACCAGCGCACCGCGCGCGCCGTCGTAGAGCAGCGGATTGCCGTCGCCGTCGCGGGCGAACAGGCCATCGTCGGCGGACCCGGGGTCGTCGATCACCAGCCACGCCGCATTGGTGTAGCGGGCCAGGTAGTCGAAGTCGACCTGCTCACTGCGCAGCAGCTCGTGCACCAGCGCCAGGATCAGCAGGCCGTCGGTGCCGGGACGGATGCCCAGCCACTCGTCGGCAATGGCCGAATAGCCGGTCTGCACCGGGTTGACCGAAACGAACTTGGCGCCGCGCGCCTTGAGCTTGGCCAGACCGATCTTCAGCGGATTGCTGTCGTGATCTTCCGCCACGCCGAACATCACCAGGTAGCGGGTGTGTTCCCAGTCGATCTCGCCGAATTCCCAGAAGCTGCCGCCGATGCTGTACAGCCCGCCGGCGGCCATGTTCACCGAACAGAAACCGCCGTGGGCCGCGTAGTTCGGCGTACCGAACTGCTGCGCCCACCAGCCGGTGAGCGCCTGGCTCTGATCGCGACCGGTGAACAGGGCCAGCTTTCGCGGATCGGTCTGGCGGATGCCGTCCAGGCGCTCGGCCAGCATGCCGAGCGCCTCGTCCCACTCGATTTCCCGGAACTCGCCACGCCCCCGCTCGCCGGTACGCAGCAGCGGCTTGCGCAGCCGCGCCGGCGAGTCCTGCTTCATGATGCCGGCGCTGCCCTTGCCGCAGATCACCCCGCCGTTGACCGGGTGGTCCGGGTTGCCGTCGATGTAGCGGATCTGGCCATCCTTCAGGTGCACGCGCACGCCGCAGCGGCAGGCGCACATGTAGCAGGTGGTGGTCTTGATCTGGTCGGCGATGGCGGGCGCGGTGTCGATCACCGGGTCTGAAGCGGGCATGGGCGGGCGGTCCGGTTGGTGTGCGGCCTGGCGACGAGCCGTCACAAACTAAACATATAGCCGTTTAATCTAACCCAAACCGGCGCCTCATCGGGCAGCACCAACCGGTAACGAACGCTGCGCCCCCACCGGTCGCTGCACGCTGGGGCGGCACTAAGTCACAGCTTTCTGGCGCCGCATGACCAATCATTTGGAGCACCCGGACTGCCTGCGACCGTCGACACCAGACGGTCCCAGTCTGGGCCGTGAGCAACGGACTGCCTCACCTCGTCTTAGCCGGTAACACCTCATGGGCAACGCGATCGCGCTACTCGCCGCCGAGCACGCCGCCATTCATCGGGCCATGGGCGTGCTGAGCCGCCTGTGCGAGCAGGCCGCCGCCGGTGCGGCCGACAACCATGCCGACAACGCGGGCCAGATACTGGAATTCCTGCGCGAATTTGCCGAAGGCTGCCATAACGCGAAGGAAGAGCGGTTGCTGTTTCCGGCATTGAGCCGCCGCGGGGTGCCTGCCACTCAAGGCGCGATCGCGGCGCAACTGGCCGGGCGACACCAACGCCGGCAGCTGATCGATGCCATGACGCGTTCCCAGGCCGCCTGGTCGGCAGGCCATCGCGGCGCCGGCACACGCTTCAGCGCGGCCGCAACGGCCTATCACGCACTGCACGAGAAGCAGGTGGCGGCGGAGCACGACGTGCTGTTTGTCGTCGCCGACCGGGTTCTGGACACGTTGGCGCAGGATGCGCTGACGCACGCCTTCGGCCAGTTCGACCTGCAGGTGCTCGGCCGCAGCCGGCGATCGGCGCTGTACCGCCAGCTGGACAAGCTGCAACTGCAGTACCCCGCGACGGGGGTAACCGCCGCCCAGGCCCGCGGCGCCTCACGCGCGCCGCGAGCGACCGTGTGGGTCCCTTAGACAAACAGTCCGACCACAGCGCCCCGCGCGCTGATCGCGCGTGGACCCTATCCGGGCAGCGCCGCCAGTGACGAACCCGCCCAGGCCGGGCGTGCGGCGCAGCGCTCGAACCAGCACGCGAGCGCGTCCAGCCCGTCCAGCGCGAACCCGGCCGCGTGCAGATACTCGACGCTGGTGAAGATGGCGATATCGGCCAGCGTGGGCTGCGCGCCGCAGACGTACGACGCGGCCTTCAGCTCCATGTCCAGCTCCGGCAGTATCAGCCCCAGCAACCGTTCGGTCTCGGCACACGTCGCCGGATCGGGCCCGTCGGGCCGAAAGC
>NZ_JBFJTF010000065.1:0-12212 GCF_041625615.1 Immundisolibacter sp. | reverse complement strand
GGACTGGCCGGCGAGCTACTTCTGGCGCGAGCTGGCGGCCTTCTACCCGCAGGCCAAGGTCATCCTCACCGTGCGCGACGCCGCGCGCTGGTTCAACAGCATCGACAACACGCTGTTCCGCTTCATGCGCTCGCCGGTGACACCGGACGACGAGGCGGCGCGGCGGCAGATCGTGATGGCGCGCGACATCGTGCAAAAGCGCACCTTCGACGACCGCATCGACGACCGCGACCACGTCATCGACACGTTCGAGCGTCACACCCGCGCCGTGCAGGCCGCCCTGCCGGCCGAGCGCCTGCTGACCTACGACGTGGCCCAGGGCTGGGAGCCGCTGTGCGCCTTTCTGGGCGTGCCGGTGCCGGACCAACCGTTCCCGCGCATCAACGCCCAGCAGGAGCTGCTCGATTCCCACGCCGGGCGCTACAACCTGTCCTAGGAAAACGCCGTTTCATTAGGCGTTTCCCGTTCGCGGCAGGATGCCCGGGCCTGAATCGAGGGCGTGTGCCCTGATTTGACGCTTCCTGGGTGTCGGCGATGGCGCCGGCCTAGCGCCGGCCGCCCAGCAAGGCCCCCAGCACGCCGCGCACCAGCTGCCGGCCGAGCTGGCCGCCGATGGCCCGCAGCGCGCTCTTGGCGGTGGTTTCCAGCAGCGTGTCCGGCTCGCGGCCACGCCGCGCGGGTGCGGCGGCGGGCTCCGGCTTTGGCTCCGGCTGCGTCGGCGTGGCGGCGGCCCGCGCAGCCAGCAGTTCGTGCGCCGATTCACGGTCCACCGCCGTGTCGTACCGGCCAGCCAGCGGTGAACGGGCCAGGTGCTCGGCACGCTCCTGCGCCGTCAGCGGACCGATGCGCGAGTACGGCGGGCGCACCAGGGTGCGCACCACCGGCGTCGGCATGCCGCGCGGGTCCAGCACCGACACCAGCGCCTCGCCCACCGCCAGCTCGGTCAGGGCGGTTTCCACGTCCAGCCCCGGGTTGGCGCGGAAGTTCTGTGCCGCGGCCCGCACGGCGGCGCGATCACGCGGCGTGAAGGCACGCAGCGCATGCTGCACCCGGTTACCGAGCTGGCCGAGCACGGCATCGGGCACGTCCTGCGGGTTCTGGCTCACGAAGTACACGCCCACGCCCTTGGAACGGATCAGCCGCACCACCTGCTCGACCTGTTCCAGCAGCGCCTTCGGCGCGCTGTCGAACAGCAAATGGGCCTCGTCGAAAAAGAACACCAGCCGCGGGCGGTCGGCATCACCCACTTCCGGCAGGCGTTCGAACAGCTCCGCCAGCAGCCACAGCAGGAAGGTGGCATAGACCCTGGGGCGCGGCATGAGGGCGGTGGCATCCAGCACGCTGATGACACCCTGACCGGAAAAGTCGCAGCGCATCAGGTCGTCCAGATTCAGCGCCGGCTCACCAAAGAACTGCTCTGCACCGTCCGCTTCGAGCACCAGCAGCTGGCGCTGGATGGCCGCCAGGCTGGCGCCGCTGAGGTTGCCGTATCGTCCGCGCAGGCGGCGCGCGTTGTCGCCCATCCACAGCAGCAGACTGCGCAGGTCCTTGAGATCCAGCAGCAGCAGGCCCTCGTCGTCGGCAATGCGAAAGGCCGCGTACAGCACGCCGGTCTGGGTGTCGTTCAGCTGCAGCAGGTTGGCCAGCAGCAACGGGCCGAGGTCCGACACGGTGGCCCGCACCGGGTGCCCTGCCTGGCCGAACACGTCCCACAGCAGCAGCGGGTTGCCACCTGGCTGGTAGTCGCCGATACCCAACTGCGCCACGCGTTCCAGGACGCGCTTGCCCGGCTGCGCCGGCTGGGCCAGACCGGACAGGTCACCCTTCACGTCGGCCAGGAACACCGGCACGCCGGCGCGCGAGAAACCCTCGGCCAGGGTTTGCAGCGTCACCGTCTTGCCGGTGCCGGTGGCGCCCGCGATCAGGCCGTGCCGGTTGGCCATGGCGGCGAGCAGGTTCACCGGCGCGCCGTCGGCGGCGCCAATCGGGATCATCGTCATGATGCCCCCCCTTATTGGCCGGGGACCGGCGTCGACTGCCAGGCGGTCAGCTTCCAGGCGCCATCCTGGCGCACGTACACGGCGGTGTAGAGCACGTCCAGCTGCAGCGGCCTGCCGTCGAGCAGCACCGCCACGCGGTTGGCGCCGGTCAACAGCGCCGCCTGCGGCGAGAGCATGCGCACCTGCCGTTCGAGCGGCGTGATGGCGGTGTAGGTCATGGCGCCGCCGACGGCGGCGTCCAGATAGGACGCGCGGTCCTGCGTCAGGCCGTTGCCGTGTACGTAGCGCAGTTCGCCGGCCAACGTGGCGTCGAGCGCCACCCGGTCGGCGGCGAGCAGCGCCGCCGAGCGCGCGGCATCCACCGCCAGTACGTCCTGGGCGGCATCTGCCGCCGCAGTGCCCGGGACGACCGCCAACAGCATGGCCAGCATGGCAGCCCGCATCATGCCGCCACTGCGCGCAGACGCCACAGCGCCACGATGGCCAGCACGGCGGTCACCGCCTCGTAGACCGCGACCGGGCCATGCCAACCGGCCATGCCGTGCAGGCCAATACCGGCGACCCGCGCCACCGCCAGCGCCCCCATGACCCAGGCGATGGCGGTCAGTCCCGGCACGGTCCAGGGGCGCCGGAAGCCGGCCAGCAGGCAGAACACGCCGAAACCGGCCTGCAGCCCGCCATACATGGCGCGCACCTCGATCAGGCCCGCCGGTGCGTCCATGCCAAGGCCGGTGAAGTAACCGGCCACGGCGACCGGATACAGAAAGCACGCCACCCCATAGCCGGCAAACGACAGGCCGGTGAATATCAGCACGAATCTGGCCAGCGCCATGTCCAATCCTCCCTGAACGAACCTGCCGGCAGTGTAGCCGGCCGCGCGCGGCGCTGGCGTCAGTCCCGATAGCCGGGATCGTGCCGGTCCAGCCAGCGCATCAGCGAGCGGAACGGCAGCCCGCCGAGACCGGTCGGGGTGATGAAGTGCTGCTGCTGCGGCACCAGATCGGCGATGCGGGTGAGCATGTCCTGCGAGCCGTGCAGCGGCTGGCCCATGGACAGCGCCGCCACCTGCGTGCGGCAGGCGTGCTCGAGCAGCCACATCAGCATGAAGGCCTCGCCGACGCTGTTGCCGGCCGTCAGCATGCCGTGGTTGCGCAGCACCAGCACCTTCTTGTCGCCGATGTCCGCCACCAGGCGCGCCTTTTCGCCGTCGTCCACGGCCAGGCCCTCGAACTCGTGGTAGGCCACCTGGCCTGTCAGCTGCATCGAATCCTGGTTCACGTGCAGCAGGCCCGCGGCGCTGCTGGCCACCGCCTCGCCGGCCACGGTGTGGGTGTGCATGACGCACTGCACGTCGTGGCGGGCGGCGTGTATGGCGCTGTGGATGACGTATCCGGCGCGGTTGATGCGCGTTTCACCGGCATAGTCGCCGACCACGTTGCCATCGAGGTCGATCTTGACCAGGTTGGAGGCCGTGATCTCGTCGTACATCAGACCGAAGTTGTTGATCAGGAAGTGCTCTTCCTTGCCCGGCACGCGCGCGGTGATGTGATTGAAGATGAGCATCGACCAGCCGAAGCGGTCGGTCAGGCGGTAGGCGGCAGCCAGTTCCGTGCGCACCTGCCATTCCTCGGGCGAGCACTGGTCGCGGCGCACGCCGACGGGCAGGTCGAAGTCGCGGGGCTGGTTCATGGTGTGTCTCCTCGGTTGCGGGGTGAACACGCCGTCCGTGGCGTTGGCCTGGCGACGGCACGCGGCGCGCTCAGACCGGCTTGCGGAGCTTACCTTACGATCGTTAAATAGGCGCCGGCACGGAGGGCACAACCAACGCGACGGGTATCGGCATGGCGGAGTCCGGCCGGCCGCGCAACGAGGAGGAACACGCCCGATGAACGCCATCCACGACGGCGCCCGGCCGGGCCCCGAGCGCTATCTGCACGACGACCCGGCCGCCGGCATCTTCGACCTGCACCGCGACGTGTACCGCGACCCGGCGTTGTTCGAGCTGGAAATGCGCTACGTGTTCGAGCGCCACTGGGTGTTTTTGGCGCACGAAACGCAGATTCCACAACCGCTCGACTATCTGGCCACCTGGATCGGCCACCAGCCGGTGCTGCTGCACCGCGACGACAGCGGCCGGCTGAACGCGTTCCTGAACGTGTGCCCGCACAAGGGCGCGGCGGTGTGCCAGAGCGAGTCGGGCAACCGCAAGTTTCACGTCTGTCCGTATCACGGCTGGACCTTCGACGCCCGCGGCGACTGCGTGCTGGTCAAGGATCGCGCCCAGGGCGCGTACCCGGCGCACTTCGAGCAGGCCGACACGCGTCTGCCGCCGCTGGCGCGCTTCGGCAACTACCGCGGCTTTCTGTTCGGCAGCCTGAGCCCGGACGTGCCGCCGCTGGAAGAACACCTGGCCGGCATCAGCGCGTTTCTGGACATGATCGTCGACCAGTCGCCGGACGGCACGGAGGTCATTCCGGGGCGCTCGTACTACACCTTCGACGCCAACTGGAAGATGCAGCTCGAGAACTGCCTGGACACGTACCACCTCACCTCGACGCACCCGAGCTTCATGAACATCGCCGCGTCGCGCGCCAGCGGCGGCAGCAGCTTTCGCAACATCGACATCGCCGATTTCGTCGATCCGGCCATCCCCTCCGGCAGCTACACGTTTGCCAACGGCCACGCAGCGATCTGGATCGAGACCGCCAACCCGGAAGTGCGCCCGCTGTACCGGCAGTACGACGCGCTGGTGGCACGCGTCGGCCGCCAGCGGGCCGACATGATGCTCAAGACCATCAACTTCACCGTGTTCCCGAACCTGCAGTTCTCGTGCAACGCCTGCATCCAGATGCGCGTGATGCGCCCGCTGGCGGTGGACCGCACGGAGATGCGCAGCTTCTGCATCGGCCCCCGGGGCGAGCCTGCCGATCAGCGCAAGCTGCGCATCCATCAGTTCGAGGACTTCTTCAACCCGACCGGCCTCGCCACCCCGGATGACTCGCGCGTGTACGAATCGGTTCAGATGGGCCTGCGGGCGCGCGGCGCACCGGACGCCGGTCTGGGACATCTGCGCGGCCTTGCCCAGGTGATCGAAGGGCCGGACGCGTTCGCGCGGGAGATCGGCATCACGCCCCTGACCTCGGCCAGCGGACGCTCGGACATGCAGGACGAGACGGTGTTCCACGGCTCGTACCGGGAGTGGGCGCGGCGCATCCGGGCCGGCCTGGCAAGCGAGGTGACGGCATGAGCCCGGGCCTTGCGCTCGCCACCGGCAGCGCCCTGCTGTACCGCCAGGGACGGCTGCTCGACGAGCGGCGCTGGCAGGACTGGCTCGACCTGTTCACCGAGGACTGCCAGTACTGGGTGCCGGCCTGGCTGAGCGAACAGCGGCAGACGCAGGATCCGGACCGCGAGGTGTCGCTGATCTATTACGACCTGCGCTCGCGCCTGGCCGACCGCGTGTGGCGCGTGCAGTCCGGCACGTCGGTCGCCTCCGACCCCATGCCGCGCACCTGCCATGCCATCGGCAACGTCCAGGTCGACAGCGCCGACGACGATCGCATCGAGCTGTTCGCCTGCTTTCGCGTGGACTACCACTGGCGCGCCCGGTCGGATGCGTTCTTCGGCCACTACCGGCACACGCTGCGCCGCGAGGGCGACCGTTGGTGCATCGCCCGGCAGAAGATCAGTGTGCTGAACGACTACATCCCCACCCTGCTCGACTTCTACCTGGTGTGAAGGCCATGCCCCACCCCCTGAAAACGCCCCTGTGCGACACGCTCGGCATCGAGCTGCCAATCGTGCTGGCCGGCATGGGCGGCGTGTCCTGGCCCAGGCTGGTGGCCGCCGTGAGCAATGCCGGCGGGCTTGGCGTGTACGGCGCGGCCGGCCTGGAACCGGCACAGATCCGCGAACACATTCGCCAGATCAAGTCGCTCACCGACAAGCCGTGGGCACTCGACCTGCTGGTGCCGATGCCCGGCGTGTTCGACGCGCAGATCGACGTCATGCTCGAAGAAGGCTGCCCGATCTTCCTGTCCGCACTCGGCGTGCCGACGCAGCTGCTGCCGCGCCTGCGCGCCGCCGGCATGAAGGTCGGCGCCATGATCGGCGCCCCGAAACACGCCAGAAAGGTGGCCGCGGCCGGCGTCGACTTCATGGTGGCGCAGGGTACCGACGCCGGCGGCCACACCGGCAACATCGGCACCTTCAGCCTGTTGCCGCAGGTGGTGGCAGCCGCCGGCGACACGCCGGTGCTGGCCGCCGGTGGCATTTCGCACGGCAGTCAGCTGGTGGCGGCCCTGGCCATGGGCGCGCACGGCGCGGTGCTGGGCACCCGCTTCATCGCCAGCGACGAGGCGCACGCGCTCGACTCGTGGAAACAGCGCATCGTCGCCGCCGAGGCCACCGACACCACGCTGACCCGCTGCTACAGCGGCAAGCAGATGCGGGGCTTTCGCAACCGATACACGGATTCGTGGATCGGCCGCGAGGCGGACATCCTGCCGTTCCCGCAGCAAATGGAAGTGTCGCTGCGCGAGGGGGTACTGGACCTGTTCGGCACCAGCGAGGACCCCGACCGCGGCTGCCTGCCCACCGGCCAGAGCTGCGGCGGCGTGCGCGACATCAAGCCGGCGGCCGCCGTGATGGCGGATTTCCTGGCCGAGGCCCAGGCATCCCTGGCGCGGCTGCCGGGACGCTGAACCTGCGGCGTGCTATTCCGGCTTGGGCGTGAGTGACAGCGGCCGGCTGAACACCACCGGCGCGGGCTCGTCCTTGGGCTCCTCACGCAGGCTGAACTTGCTCACATCCTGCGCCATCTGCGCGGCCGAGCCGTCCTTCTCGAGCTTGATCAACAGGCGCAGATCGTTCGGCGAGTCGGCATTGGCAATGGCCTCCTCGTAGGTGATTGCACCCTCGTTGTACAGGGCGTGCAGCGCCTGGTCGAAGGTGCGCATGCCCAGTTCGTTGGAGCGCGCCATGATCGGCTTGATCTCGTGCACCTCGCCCTTGCGGATCAGCTCGGCGATCAGCGGACTGGCCAGCATGACCTCAACCGCCGCCCGTCGCCCCTTGCCGTCGATCGTCGGCAGCAGGCGCTGCGAGACGATGGCCTTCAGGTTCAGCGACAGGTCCATGAACAGCTGCTGGCGCCGGTCCTCGGGAAAGAAGTTGATGATGCGGTCCAGCGCCTGGTTGGCGTTGTTGGCGTGCAGCGTGGCCAGGCACAGATGGCCCGTCTCGGCAAAGGCGATGGCGTGCTCCATGGTCTCGCGGGTACGGATCTCGCCGATCAGGATCACGTCCGGCGCCTGGCGCAGCGTGTTCTTGAGCGCCTCCTCGAAGGACATGGTGTCGACGCCCACCTCACGCTGGGTAACGATGCAGCCGCCGTGGTCGTGCAGGTACTCGACCGGGTCCTCGATGGTGATGATGTGGCCGGTGCTGTTGTGGTTGCGGTGTCCGACCATGGCGGCCAGGGTGGTGGACTTGCCGGTACCGGTACCGCCCACCATCAGCGCCAGGCCGCGCTTGATCATCGAGATGTCCTTCAGCACCATCGGCACCTGGAGGTCTTCCAGGGTCGGGATGTGGGTCTCGATCTTGCGGACCACCATGCCCACGTTGCCGCGCTGGATGAACGTGCTGACGCGAAAGCGACCGATGCCGCGCGCCGAAATGGCGAACTGGCACTCGAAGGTGTTCTCAAGCTGCGTGCGCTGGCGCTCGTTCATGATGCCGTAGCACATCTCGCGCGCCTGCTCGGAGTTGAATTTCTCCTCGCAGGCGGGCTTCACGACACCGTGCGTCTTGATGCTGGGGGCCACCCCGGCGGTCACGAACAGGTCGGACGAGTTCTGCTCGACCATCATCTGCAGCAGGCTGGCGAAATCGATCATGGCTGGACTCCAGGCTGGGCTGCGCGACAGGGCGTGATCAACGGAAAAGATCCTTGTTCACGGCCCGCACGGCGGCATCCTCGCGGCTCACCTTGCGCATGTTGACCAGCTTCTGCAGGCACTGGTCGAGCGTCTGCATGCCATGCGCCTGGCCGGTCTGGATGGCCGAGTAGATCTGCGCCACCTTGTTCTCGCGGATCAGGTTGCGGATGGCCGGCGTGCCGATCATGATCTCGTGCGCCGCCATGCGCCCGCCGCCGATGCGATTGAGCTGGGTCTGCGCGATCACCGCGCGCAGCGACTCCGACAGCATGGCCCGCACCATGTCCTTCTCGCCGGCCGGAAACACGTCGATGATGCGGTCGATGGTCTTGGCCGCCGAGCTGGTGTGCAGGGTGCCGAACACCAGGTGACCGGTCTCGGCCGCCGTCAACGCCAGGCGAATGGTTTCCAGGTCGCGCATCTCGCCGACCAGGATGGTGTCCGGGTCCTCACGCAGCGCCGAACGCAGCGCTTCGCTGAAACCGAGCGTGTCACGGTGCACCTCGCGCTGGTTGATCAGGCAGCGCTTGCTCTCGTGAACGAACTCGATCGGGTCCTCGATGGTCACGATGTGGCCATACTCGGCGCGGTTCTTCTCGTCCAGCATGGCGGCCAGCGTGGTCGACTTGCCCGACCCGGTGGGCCCGGTCACCAGCACGATGCCGCGCGGCAGCATGGCCAGGTCGGCGAACGACGGCGGCGCCTCCAGCTGCTCCAGGTTCATGATCTGGTTCGGCACGTTACGGAACGCCGCCGCCGCGCCACGGTGCTGGTTGTAGGCGTTGACACGGAAACGGGCCAGGCCGGGAATCTCGAACGAGAAGTCGGTTTCCAGGAACTCCTCGTAATCCTTGCGCTGGCGGTCGTTCATGATGTCGTACACCATGTCGTGAACCTGCGAATGATCCAGCGCCGGGAGGTCCAGGCGACGGATGTCGCCATCGACGCGGATCATTGGCGGCACGCCCGCCGAAAGATGCAGGTCAGACGCCTTGTTGGCGACGGTAAACGCCAGCAGTTCGGTAATGTCCATGCAGTCAACACACCTCGAGAAGACCCGACCGGGTCGTAAAAGGGGGGAATGGGGCCGCTGCTATACTGCGCCACCGTCCAGATGCTGGGGTTATGCCATTACATCTGCCGCTGCTGCAAATTCTTTAGCGCCCTCGGTAGCCCGCTGGAGGGCAGTACAGGCTCGGCTTCGTGCCGCCGAGCAGCGCTTCGGGCGCGAAGCCGGCAGTGTGGGGTTGGTGGCCGTGACCAAGACCCAGTCGGTTGCTCGCATTCGCCAACTGGCGGCCCTGGGCCAGCGTGCCTTCGGCGAGAACTACCTGCAGGAAGCCCGCCCCAAGCTCGACGCCTGCGCCGGACTCGGTCTGGAATGGCATTTCATCGGAACCGTGCAGAGCAACAAGGCCGCCGAGGTAGCGCGTCGCTTCGACTGGGTGCACACGGTGGCGTCGCCACAACAGGCCCGGCGACTGGCCCAGGCGCGACCCGCCGAACGCGCGCCCCTGAACGTGTGCCTGCAGGTCAACGCCGACGACGCTCCCGGCAAGGCAGGCGTGGCACCCCACGACGCCGCGCAGCTGGCCGCACTGGTTGCCTCACTGCCGGCACTTCGCCTGCGCGGCCTGATGACCGTGCCAGCCCGTGAAGACGCGTTCGACACGCAGCGCGAACCGTTTCGTGTCCTGCGCCGGCTGCTGGACGATTTGCGCGAACAGGGTTTCGATCTCGACACCCTGTCGATGGGCATGAGCGGCGACCTCGAGGCCGCGGTCGCGGAAGGCGCCACTCTGGTCCGCATCGGCACGGCCCTGTTTGGCCCACGCCGACCGAAACACCACAACGACAACTGATTCTCGACACCGCAAGGAAACCGGCCATGGCAGGCGAAATCCTCTTCATCGGCGGCGGCAACATGGGCCGCGCCCTGCTCGGCGGGCTCATCGCCGACGGCACCGCTCCCGAGCGGCTGGCCGTCGCCGACCCCGACCAACCACGACGTGAGGCGCTGGCCCGCGACTTCGGCATGCTCACCGCCGCCCGCGGCGACGACTTGGTCGGCGAGGCCACGGTCGTGGTGCTGGCGGTCAAGCCGCAGATCGTCAAACAGGTGGCCCGGGAGCTGGCGCCGCATTTCGGCGCGCGGCGCCCGTTGATCGTCTCCATCGTCGCCGGCATTCCGGAGACCGATATCGACAGTTGGCTCGGCGGTGGCTTTCCGGTGGTGCGCTGCATGCCCAACACCCCCGCGCTGGTGCGCCAGGGGATCACTGCGCTGCACGCCAACGGGCAGGTCGACGCCGCGCAACGCCTTCAGGCGGAGCAGATACTGGCGGCCGTCGGCGCCGTGGTCTGGGTGCCGGACGAGGTGCAGCTGGACGCGGTGACCGCCGTCTCCGGCAGCGGCCCGGCCTACTTTTTCGCTGTCATGGAGGCGATGGAGCAGGCCGGGCTGAAACTCGGCCTGAGCGCCGAAGTCGCACGCCAGCTCACCCTGCAGACGGCGCTCGGCGCCGCCGTACTGGCCACCCAAAGCGGTGATCCTCCATCCACGCTGCGGGCTCAGGTAACCTCTCCCGGCGGCACCACCGAGGCGGCCCTGAATGTGCTGCAGCAGGGCAACCTGACGGCGCTTTTCGAGCAGGCCCTCAGTGCCGCACACCGGCGCGCCGGTGAACTGGCCGAAGCGGCCGCCACCCAGGCTTGAGCCATGATCTACTCGCCGCTCACCCAGGCCGGGCTGTTTCTCGTCCAGACAGTATTCGGGCTGTACGCCGCCCTGGTACTGCTGCGGCTGCTGTTCCAGGCCCTGGACGTCGACTTTCGCAACCCGCTGTCGCAGTTTGTCTACAAGGTGACGCAACCGGCGCTCAAGCCACTGCGCCGCCTGCTGCCGCTGCGCGCGCGCATCGAACCGGCGGCCGTCGTGCTGCTGCTGCTGGTGCAGTTGGCCGAGGTGTACGCGCTGGCCGGCTTGCGGGGTTACCTGCCGGGCATCGTCGGCGCGTTGCTGATGGCCGTGGCGCAGTCACTGGCACTGCTGGCGCTGACGCTGAGTGCGCTGCTCATCGTGCGCGCCATCGCCAGTTGGGTGGTGGCTGCCGGTGGCGGCTACAACCCGGTGCTGCACCTGCTCGACCAGCTCACCGAGCCGCTGCTGAGACCGCTGCGGCGCGTGATTCCATCCACCGGCGGCCTGGATTTTTCGGTGCTCGTGGCGCTGTTCCTGATCCAGCTGGCCAACATCCTGCTGGTGCAGCCGTTCGTACGACTGGCCGATGTCATCATGGTGCAAGGACTCTGAGCGACCATCCCTACCGTCGCAATGGCGATACCTGGCTGCTGGACCTGCTGGTGCAGCCACGCGCCGCACGCAGCGCGGTGGCCGGTGTGCATGACGGCCGCCTGAAGGTGCGCCTGACCGCGCCTCCGGTGGATGGCGCCGCCAACGCCGCGCTGCTCGACCTCCTGGCCGCACGCCTGGCGGTGCCGCGCAGCCGGCTGTGCCTGGCCAAGGGTGATTCGGCACGACGCAAGACCGTGCGCATCGCAGCCGGCGCAGAACTGGCGCCTGCCCTGCAATCCCTCCTGGTGGCCACGTGAGATGAGCACACTGATTGACTGGGATGCCATCGACACCGTGCTGCTGGACATGGACGGCACGCTGCTGGACCTGCACTACGACAACGCGTTCTGGTTCGACCACCTGCCGCGCACCTGGGGCGCGCAGCGCGGCCTGGACGTGCATGCGGCCCGCGAGCACATCCTGGCCCAGGCCGAACAGCGCCGCGGCACGCTCGACTTTTACTGCATGAACCACTGGAGCGCCTTGCTGGAACTGGACGTGGCGACCCTGAACACCGAACTGGCGCACCTGATCGGCCTGCGCCCGCAGGTACAGGAGTTCCTGCACTGGCTGGGCAGCTGCGGCAAACAACGGGTACTGGTCACCAATTCCCACCGCAGCGGGCTGGATTTCAAGTTGGCCCACACCGGGCTCGATCGCTGGCTGGACAGCATTGTCTGTGCCCACGACCTGGCCGCGCCCAAGGAAGACCCGGCTTTCTGGCCACGCCTGCGGGCGCTGCACGGCTTCGATCCCGCCCGCACCCTGCTGGTGGACGACAACGCCCATGTGCTGCGGGCGGCCCGCGACTACGGCATCGCCCATCTGCTGGCGGTAGCCCAGCCGGACTCGCGGGCGCAGGCGCAGCTGCTCCCGGACCTGCCCATGCTGCAGTGCTTCTCGCAGGTGTTGCCG
>NZ_JBFJTF010000064.1:0-12220 GCF_041625615.1 Immundisolibacter sp. | reverse complement strand
GGCGCGGCAGCGGCGCGCGCGCGGCCCACGCGATCTCGCCCCGGTCCTCGCGCAGCTCGGGAGCAATCCACGGCAGGTCGACGGCGGCGAACACGGATTCTTCCGTCTCCCCGGCAACGCGCGCCTTGTCGCGGAACACGCCGTATTCGTTGATCTTGAGCCCGCGCGCCTGGGCGCGCCTGCGGATGGCGATGTTGTGCGCCCTGCTGCCGGTGAAGTAGTGCAGGGCGGCGCCGAAGGCGGCCGGCTCGACCACGCGCAGGTCCACCTGCAGGCCGCAGGCGAGCACCACCGAGGCGCGGGTACTGCCCTGGCCGAGGATCTGGCGCACTTCGTCGTAGCCGGTGAAGCGCTGCATCACCGGTGCCGGTTCGCTGCTGGCGACCAGGATGTCGATGTCGCCCACGGTTTCGCGGCGCCGGCGGTAGCTGCCGGCGATTTCCAGCCGCTGCACCTGTGGCGCGCCGCGCAGCCAGTCGGCCAGCGCCTCGGCGTACTGGGCGGCCACGGGCAGCAGCATGCGCGTTTCCGGCGCCGCGGCCTGTGCCCGCAGGTGCTGGAGGATGCGCTGTTCGGTCTTGGCGCCGAAGCCGGGCAGCTCGCGGATGCGCCCGGCCTGCGCCGCCTTGCGCAGCTGCGCCACGGTGTCCACCGCCAGCCCCTGGTGCAGGGCCCTGACGCGCTTGGGGCCGAGCCCCGGCACGCGCAGCAGTTCGGTCAGCGCGGCCGGCACCTGGTGATGCAGCCGCTCCAGCAGGGCGCAGTGGCCGGTGGTGGCGATCTCGCGGATCCTGGCCGACAGGTCCTTGCCGATGCCGGGCAGCTTGGGCAAGGGCTCGTCGCGGGCGGCCAGCGTCGCCAGGTCGCGGCCGTGGTCGCCCACGGTGCGCGCGGCGTTGCGGTAGGCACGCACCCGAAACGGGTTGGCGCCCTGCAGTTCAAGCAGCTCGGCAATCTGCTCGAAGACGGCGGCGATGTCGGCGTTGTGAACGGGCATGCCGGGGCTCCGCGCGGTGGCGTGGCTGACCCCTGTCGAGTGTAGATGTACCGCCGCGCCTTGGCAGCGCGCCCGTGGCCGCGAGGGCCTGTGCCGGGCGATTGGCGAGAACGCTGGGGGCGAGGCATGCGGTGCCGGCCACGCGTCCTTTTCGGCGCCCGCGCGGTGACGTGGCGGTTGGGCAAACCGGGGGGCGGTGTGATGCCAAGTCCGGACTGCGCAGCGAATGCCGGTGCGGCGGCGCGCGCCTGACGCGCGCCCAGGTGGCGCCAGCGGCCGTGCGGCGAGGCGCCAGGAAGGCCGCTAACCGCTTGATTTTGAGGTGGTGCCGTTGAGAGGACTCGAACCTCCGACCTGCTGATTACGAATCAGCTGCTCTACCAACTGAGCTACAACGGCGGGTCCGGCGGGGGGTGCCGGGCGGGCAATTATAGGCGGCCGGTTCGGCGGGCGTCTAACGTCGCAGCGTCGGACGACGCAAGTGGCTAGAATGCGGGTGATCTGCCCTTGGTCCTGCCTGCCCGTGTCCGCTGTCGACGTGTCCGATTCCCGCCTGTGCGCGCTCACCGACTGGTTGGGCGGGCGGCTGGACGCGTTCACGCTGGAGCCGGCGTCTGCCGATGCCAGCTTCCGTCGCTATTTCCGCGTGTATCACGGCCCCGGCAGCCTGATTGCCATGGACGCGCCGCCGCCGGCCGAAGACTGCCGGCCGTTTGTCCACGTGGCCGGCCTGCTGCGCGACGCCGGCCTGCACGCGCCGCAGGTGCTGGCGGCGGACCTCGAGCGCGGCTTTCTGCTGCTGAGCGACCTTGGGCGGCAGACCTACCTGGAGGTGCTGGCCGAGGACAACGCGCAGGCGCTGATGACGGCCGCCATCGACGCGCTGGTGCGCTGGCAGCAGGCCAGTCGGCCGGACGTGCTGCCGCCGTACGATGCGGCATTGCTGGGCCGCGAGCTGGATCTGTTTCCCGACTGGTACGTGGCGCGGCATCTCGGGCTCGCGTTCACGGCCGCCGAGGCGGCCGCCTGGCAGGCGCTGCGGGCGCAGCTGATCGAGCGCGCGCTGGCCCAGGCGCCGGTGTTCGTGCACCGCGACTACATGCCGCGCAACCTGATGCCGGGCGAGCACGGGCCGGGCATCCTGGACTTTCAGGACGCCGTCTACGGGCCGATCAGCTATGACGTGGTGTCGCTGCTGCGCGACGCCTTCCTGTCGTGGCCGCCGGCGCGCGAGCAGGCCTGGCTGGAACGCTACTGGCGCCAGGCGCGCGCGGCCGGGCTGGGGGTGCCGGACTCGCTGGCCGCCTTTGGCGAGGACTGCGACCTGATGGGGGCGCAGCGTCACCTGAAGGTGCTGGGCATCTTCGCGCGCCTCAATTACCGCGACGGCAAGCCGCGCTACCTGGCCGAGACGCCGCGTTTCGTCGGCTACATCGAGGCCGCCGCCGCGCGCACCCCGCTGCTGGCGCCGCTGGCGCAACTGCTGGCGGGCCTGCACGCCCGGGCGGCGGCATGAAGGCAATGATCCTCGCTGCCGGGCTGGGCACGCGCATGGGCGCACTCACCCGGACCCTGCCGAAGCCGCTCCTGGCGGTCAACGGCCGCCCGCTGATCGTGCATCTGGTGGAGGCGCTGGCGGCCGCGGGCCTGCGCGAGCTGGTGGTCAACCTGGCCTACCGCGGCGAGCAGATCGAGGCGGCGCTTGGCGACGGCACGGCGCTGGGTGTGCGCATCGACTACTCACGCGAGCCGGACGGTCCGCTGGGCACCGGGGGCGGCGTGCTGCGGGCGCTGCCGTTGCTGGGACCGGCGCCGTTCGTGCTGGTCAACGCCGATGTCCACAGCGGCTATCCGTTCGGCGCCTTGCCGCGCCGGCCGGCCGGGCTGGCGCACCTGGTGCTGGTCGACAACCCCGACCACAACCCGGGGGGCGACTTTGCGCTGGCCGACGATGCCCGGGTTGCCAACCCCCGGGTTACAAACGAGGAGGCGGGGCGGCTGACCTTTGCCGGCATCAGCGTCATCGATCCCGCGCTGCTGGCCGGCCATGCGGGGCCGGACAGCTTCAGTCTGACTCCGCTGCTGCGTGCCGCCGCCGACCGCGGCCTGGTCAGCGGCGAGCATTACCCCGGCCCGTGGCTGGACGTGGGCACGCCGCAGCGCCTGGCCGCTGCCCAGCAGCCGCCGTGCTAGACACACTGCGCGCCCGTGCCGGAGACCTGCTGGGCACGCTCGGCATCGACCCCGGCTGGCTGGTGTGGGCCACGCCGGTGTCGCTGCTGACCCTGCTGGCGACGGTGCTGCTGTTGCCGCTGTTGGTGGCGCGCCTGCCGCAGGACTACTTCTATCGCGAACACCGCCCGCCGCGCCCGCACACCGGTCACTGGGTGTTGCGGCTGCTGCTGCTGGTGATCAAGAACACGCTGGGCGCGGTGCTGCTGGTGGCCGGCCTGGCCATGCTGGTGCTGCCCGGGCCGGGACTGGTGGCCCTGCTGGCGGCGTTTGCGCTGCTGAACCTGCCCGGCAAGTACCGCCTCGAGCGCTGGGTGGTGAGCCGGCCGGCGGTGCGCGCGGCCATCGGCCGGATGCGCGAACAGGCCGGCCGGCCGCCGCTGCATCTGCCCTGACCGGGTGGGTCGAGGCCGCATTTTGCCGTAAGCTTTGCGCCCGCCGGCGCCTGCACCGGCGCCGTTTTCGAGGAGACCCGACGCATGACCCGCACCGTTTCGACCGTTGCCGTCGCCGCCGTGCTGCTGGCCGCCATGGCCGCCACGCGCAGCCATCACTTCGCCGACCTGATCGGCCCCGGGGACGCCAGCGTGGCGGCGTTCTTCCTCGGCGGCCTCCTGTTGCGGCGGGTCGGCTGGTTCGCGCTGTTTGCGGGGGTCGCCGGGTTGATCGACCTGATGGCCCTGTGGGGCGGCGTGAGCGCTGCCTGCGTGACGCCGGGGTACGCCCTGCTGTTGCCGGCCTACGGTGCGCTGTGGCTGGCCGGCGGCCGCGCGACCGGGCTGCTGGAGTCGGTGCCGGGACTGCTGCGCGGCACCGCCTGGCTGGTGGCCGGTACGGTGGCGTTCTTCGCCATCTCGAACCTTGGTTTCTATGCCTTCTCGCCGGCCGTGGCCGAGTTGACGGTGATGGAATTCGCCGGTCGCGTGGCGGTGTACCTGCCCGGCTACCTGGCGCAGGCCTTCCTGTATGGCGCTTTCGGGCTGCTGCTTGCGCGGTTGCTGGGTGCCGACGTGCGTCCGGCCGCGGCGGCGGCCTGAACGGATAGGGGCCACCCATGGGCAAGCGCCTGACACGCATCTATACGCGCACCGGGGATCAGGGCAGCACCGGCCTGGGTGACGGCTCGCGGGTGGCCAAGGATGCCGCGCGGGTGGAAGCCTACGGCACGGTCGACGAGCTCAACAGCGTGCTCGGGCTGCTGCGCACGCACACACTGCCGGCGCCGATCGACGCCTGGCTGGGTGATGTCCAGCACCGGCTGTTCGACCTGGGCGGCGAGCTGTGCATTCCCGGCCACAGCATCATCACCGATGCGCACGTGACGGCGCTGGAGACCTGGCTGGACACGCTGAACGCGCAGCTCGAACCGCTGGCGGATTTCATCCTGCCCGGCGGCAGCCCGGCAGCCGCCACCTGCCACCTGGCGCGCACGGTGTGCCGGCGCGCCGAGCGCCGGGTGGTGACGCTGCAGGCGCAGGAGCCGGTCAACGGCCCGGCGCTGCGTTACCTGAACCGGCTGTCGGACCTGTTGTTCGTGCTCTCGCGGTCGCTGAACCGCGCTGCCGGCGTGGCCGACGTGGTCTGGCAGCGTCCGGCGCCGCCGCCCGGCAGCTGAAGCGCCTGCCGGCGGGTCGCCGGCCGTTCTAGAACCAGCGGCGTCGCTTGAAATACACCAGCATGGCCCCGGCCACGGCCAGCATCACGAGCCACAGCACCGGGTAGCCGTAGTCCCAGTGCAGTTCCGGCATGGCCCAGGGACTGGTCGGGTTGACGCTGAAGTTCATGCCGTAGACGCCGACCAGGAAGGTCAGCGGGATGAACACCGTGGCGATCACGGTCAGTACCTTCATCACTTCGTTCTGCCGGTTGCTGATGCTCGACAGGTACAGATCGAGCATGCCGGCCAGCATGTCGCGGTAACTCTCCAGCAGTTCGATGATCTGCACGGCGTGGTCGCTGACGTCGCGAAAGTAGATGCGCGTGGCCTCCGCCACCAGCGGTGAATCACCGCGCGACAGGCTGGCCAGCACATCGCGCGCCGGCCACACGGCGCGGCGGATCAGCAGGGTTTCGCGCTTCAGGCGGTGCAGCTCGTGCAGGGCGTCCGGCCCCGGGTGATCCAGCAGGTCGGTTTCCAGGTCCTCGATGCGCTCGCCGAGCGTCTCGAGCACCGGAAAGGCGTGGTCGACCACTGCGTCCAGCAGGGCGTGCGCCAGACGGTCGGCGCCGGCGCGGCGCAGGCGGCTGGCCGGGTCGTGCAGGCGGGCGCGCACGCCGGCGAACAGGTCCTCGTCGCCGTGGTAGATGCTGATCACGAAATCGCCACCGAGGAACAGCGCGAAGTCGTCGACCGTCGGTCGTTCACTGCCCTGTGTCAGGCAGCGCAGTTCCAGGAACAGGTGGTCGTCGAACACGTCGAGCTTCGGCCGCTGGCCGTGGTTCATCACGTCCTCGAGCGCCAGCGGGTGCAGGCCGAACGCCTCGCCGGTGCGGCGCAGGTCGTCCACCCGTGGCGTGCCGGCAAAGTGCAGCCACAGCACCGTTCCAGGCTGGCGCAGCGTGGCCGGCTCCTGCGGCAGGCCGGGGCTGTCGTATCGGATGGTGTCGGCGTCGTACCCCAGGACGTGCACCACCGTGTGCGGTGCCGTTGCCGGTGGACGCAGTTCCCCAGGGGCGCTGCCCGGCGGGGCGTAGTGTTTGTGAAACAGGTCGACCATGCGGGCTCCGTGCGGCAGGGCGGGCGTTTATAAGAGTAAGGAATAAATAACTAGATATTTATTTCTTCCCTCACATAAAAGCGCTTTCTATGATGCCGACCTCGCTCAGATTGTGCCGATCGTCATGAATGCGCCCATCACCGCTGCCCATCTCCCGCTGACCGACGCCCAGGCCGAGCGCCTGCGGACACTGGTCGGCGAACTGTCGCCTGCCCAGCTGCTGTGGGTCAGCGGCTACCTGGCCGCCCATGCGCAGCACGGCGGTGATGTGCCGGCGACGCCGGCCGCGACGGCGGCCGGGGCGCTGACGGTGCTGTATGGCTCGCAGAGCGGCAACGGCGCCAAGCTGGCGCGACGCCTGGCGGAGCTGGCACAGGCGCGCGGGCTGGCGGTGACGCTGACCAGCACTGCCGATTACAAGCCCGTCCGGTTGCGCGACGAGCGCACGCTGGCGCTGATCGTCAGCACCCACGGCGAGGGCGAGCCGCCGGACAGCGCGCGCGAGCTGCACGAGTACCTGCACGGGCGCAAGGCGCCGCGGCTGGAGAGCCTGCGCTACGCGGTGCTGGCGCTGGGGGATTCGAGTTATCAGTTCTATTGCCAGACCGGCAAGGACTTCGATGCCGCGTTCGAAAAGCAGGGCGCGCAGCGCCTGTTCGAGCGGGTGGATTGCGACATCGACTACGACGACGCAGCCGCGGCCTGGATGGAGCAGCTGCTCGGCCGCGTGGGCAGCGCGCCGGCGGTGCGTGCCACGCCGGCGCTCACGCCGGTCGGCGGCGGCATGCAGTACGACAAGCGCAACCCGTACCAGGCCGAGGTGCTCGAAAACATCGTCCTGAACGGACGTGGCTCGGACAAGGAAACCCGCCACATCGAACTGGCCGTGCCCGGCTTGAGCTACACGCCGGGCGATGCGCTGGGCGTGCTGGCGCAGAACGACCCGCGGCTGGTCGACGAGTTGCTGTCCGTGCTGGACCTGTCCGCCGAGGCGCCGGTCAGCGTGGGCGGGGTGACGCTGCCGCTGGCCCAGGCGCTGACCGGTCATCTGGAGATCACCGCGCTGACGCGACCGTTCCTGGCCGGCTGGGCCGCGCTGGCCGGCGCTGACAGGCTGACCGCGCTGCTGGCGGACGGCAACGAGGCGGCGCTGCGCGCGTTTCTGGACGGGCGGCAGATCATCGACGTGGTGCAGGAGTTTGCGCTGCCGGGTCTGGAGGCCGATGCCTTCGTGGGCCTGCTGCGCCGCCTGCCGCCGCGGCTGTACTCGCTCGCGTCGAGCCTGGCAGCCTCCCCGGACGAGGCCCACGTCACCGTGGCGGCGGTGCGCTACCACAGCCACGGCCGCGCGCGTGCGGGTGTCGCCTCCACCTGGCTGGCCGACCGCGTGCAACCGGGCGACACGGTGCCGGTGTTCATCGAGGCCAACGAGAACTTTCGCCTGCCGGCCGATCCGCAGGTGCCGGCGATCATGATCGGCCCCGGTACCGGCGTGGCGCCGTTTCGGGCCTTCCTGCAGGAGCGCGAGGTGCAGGGCGCGACGGGACAGAACTGGTTGTTCTTCGGTGACCGCCATTTCCACACCGATTTCCTGTACCAGACCGACTGGCAGGGCTGGCTGAAGGACGGCCTGCTGACGCGCATGGATGTTGCGTTCTCGCGCGACCAGGCGCGGAAGGTCTATGTGCAGGACCGCCTGCGCGAGCGTGGCGGCGAGCTGTATGCCTGGCTGCAGAGCGGCGCCCACGTGTACGTGTGTGGCGACGCCACGGCCATGGCCGCCGACGTGCATGCGGCGCTGCGCGACATCGTCGCCGCCGAAGGGGGGCTCGGTGCCGAGGCAGCGGAGGAGTACCTGCGCGAACTCGCCCGCACGCGCCGCTACCAGCGCGACATCTACTGATTGCAGGTTCCAGCCCATGAACGCGCCCGATCCGAAAACCCTGAACGACGTCGAACAGATCAAGGCCCGCAGCCGTCATCTGCGCGGCACGATTGCCGATGGCCTGGTCGATCCACTGACCGGCGCCATCGCGCCGGACGACAACGCGGTCCTGAAGTTCCACGGCAGCTACCAGCAGGACGACCGCGACCTGCGCGAGGAGCGCCGGCGCCAGAAGCTGGAGCCGGCGTATCAGTTCATGATCCGCGTGCGCCTGCCGGGTGGTGAATGCACGCCGGCGCAGTGGCTGGCGCTGGATGACATCGCCGGCGCGCATGCCAACGGCACGCTGCGCCTGACCACGCGCCAGACGTTCCAGTTCCACGGCATCCGCAAGCCGCACTTCAAGCCGGCCATGCAGGCCATCCACGCGGCGGGCCTGGACACCATCGCCGCCTGCGGGGACGTGAACCGCAACGTGCTGGCCAGCGCCAATCCGTACCGCTCGCCGCTGCATGCGGCGGCCGGGGCGCTGGCGCGGGCGGTCAGCGAGCATCTGCTGCCGCGCACCAACGCCTACGCGGAGATCTGGCTCGACGCGCCGGCCGTGGATCCGGGCACGGAAGTGGAGCCCGTCTACGGCCCGCTGTACCTGCCGCGCAAGTTCAAGATCGGCATCGCCGTGCCGCCGGACAACGACGTCGACGTGTACGCACAGGACCTGTCGTTCATCGCGGTCGAGGACGGCGGCCAGCTGGTCGGCTGGAATGTGCTGGTCGGCGGCGGCATGGGCATGACCCACGGCGAGAAGGCCACCTACCCGCGCCTGGCTGATGTGCTGGGCTTCTGCACGCCCGAGCAGGCCCTGGCCGTGGCCGAGCAGGTGGTGTGCGTGCAGCGTGATTTCGGTGACCGCACCAACCGCCGTCACGCGCGACTGAAGTACACCATCGACGACCGTGGCGTGGACTGGTTCAAGGCCGAGCTGGAAAACCGGCTGGGTTTTGCGCTGGCGCCGGCGCGGCCGTTTGCCTTCGAGCGCAACACGGACGCCTTCGGCTGGCACGAGGGGCCGGACGGGCGCTGGCACTACACGCTGTTCGTTGAGAACGGCCGCGTCGCCGACCGTGGCGCGCGCCGCCTGCGTACGGGCTTGCGCGAGATCGCCCGCGTGCATCGGGGCCTGTTCGCGCTGACCAACAACCAGAACGTCACCATTGCCGGTGTCGAGGCCGCGCGCCGCGCGGCCATCGCGACGCTGATCGACGAATACGGGCTCGAGCGCGAGGCGTCGCGGCTGCGGCAAAACGCCATGGCCTGCGTGGCCATGCCCAGTTGCGCGCTCGCCATGGCCGAGAGCGAGCGCTACCTGCCGGACCTGATCACGCGCCTGGACGGGGTGATCGACGCCTGCGGCCTGGCCGACACGCCGATCACGCTGCGCATGACCGGCTGCCCCAATGGCTGCGCGCGGCCGTACATTGCCGAGATCGGCCTGGTCGGCAAGGCGCCCGGCAAGTACAACCTGTACCTGGGGGCCGGCTTCCACGGCCAGCGCCTGGGCAAGCTGTACCGCGAGAACATCGGCGAGGACGCCATTGTCGAGGCGCTGACCCCGCTGCTGGAGCGCTACGCTTCCGAGCGGCAGGCCGACGAGCACTTTGGGGATTTTCTGGTGCGCGCGGGCGTGGTGCCGGCGGTGGCCGCCGGGCGCCAGTTTCACGACTGAGGCCCGAGCCTCGCCGCGCGCCCGCGGTGGCGGCGCGCGCCTGTCGCGATTGCCGGCCCCGCGGCCGGTGCAGCGGTGTCGACGCCCGGAGGTGACATGGGGCTCGAAGCGATCCTGGCGCTGGCCGTCGTGGCCGGTGTCTTTGTGGCCCTGTTGTTCACGCGCTGGCCGGTGGAGGCGGTGTTCCTGGCGGCGTTGACCGTGCTGGTCGCCGCCGCGGTGCTGCCGGTCGATCGGGCGTTTGCCGGGTTTGCCAACAGTGGCCTGGTCACGGTGGCACTGCTGTACGTGGTCGCCGGGGGTGTCCAGGAGACCGGCGCCGTGGAATGGCTCGGGCGTCTGCTGCTGGGGGCGCCGCGTGGGCAGCGCCGGGCCTTGGCGCGGATCATGTTGCCGGCTGCCGGGCTCAGCGCGTTCCTGAACAACACGCCGCTGATGGCGCTGCTGATCCCGCTGGTCAAGGACTGGTGTCGCCGGACCGGAATCTCGCCCTCCAAGTTGCTGCTGCCGCTGAACCACGCGGCAATGCTGGGCGGCACCTGCGTGTTGATCGGCACCAGCACCAATCTGGTGGTCAGCAGCCTCATGGTGGCCGCCGGGCAGCCGGCGCTGGGCATGTTTGAGGTGACGCCCGTGGGCCTGCCGGTGGCCCTGGCCGGTCTGGTGTATCTGCTGCTGGCCAGTCCGCGGCTGCTGCCCGAGCGCGTGCCGGTGGCCGCCGACACGGCGGCGGCGCGCGAGTATCTGACCGAGATGCTGGTGCAGGGCGGCGGGCCGCTGGTCGGCAAGACCATTGCCCAGGCCGGATTGTGGGCCCTCGGCGGGCTCTACCTGCTGGAGATCGATCGCCACGGTCGCCTGTTGCAGGCGGTGGCGCCGGACGAAGTGCTCGCCGCCGGCGACCGGCTGGTGTTCGTCGGTGCGGTCGAGTCGGTGGTGGACCTGCATCGCATACGCGGTCTGAGCCCCGCGACCACCCAGGTGTTCAGGCTGGACGGTCCCCGCAACCAGCGCCAGCTGGTGGAGGCCGTGGTGGGGCCGCACTGTCCGGTGGTCGGAAAGAGTGTGCGGGAAGGGCGTTTTCGCAACCGCTACGACGCCGCCATCATCGCCGTGGCGCGCAGCGGCGAGCGCCTGCGCAGCAAGATCGGTGACATCGTGCTGCGGGCCGGTGACACCCTGCTGCTGGAGGCGCGGCCGTCGTTCCTGGAACGCTTCCGGCGTGCCCCGGACTTTCTGCTCATCAGCGCCATCGACGGCGCCACGCCGCCGCGTCATGAGCGCGCGCCGCTGGCGCTGGCGATCCTCGCGGCGGTGGTGGCGCTGGCTGGATTCGGTCTGCTGGACATTCTCGCGGCGGCGCTGTTCGGCGCCGCCGGGATGGTCGCTTCCGGATGCTTGAGCTTCACCTCGGCGCGGCGCAGCCTGGACGGTTCGGTGTTGCTGACGATCGGTGCCGCGATCGGCATCGGCGCTGCCCTTGACGGCAGCGGGGCCGCACGTGCGCTGGCGCTCGGGTTGCAGGGTTTGATCGGGCACGGCCCGTGGCAGGCGCTGCTGACGGTGTATCTGGCGACCCTGTTGCTCACGCAGCTGATCACCAACAACGCGGCGGCGGCGCTGATGGTGCCGCTGACACTGGCCATGGCCGGGGAGCTGGGGATGGCCGTGCGGCCGTTGCTGCTGGCGGTGGTGATGGCCGCATCGGCCAGCTACGCCACGCCGATGGGGTATCAGACCAACCTCATGGTGTTCGGGCCGGGCGGGTATCGGTTCGGCGACTACCTGCGCCTGGGCGTGCCGCTGCACGGGGTCACCGCCCTGGTCACGCTGGCGGTGCTGGCGCCCATGCTGGGCGTCTGACCGTGGCGGGAGGCAGATGTCCCGGGGCGTTCTCCCAGGCGGAGTGAGGCCAACGTCACGGTGGTGCGGACCGGTGGCCGGCGGATGCACACCCGCCCCGGTCGGGGCGGGTGGCGGCGTGGGCCGTTAGAGGCCGGCGTCCGGCAGTACGGGCGCGGCGGGTGTGGGTTCTTCGCCCTCGGGCGCGGGCCGGGCCGGGCCGTGCAGGCCGCACTCGCGCGGGCCCTCCTGCTCCCACCACCAGCGTCCCGCGCGAGGGTCCTCGCCGAGGGTGACCGCCCGCGTGCATGGCGCGCAGCCAATGCTCGGAAAGTTGCGGTCGTGCAGGGCGTTGTAGGGGATGTCCTCGGCGCGGATGAAGGCCCACACGTCGGCCTCGGTCCATTGCGCCAGCGGGTTGAACTTGAGGATGCCGCGCCGCTCGTCCCATTCGCGTTCCGGCAGGTCGGCGCGGTGCGCGCTCTGGTCGCGGCGCCGGCCCGTCACCCAGGCGCTGTGGCCGGCCAGTGCCCGGTTCAGCGGCTCCACCTTGCGGATTTCGCAGCAGCTCCGCCGCAGCGCGGTGCTGCCGTAGAAGGCATTCACGCCGTGCTGGTGCGTGAACGCGCGCAGCGCGTCGGCGTCCGGGTAGTACCAGTCGATCTGCACCCCGTAACGCCGCCGCAGCGCCTCGGCGACAGCGTAGGTCTCTTCCGGCAGGCGGCCGGTGTCCAGGCTGACGGTGCGGATGTCCGGCGCGTGTTGCGTGACCAGATGCGTCAGCACCACGCCCTCCGGCCCGAAGCTGTTGGTGTGCAGCG
>NZ_JBFJTF010000063.1:0-12923 GCF_041625615.1 Immundisolibacter sp. | reverse complement strand
CGCAACGTGGTGGCGCTCGGTGGCCGAGCGCGTCTGCTGGCTGTCGCGGGGCGTGATGAGGCCGGCGACCGGCTGGCGGACCTGCTGGCAGAGACCGCCATCGAGGCGCAGCTGCTGCGGGATGCACAGCAGCCAACCACGCTGAAGCTGCGCGTGCTCTCGCGCAGCCAGCAGCTGATACGGCTCGATTTCGAGGCCCGACCGGCCGTTGCCACATTGACGCAGTTGCAGCAGGCGTTCCATGAGGCGCTGGACTGGGCGCAGGCAGTGGTGCTGTCGGACTACGGCAAGGGCACGTTGTCACAGGCCGAAGGGCTCATCGGAGCAGCGCGCGCGCGCGGCCTGATGGTGGTGGTGGACCCCAAGGGGCACGACTACCATCGTTACCGTGGCGCCAGCCTACTGACCCCCAACCGCGCCGAGTTCACCACTGTGGCCGGGCCCTGGTACAGCGAGGACGAACTGCACGGCAAGGCGGTCGACTGGCTGGCCCGGCTGGCGGTTGACCGCCTGCTGGTGACGCGCAGCGAGCAGGGGATGACGCTGTTTCGTGCCGGCCGGCCGGCGCTGCACGACCCGGCGCGCGCACGCGAGGTGTTCGACGTCTCGGGCGCCGGCGATACCGTGGTGGCAGCGCTGGCGCTGGCGCTGGCGGCGGGTCTCGAGGATCCGGCGGCGGTGCATCTGGCCAACCTGGCGGCCGGTGTCGTGGTCGGAAAGCTCGGCACCGCCACGGCCACGGTCGAGGAACTGGCGCACGAACTCGAGCGCGACTGACACCCAGCCGGCCGCACGGCGGCCGGCCATGACCCGATACGGGAGTAGCGAGATGTACGTTGTAACCGGCGGTGCCGGTTTTGTCGGCAGCAACCTGGTGCGGGCGCTCAACGCCCGCGGTGTGACCGACATCCTGGTGGTGGACAACCTGGAAAGCAATTCGGCCAAGTTCCTGAACCTGGTCGACTGCGCCATTGCCGATTACCTGGACAAGCGCGACTTCCTGCGTTTGCTGGCCGCCGCCGACGGCCTGCCGACGTTGGCCTCCGTGCTGCACCAGGGTGCCTGTTCCGACACCATGGAACTGGACGGGCGCTACATGATGGACAACAACTACGCCTACTCGAAGGCGGTGCTCGACCATTGCCAGACCCACCAGGTGCCCCTGCTGTATGCCTCTTCGGCGGCCGTTTACGGGGCCAGCGAGGTGTTCGCGGAGACAGCCGCCAACGAGCGGCCGCTGAACGTCTACGGCTACTCGAAGCTGCTGTTCGACACCTACCTGCGCCGGCGCCTGCACGCACTGCGCGCGCCGGTGGCGGGCTTTCGCTACTTCAACGTCTACGGTCCCGGCGAGCAGCACAAGGGGCGCATGGCGTCGGTGGCGCGGCAGTTCTTCCTGCAGTACCGGGAACATGGCCGTGTACAGCTGTTCCGTGGCAGCGGTGGCTATGCCGACGGCGAGCAGCGGCGCGATTTCGTGTCGGTGCACGATGTCTCGCGCGTGGTGCTGCACTTTCTGGACAAGGCCGGCCCAAGCGGGGTGTTCAACCTTGGCAGCGGTGCGGCGGCCAGTTTCAACCGCGTGGCGGTGGCGGTCATCAACACCTGTCGCGAGGCCGCCGGCGAGCCGGCGCTGTCGCTGCCCGAGCTGGTCGCCGCCGGTTCGGTGCACTACATCGATTTCCCGCCGGGGTTGGCCGCGCGCTATCAAAGCTATACCGAGGCGGACCTGGATGCGCTGCGTCAGGCCGGTTACGAGGAGGCCTTCATGCCGGTGGAGGAGGGGGTCGCCGCCTACGTGCGTGAACTGCTGGCGCACGGCTGAGCACGGCAGGCATGCACCTCACCTTCCTGGGCGCTGCGGGTACGGTCACCGGCTCGAAGTACCTGCTCGAAGCCGGTGGGCGGCGGCTGCTGATCGACTGCGGCCTGTTCCAGGGCTACAAGCAGTTGCGTCTGCAGAACTGGGCGCCGTTGCCGGTGGACCCGGCCGGCATCGACGCCGTCCTGCTGACGCACGCCCACATCGACCACAGCGGCTACCTGCCGCTGTTGGTTAAGAACGGCTTCGGCGGGCGTGCCTGGTGCACGGCGGCCACCGCGGCGCTGTGCGAGATCCTGCTGCCGGACAGCGGCTACCTGCAGGAGCAGGATGCCGAGTACGCCAACCGCAAGGGCTTCTCCAAACACCGCCCGGCGCTGCCGCTGTACGACAAGCAGGACGCCATCGATGCGCTGCAAGCGCTCGAGCCGGTCGCGTTCGACCGTCCGTTCACGCCGTGTGAGGGTGTGCGGGCGCGCTTTCGGCCAGCCGGCCACATCCTCGGCGCGGCCAGCCTGGAACTGGAGGTCGAGGGCCGGCGGCTGCTGTTCAGCGGCGACCTTGGCCGTCGCGACGATCCCATCATGCAGGACCCGTCGCCGCCGTCGCCGCCGGTCGACTACCTGGTCGTCGAGTCCACCTATGGCAACCGTTCCCACCCGGACAGCGATCCGGCGCAGGAGCTGGCGGAGGTCATCAACCGCACCGCGGCGCGCGGTGGCATGGTGCTGATTCCGGCCTTTGCCGTCGGCCGGACCCAGGAGCTGCTGTACTACATTCATCAGCTCAAGCAGCAACGGGCCATTGTCGACCTGCCGGTGTTCCTGGACAGCCCGATGGCCATCAATGTCAGCGAGTTGCTGGCGCGTTTCGCCGCCGAGCACCGCCTGAGCGCGGCCCAGGCACGTGCCGTGTGCGACACCGCCACGTACGTGCGCGCGCGCGAGGAATCAATGGCGCTGAACGCCCGCACGCATCCGATGATCATCATCTCGGCCAGTGGCATGGCCACCGGTGGACGGGTGCTGCATCACCTCAAGGCGCGTGCCGGCAACCCGCACAACACCATCCTGTTCGTCGGTTACCAGGCGGGCGGCACGCGCGGCGCCGCGTTGCTGGACGGGGCGCGGGAGACGAAGATCCACGGGGGCTACGTGAACGTTGCGGCCGAGGTGGCGAGCATCGAGAACCTGTCCGCGCATGCGGACTGGCGCGGCATCCTGGCCTGGCTGGCGGATCTGCCGGCGCCACGGCGCACGTTCGTGTCGCACGGTGAGCCGGCCGCCTCCGACGCGCTGCGCCTGCGCCTGCGCGAGCGCCTGGGATGGACGGCCGAGGTGCCGACGCACGGCCAACGGGTGGAGCTGACATGACGAACAACAGCGGTATTCCTGCCTGGGCGCCCGACCAACCGGTGTCCGGCTGGCTGCGCCTGACCGCGCGCGGCGTGTGGCTGATCCGCGACGCGCCGGTGGAGCACCCGGCATTGCGGGCGCACCTGAACCGCCATTACTTTCGCGACGCCGAGGGACGCTACTGCGTGCAGAACGGCGCGCAGGTGGTGTTCGTGCGGCTGGACTATACGCCCTACGTAATCCATCTGGCGGCAGGTGGCGACCTGGTGGCCCATACCGGACAGCCGGTCGGCGAGGTGCGGGCGGCCTGCCTGGACGAGCAGGGCACGCTCACCCTGCTGACGACACTGGGCGCCGGCCGGGTCGACGAAACGGCGCTCGATCAACTGGCCGAGCGGGTGCGGGACGCCGACGGGCAGCTGGTCGACGACGTCGCGCTCACTGCCCTGATGCAGGGCGGCGAGGCGGCGCCGGTGTTGTTCCTGCATCTGCCCGGTGGCCGCGTGCCGCTGGAGTATTGCCCGAGCGAGGCGCTGCCGGCGCGCGCCGGTTTCGTGCGTGATCCCGGCCAGGCATACGCTGACAAGGACCGTTCCTGAATCATGTTCAAGCCTTACGAAGTCTTCATTGGCTTGCGCTACACGCGCGCCAAGCGCCGCAACCACTTCATTTCGTTCATCAGCCTGGTGTCGATGGCCGGCATCGCGCTGGGCGTGATGGCGCTGATCACCGTGATTTCGGTGATGAACGGTTTCGAGCAGGAACTGCGCTCGCGCATCCTGGGCATGGTGGCGCACGTCACGGTCAGCGGAGACGGCGGCGCCCTGCGCGACTGGCCGGCCGTGCAGCAGGCAGTGGCGGGCGAGCCCGAGGTACTGGCCAGCGCGCCGTATGTCGAAACCGAGGCCATGATCTCGTTCGCCGGCAATGCCCGTGGCGTTCTGGTGCGTGGCATCGACCCGGCACAGGAACCGCAGGTGGCCGAGCTGACCCTGAACACCACCGGCACCACCCTGGGCGCGCTGGCCCCCGGTGAGTTCGGCATCATCCTGGGGGCCGACCTGGGCCGCGCCCTGGGCGCGCGGGCCGGGGACAAGGTGACGGTGCTCATCCCGGAGGCCAGTGCCACGCCGGCCGGCGTGCTGCCGCGCATGAAGCGCTTCACCGTGCTGGGTTACTTCTCGGCCGGCATGTATGAATACGACAGCGCCCTGGCGCTGGTGGCGCTTGGCGATGCCCAGCGCCTGATACGCCTGGGGGATGCGGTCAGTGGCGTGCGCCTGCGCCTGGATGACCTGATGCGCGCGCCGCTGGTGGCGCAGCGCCTGGCGCAGGACCTGCCGTATCTGGGGGTCAGTGACTGGACCCGCCAGCACGTCAATTTCTTTCGCGCCGTGCGTACCGAGAAGACGGTGATGTTCATCATCCTGTCGCTGATCGTCGGGGTGGCGGCGTTCAACATCATCTCCACGCTGGTCATGATGGTGGCCGACAAGCGGGCCGACATTGCCATCCTGCGCACCATGGGCGCGACGCCGGCCAGCGTGATGGGGGTGTTCGTGGTGCAGGGCGCGGTGATCGGCGTGGTCGGCACGCTGCTGGGGGTGATCGGCGGCGTGGCGCTGTCGCTCAACGTCGAGACCCTGGTGCCCTGGCTCGAACGCACGCTGCACGTGAGCCTGTGGCCGAGCGACGTCTATTACATCTCGAGCCTGCCGTCGCAACTGAACTCGCGCGACGTTGCCAACATCACCGGGCTCGCCCTGTCGCTGTCGCTGCTGGCCACGCTGTACCCGGCCTGGCGCGCGGCACGCACCGATCCGGCCGAGGCCCTGCGTTATGAATGACACCGTTCCGGTGCTGCAGGCCCGTGGCCTGGGCAAGACCTACGCCGACGCCGGCAGCGCCCTGACCGTGCTGCACGACGTCGACCTGACCGTGCGGGCCGGCGAGAGCGTGGCCATCACGGGCGCGTCCGGCGCCGGCAAGAGCACCCTGCTGCACCTGCTCGGTGGGCTGGACGCGGCCAGCCGCGGCGAGGTTCAGGTGCAGGGCGAGTCGCTCACCGGCCTGGACGAGCGCGCCCGTTCGCGTCTTCGCAACCGCACGCTCGGTTTCGTGTACCAGTTCCATCATCTGCTGGCGGAATTCACGGCGCTGGAGAACGTGGCCATGCCGCTGCTGGTCGGCGGCGCGCGGCCGGCCGTGGCGCGTCGTGCCGCCGCCGACATGCTCGGTCGTCTCGGCCTGGCGGCCCGCCATCACCACAAGCCCGGCCAGCTGTCCGGCGGCGAGCGCCAGCGTGTGGCCATCGGCCGTGCCCTGGTGACCGAGCCGCGCTGCATCCTGGCCGATGAGCCGACCGGCAATCTCGACCCGCATACCGCCCAGCAGGTGTTCGGGCAGCTGGTGGACGTCTGCCGCGAGCGCAGCGGCGGGCTGGTGGTGGTGACCCACAATCCGGAGTTGGCCGCCGCGCTCGACCGTCGGCTGGTGCTGGCAGACGGGCGTCTGGCCGGCTGAGAGGGTGGCGCCGACGGGCGGGTGTGTCGCAGTGCGCTGCGGAACCGTCGGCGACTGACGCATCCTGCCCGACCTGGCAACACTGCGTTGTCCAGTCGGTTCGACGGGAGGCGTGGCATGGGCGACATTCGAATCCGACGCTTGTTGGTGATTTCGCGTCGCCTGCTGGTGTTTGCGGTGCTTTCCTTGCTGGTGACGACGGCGCTGTTCGGCGCCACCTACACCTTCGAGGGGCGTCTGATGATTTCCTGGCTGGTGTTTCAGTGCGGGATCATCGGCGGCTTCGTCAGCATCCAGCAGCGGTTGCGCAAGATCGGTGACGAAGAGCTGGCCCTGTTGGCCGAGTCGTGGGCGACGGTCCTAATCATCCCGGTGTACGGCGGCATTTTCGCGCTGCTGCTTTACGCCCTGTTTCTGGGCGGCCTGGTGCAGGGGCACCTGTTCCCGGCGTTTTACGTGCCGGCGTTCGGCGACCCGCCGACAACGGCCGACCTGGTGCGTTTCCTGACCACCGCGTACCCATCACAGGGCGCGGACCTGGCGAAACTGGTGTTCTGGTCCTTCGTCGCCGGGTTTTCGGAGCGTTTTGTGCCGCAGATCATCCACAGCATCACCCAGCAGGACGCGCGCTAGCGGCGGCCGGCCGGTGTCCGCGACCAGTCTCGAAGCGGCCACCCAGAAGACTGGCGCGATCCTTGCTGCACTGTAAGGCGGTCGCGACGTAGCGACCGAAGGACCCTATCCGGCGACGCGCGGTTGCGTCGCTCACACGACAACGAAGTCGTACCTGCCGTGACGGTGGGTGCGGCTTTTTTTTTGCTTCCGAGAATCGGGTGGCTGTTATGGCTCAGGGTGGTAACCAAATGAAAAGGCGCGCATTTTTCTCTTATTTTGGGGTTGCGGCGGTGGCCGCGATGGCATTCGAGACACAGGCCGGGACAGTGGATGGCGCGCTGCAATCGCTGACCGACGCCATTGTCGACGGGCAGGTGAACCTGGGGGTGCGGTACCGCTACGAGCACGTCACGCAGGACCGGCCCGCCAGCATCCTGCATCACGCCAACGCACAAACAGTGCGCACGAACCTCGGTTGGCGCACCGGTCTGTTCCATGGCTTCTCGGCCTACGCCGAGGTTGAGAACGTGTCGGTGGTTGGCGACGAGGACTACAACAACACCTACAACGGCGAGGCAGCCTACCCGGTGGTGGCCGATCCGGACGGCACCGAGGTGAACCAGGCCTATCTGTCCTGGCAGGGCGTGGCCGGCAACCTGGCCCGCTACGGACGCCAGGTGATCGCTTACGACAATCACCGTTTCGTGGGCCATGTGGGCTGGCGGCAGAACCAGCAGACCTTTGACGGCTTCAGCTACCAGAACACCATGCTCGACGGCGTGACCGCCAGTTACGCCTACATCTACAACGCCAACCGCATTTTCGGCGAAGACACGCCGAACAAGGCGTTCGGCAACATCAGCGACTTTCAGCTCGACGGGCACCTGATCAACCTGCAGTGGACGCCGAACGCCACCACCACGCTGACCGGATACGCCTACCTGCTCGACTTCGACGATTTCGATGCTGAATCCACGGCCACCTACGGCCTGCGTGCCACCGGTGCCGTGCCGCTGCCACAGCTGGGGATCGACGGGGCGGCGCTGCTGTATACCGCCGAGTACGCGCACCAGACCGACTATGCCGACAACGCCGGCGACTTCGGTCTCGGCTACGGTTTGGCCGAACTGGGCGTGCGCCTGTTCGGGGTGACGGCCAAGGCCGGTTACGAGCGGCTGGAGGGCGGCGAGATGGGCGGTACACGCGCCCTGCAGACGCCGCTGGCCACACTGCACGCCTTCAACGGCTGGACCGACCGCTTCCTGCGCACGCCGGCCGATGGCCTGGAGGACCGCTACGTGCTGGCGACCGGCGTGTTGCCGGGGTGCGGCATCAACTGGCTGGTGCGGTACGACGACTTCAGCGCCGAGGCCAGCAGTGAGGACTACGGCAGCGAATGGGGCGTGCAGCTGACCAAGACCTTCGCCAAGCACTACACCGTGGGGGTGAAGTACGCCGACTACGACACCGACGCGCCGGCGCTGCTTGCCGGTCGCGCGGATACCACGGACACGGCCAAGGGCTGGTTCTGGCTGGAGATGAGCCTGTGATCGTGCCGGGCATCTGACCAGGAAGGAAGACAGGCAACTGCCGCCACGGCCCCGTTGTGGGCCGTGGCGGCAGTTTCAGTAGTGCCGGCCTTCGTGCCGAAGCCGGCCAGGTTCAAATCGGGTTGCCGTCCGCGGACGGATTCAGGAGAAGGAAATGGATTGGCAGGACTTTCGTCGCAGCGGCCACTGGCCGACGTTGCTGGCGGCGTTTTTGTATTTCGATTTCAGTTTCATGGTGTGGGTGGTTCTGGGCCCGTTGTCGCTGTACATCGCGCAGGACATCGCGCTCGACGTGTCGCAGAAGTTCACCGTCGTGGCGATTCCGGTCCTGTTCGGCGCCCTGCTGCGGGTGCCGCTGGGCATGCTGGCGGATCACATCGGTCCCAAGCGGACCGGCCTGATGGCGCAGGTGCTGGTGATGGCCGCCCTGGCCTACGCCTGGCTGGTCGGGTTCGAGTCGCTCCTGGCCCTGGAGATATTCGGCGTGGTGCTGGGGCTCGCCGGCGCCAGTTTCGCGGTGGCGCTGCCACAGGCCTCGCGCTGGTACCCGCCCCGTTATCAGGGCATCGTGCTGGGCATTGCCGGGGCCGGCAACATGGGGGTGGTACTCGACTCCCTGCTGGTGCCCTGGGCGGCGGAGTTGTGGGGCTGGCGCGCGGTGTTCGGGCTGCTGCTGATTCCGATGGTCAGTGTGTTCGTGCTGTACCTGTGGATGGCCAAGGACGCGCCGGAACAGCGCACGCCGGTCTCGCTGGCCAACTACGCGGCCGTGTTGGGTGATCGCGACACCTGGTGGTTCATGTTTTTCTACTCGATCACGTTCGGTGGCTTCGTCGGCCTCGGGAATGCCCTGCCGCTGTACTTCACCACCTGGTACCACGTGTCCGGTGTCGCGGCCGGGATGATGGTGGCGCTGGTGGTGTTCGCCGGCTCCATGTTCCGCCCCGTCGGCGGCTGGATGGCGGACCGTGTCGGCGGTATCCGGGCGCTGCAGGTACTGTTCTGCGTGGTGGCGGCCAGTTATGTGGTGGTGGGCCTGCTGCCGCAGGGCCCAGCTCCGGTCCTCGGCACGGTCGCGGATGCCAAGGTGGCGGGCTGGGGAATAACCGAGTTGCCGGGCATTGCCTGGGCGGCCGTGGCGGTGTTTTTCGCCGGCGCCATGGCGCTGGGCATGGGCAACGGCTCGGTGTTCCAGCTGGTGCCGCTGCGCTTTCGGCGTGAAATCGGCGTGGTGACGGGCCTGGTCGGTGCCGCCGGCGGGGTAGGCGGGTTCTTCCTGGCCAAGACGCTGGGCTGGTCCAAGGCCGCTACCGGGGGATTTGGCATGGGGTTCTTCGTGTTTGCCGCCCTGGCGCTGCTTGGCCTGGTCGGGCTGACCGCGGTCAAGACCCGCTGGCGCACCACGTGGGGTGCGGTTGCCGAGGCGCAGGTGTGACGGCGCCGTGAGCCGTGAACGCCTGAGCGTGGGCGTTGGTGTGGCCAGTGCGGCCGGCCGGCGCCCACGCAACGAGGATTTCGCGGCCGCCGACCGGCCGGCGGGCGCGCGGGCGGGGCACGAGTTCGCCGCCGCCCTCGCCGATGGCGTCGGCGGCGGCCCCGGGGGACGGCTGGCGGCGGAAGTCACCGTGCGCGCGTTTCTGGACGGCTATTTCGGCCTGCCGCTGACACTCGGGGCCGAGCGGGCGGCGGCGCGGTCGCTGCAGGCGATCAACCGCTGGCTGCATGTCCAGTCCCGCCAGTGCGAGTCGCTGCGGGGCATGGCCACCACCTTCAGCGCGGTGCTGCTGCGCGGGCGCGAGGGGTACGTGCTGCATGCGGGCGACAGTCGGGTCTATCGCCTGCGTGAAGCGCAGCTGCAGCGGTTGACCGAGGATCACGTGCATCCCCACCCCGACCTGCGTCACGTGTTGCGCCGGGCAGTGGCGCTTGAGGACAGCGTGCGTGCCGACGTCAGCCGGCATGCGCTGCGCGTGCACGATCGCTTCCTGCTGTGCACCGATGGGGTGCACGGCAGCCTCGGGGATGCCCGCATCCGAGCGGCGCTGATGGCGCGCCAGGACCCGCAGACCACGGCCCAGCAGGTCATCGATGCGGCGCTCGACGCCGGCAGCCGCGACAACGTCACCGCCCTGGTGGTCGACATTCTGTCGCTGCCACCCTTGGACCAGACCGGGCTGGAAGCCGCCCTGCAGGCCCTGCCACTGTTGCCGTTGCCCAGGGTCGACGACGAGGTGGACGGTTTTCGACTGCTCGAGCAGATCGCCGACGGTCGCTACAGCCGGCTGTTTCGGGCGCAGGACCAGGTCGAGCCGCGGCAGGTGGTGCTGAAGTTCCCGCACCCGCGTGTGGCGGGCGAGGCGCTGTACCGGCAGGCCTTCCTGCGCGAGGCGGCCGTGGCCGCACAGGTGCGCAGCCCCTATGTGGCGGAAGTGCTGGAGCTGGCGCCCGGGCGTCAGACACGCCTGTATTCGGTGATGCCCTTCTACCGTGGCCAGACGCTGGAGCAGCGGCTTCGCCGCGGCCCGCTGAACCTGGTCGACGGCATCGCCGTGGCCAGTCGACTCGGGCGGGCGATCGACGCCCTGCACCGGCGGCGTATCGTCCACCGTGACATCAAGCCCGACAACGTCTTGTTGCTGCCGGACGGCGAGCTCAGGCTGCTGGATCTGGGCGTCGCGCGCCTGCCGGGGGTGCAGGTGTCGCCGGACGAGGACATTCCGGGCACGCCCACCTACCTGGCACCAGAGATGTTCGAGGGCAACGCCGGCGACGAGGCCACCGACGTCTACGCGCTCGGTGTCACCCTGTATCGGCTGTTCACGGGGCATTTCCCGTACGGCGAGACCGAAGCCTTCGCGCGGCCGCGGTTCGGGCGCCGTCAGCCGCTCGCCCACTACCGCCCCGATCTTCCGGCCTGGCTCGATGCGGTGCTTGCCCGCGCCACGGCGGTGCAGACGACCGAGCGCTATGCCCACGTGGCGGACCTGGTGGCCGATCTCGAACACGGGCTGTCGGGAGGGGCGGGGTCCGCCGCAGTCCCGCGTCAGCCGCTGTACAGCCGCAATCCGCTGCGGTTCTGGCAAGGCGTGTCGCTGGTGTTGCTGATCGTTTTGCTGGTGGTTCTGGCGCGCCAGTGACTCGGCTGGCACGCATCATGCTGAACTGAACATCGAATCCTGCGCCACAGCGGGCGCAACTGTCGCTGGTCGACACCGGCGGCTGTGGCACGGGTGCTCCACAGGCGGAGTGCCGGCCACAAGGGCAATGACGCCCACCGCCACTCGGCAACGCGTGGCGGTGGGCGTTTTTTTTGGTCACGAGGAACACTCGAGGAAACCATGACGCATCGTCACGACGCACATTCCACCGCCGCAACCGACGCGCCGCGCACACGTCGGCGCCTGGGACGCCTGGCCCGCGCCGTCGCACTGCTGCTGGGCACCGCCGCCGCGCTGCCGGCCGGTGCCGCCGGCGAGGCCGAGAAGCCGGTACTGAAGTTCGGCTTCATCAAGCTCACCGACATGGCGCCGCTGGCGGTTGCCTACGAGAAGGGCTATTTCGAGGACGAGGGCCTGTTCGTCACGCTGGAGGCCCAGTCCAACTGGAAGGTGCTGCTGGACCGGGTGATTTCCGGCGAGCTCGACGGCGCCCACATGCTGGCCGGCCAGCCGCTGGGCGCGACCATCGGCTTCGGCACCGAGGCGCACGTCATCACCGCCTTCAGCATGGACCTCAACGGCAACGGCATCACTGTGTCGAACGCCATCTGGGAGCAGATGAAGCCGCACCTGACGATGCGTCCGGACGGCACGCCCGAGCACCCCATTTCCGCCAGCGCGCTCAAGCCGGTGGTGGACGATTACCGGGCCCAGGGCAAGCCGTTCAACATGGGCATGGTGTTTCCGGTGTCCACGCACAACTACGAGCTGCGTTACTGGCTGGCCGCCGGCGGCCTGCATCCGGGCTACTACGCACCGGAACGGGGCGACGTGACCGGCCAGATCGGTGCCGACGTGCTGCTGTCCGTGACGCCGCCGCCGCAGATGCCGGCCACGCTGGAGGCCGGCACCATCTACGGCTACTGCGTCGGCGAGCCGTGGAACCAGCAGGCGGTGTTCAAGGGCATCGGCGTGCCGGTGATCACCGACTACGAACTGTGGAAGAACAACCCGGAGAAGGTGTTCGGCGTCACCCAGGGCTGGGCGGATGCCAACCCCCACACCCACACCCGGGTGCTGAAGGCGCTGATCCGCGCCGCCTACTGGCTGGATGCCGAGGACGGTGGCAACCGCATGGAGGCGGTGCGCATGATTGCCCAGCCGCAGTACGTGGGCGCCGACGAGAAGGTGATCGCCAACTCCATGACCGGCACCTTCGAGTACGAGAAGGGCGACCGCCGCGAGCTGCCGGACTTCAACGTCTTCTTCCGCTACAACGCCACCTATCCGTACTACTCGGATGCCGTCTGGTACCTGACGCAGATGCGCCGCTGGGGCCAGATTGCCGAGCACAAGCCGGACAGCTGGTACGACGAAACCGCGCGCAAGGTGTACCGGCCGGACCTGTACGCCATCGCCGCCAAGGCGCTGATCGCCGAGGGCAAGCTCAAGGCCAGCGACTTTCCGGACTTCGCCAGCGAAACCGGCTACCGCGCGCCGACCGCCGAGTTCATCGATGGCGTGACCTATGACGGCAGCCAGCCGAACGCCTACCTCGACAGCCTGAAGATCGGCCTCAAGGGCGACGCCAAGCCGTGATGGCAGGAATCAAACCGGAGCCAGTCATGTCCAACGTACTCCCGTATCCGGCGTCCGCCGTGAGCGGCCCCGAGCCGGAGGCACCGCCGCCCGCCAAGGCGCCGGCAGCCTCCGTGGTGCAAACCCCACCGGTCAGCGCGCCGCCGCGTCGCGGGCGGCCGGTGGTGTCGGCCAAGGCGCCGCCGCGCTGGCGCGAGCCGGCGACCCGCGCCGTGTTCGCGCTGATCGGCATCGTCGTGTTCCTGGCGCTGTGGCAGGTGCTCGCCGCGCGCATCGACACCTCGCTCGGCCGCCTGCCGGG
>NZ_JBFJTF010000062.1:0-12973 GCF_041625615.1 Immundisolibacter sp. | reverse complement strand
TGCTTGATCCGCGGGCCGGACAGGCGCTGATGCAAACCGGCCCCTACCAGGGCACGGTCAACGTACTGATCGGCCCCGAGGGTGGTCTGTCACCAACCGAAGTTGCCACCGCCCAGGCAGCGGGTTATTGCGGTGTTCGCATCGGTCCGCGCGTGCTGCGTACCGAAACTGCCGCCGTGGTGGCTTTGGCCCTGCTGCAGGCCCTGGGCGGCGATTTCGGACGGTGACCTATCTGCCCCGCCGCGCCATCGCCACCGCCAGCCACTGCACCCAAGTGATCTGTTACACAACGGGCCCTATACGCTAGTTAGTCAGATGCGTGTGAACAGTCCTGTGGTAGGTTTTTGCATCTTAAATAAGCATCAAAAATCAAATGTTCCACAGGGAGACCATGTGAACGCCGCCCGATCCAGTAGCAGCTGGCCGCGCTGGGCAGGTCTGCTTGTAGTCAGTGTGGCACTGGCAGTGGCCGCCGACAGCTGGCTACCGCTGTCCGGAACACGCTGGGAACGTCTGATCTGGCTGCCGGCGGCGGGCCTCTGCGCGTTCCTGGTGCTCACCGGACTGTGGCGCGCGCTCACCACGCACACCCTCACGACATCAGAAACCTCGGCGCGTCGCCCGCCACGTGACCCGCAAGTACACCTGCGGGAAATGCAGCGTACGGGCGAGTACTGGGCCGTCAAACTACGGCTACCGGATCGCGGTGCCTGCGAACAGGCTCAGGCACTCAACGACCGCATATTCGACCTGTACTGTGCTCCGTCGCTGCCACTGTCCGGATGCGCCAACAAGCGCTGCAAATGCGGCTACGCCGGCTTGCGCGAACGCCGGCGGCGCAACGTCCTGCCTGCAGGCCTGAGCAAAGACCGCCGCAAGGGCAGCGTGCTGCGCTGGCCGGGCGGTCGACCCTAGAGCGCCAAACGGTTCCCAACATCGCCACCGGGCGGCGGTAATGCCGAAGCGCCCAGCGGCCAACCGGGACACCGGCGCCGGCCAAATGTGACCTGTTACACAGAGCGCCATGCCATTGGGCCGCTGGTACTAGCAGCCCCTACTGTCTGTGGTATCTTTCTGGCCATACCTTCTTGCATACAAGAAGGTCGACACCGGATTCATCGCGCAGGGACACGACGTGCATTCCACCCGGCCCCGCCACACTCGCTGGCTCCGCTGGACGGGCTGGCTACTGGCCAGCGTGCTGCTGGCAGTGGGCGCACAGACCTGGCAACAACTCGGCCATGCCGACTGGGCAGTGTTCGTCTGGGTGTTGCCGCTGGTAATCGTGGTGTCCGTACTGCTCGGTGCGCTGTGGCAGCTGCTCGGCTCGCGCCGGACCCTGGGGCCGTCCGCCACCGCCCGCAGCAGGACGCAGAGCCGCCGCATCCCGCGCCACCCGCAGCTGCACCTGCGCGACATGCGCCGCTCCGGCGAATACTGGGCGGTCATGCTGCGCCTGCCCGTCGACGGCGGCTGCGATCACGCACGATCGTTGCGCACGCATGCGTTCGACCTGTATCGGGCACCACCCTTGCCGCTCAAGCATTGCCCCAACAAGCGGTGTCGCTGCGGCTACTCGGGACTTCGCGAGCGCCGCCGGCGCGACGTGCTGCCGCCCAACCTGGCCAGGGACCGCCGTGCCGGCGCCGTCATCGCCTGGCCGGAAGGCCTTGGCCGGCACACGCGCCAACCGCCCGACGACGCTTCCGAGCAGCGCGCCGCGACGTTGCTCCAGGCGCTGCGCTCATGACCCTTGCCCAGCGGCTGTTCCTGTCGTTCGGGCTGATCCTGCTGTTGTTCGCCGCCAGCGTGGCCCTGACGCTGGGGGGCCAGCACCTGCGTTCGAACAGTACCGAACGTATTCAACAGGCCGCACGCACCGAACTGCTGCTGCAGCAGCTGGCGCTGCAGCTGGATGCTGCAGACCCGAACACCGGCCTGTCGCCGACGCAGATGGTGGCGTTCGACAGGACACTGCAGGAACTGGCCGACCACCAGGGCAACACCCCACCGGTGGCCGCGCTGCGTGCCGCCCGCGACACCATGCCGCGCGGCAGTACCGGCGAGAGCACGGAATCCTCACGCGCGGCATTGCGCCGCGCCGGCAACCAGCTCGCCGTGTTGCAGGACCTGCACCGGCAACAAGCAGGCGCGGTGCGGGAACAGGGCGCCACGCTCGAGCGTCTGACCGGGCGCATCGGCATCGCCAGCCTGCTGCTGACCGGCGTGCTGGTGGTGGTGGTGACCCTGCACTTCTTTATCTTTTTGCGCCGACGCGTGCAGCAGCTGCAAGCCGGCACCGCCCGCATCGGCAGCGGCGATCTGGCCTACCGCATTTCGCTCGACAATGACGACGAGTTGGCGGAAGTGGCAATGGGCATCAACCAGATGGCCGGCCAGCTGCAGCAGGCGATGCGCGGCATCGACGAGGCCCGACAGGCGGCCGAACAGGCCAACCAGCTGAAAAGCAGCTTCCTGGCCAACATGAGCCACGAGTTGCGCACACCGATGAACGCCATCATCGGCTACACCGAAATGATGCTCGAGGACCTGTCCGACAGCGCCGACGACCCGGCCGCCACACAGATGTCGCAGGATCTGGAGCGCATTCGCAGCGCCGGCAAGCACCTGCTCGCCCTGATCAACGACGTGCTGGACCTGTCCAAGATCGAGGCCGGCAAGATGCAGCTGAGTCTCGAAACGTTCCCGATCGATGCCCTGCTGAAGGACGTGGTCGACACGGTAAAGCCACTGGTAGCCAAGAACGGCAACACCCTGCAGCTGGACGTCCCACAAGATCCGGGCACCATGCATGCGGACCTGACCCGCCTTCGGCAGTCGCTGTTCAACCTGCTGTCCAACGCCGCCAAGTTCACCGACCACGGCACCATCACCCTGCAGGTGCAGCCGGACGACAGCGGCCCGCTGCCACGCATCCGCTTCGCCGTCACCGATACCGGTATCGGCATGACCGAAGAGCAGCTGGGCCGGGTGTTCGAGGACTTCGCCCAGGCCGATGCCTCCACCACCAAGCGCTTCGGCGGCACCGGCCTGGGCCTGAGCATAAGCCGCCGCTTCTGCCGCCTGATGGGCGGCGACATCACCGTGCGCTCGGCGGCGGGCGTGGGCTCCACCTTCGTGATCGATCTGCCGCTGCACGTCAGCGAGGCCGCCGTCGAGGAGGAGGCGATCGACTCCCCGCCGCAGACCGGACAGGGCGGTGACCTGGTGCTGGTGATCGACGATGACCCCGGCATGCTGGACCTGCTCGGCCGGCTGCTGAACCGTGAGGGCTATCGGGTCGCCACCGCCACCACCGGCGACGAAGGACTGGCCATCGTGCAGCGCCAGCGTCCGCAGGCGATCATCCTCGACGTGCTCATGCCGCACCAGGACGGCTGGTCGGTGCTGTCGACCATCAAGAACGACCCGGACACACGCGCCATTCCGGTCATCGTGCTGACCATGCTGGACGACAGCGAAATGGCCTTCTCGCTCGGCGCCGCGGACTTCATGACCAAGCCGGTCGATCGCCACCAGCTGGCCGCCAGCCTGCGCCGCTGTGGCCTGGTGCCGCGCGAGGGCACAGTGCTGCTGGTGGACGACGATCCCGAGGCGCGGGTGCTCATGCGTCGTGCTCTGGCCGACGGGCGCTGGCAGTTCCTGGAAGCGGCCGACGGCTGGCAGGCGCTCGACCTCATGCAACACCGACAGCCGGACCTCATCCTGCTGGACTGGCTGATGCCGGGCATGAGCGGCCAGGAGTTTCTCACCCGCCTGCGCGACAACGAAAAAAACCGCGTGTCGACACCGGTCATCGTCGTCACCTCGCAGCGGCTCGATGGTGACCAGGACAGCCTCGACACGCTAAGCGCGCTGTGGATCAGCAAATCGGAGCTGACACGCGGCGCCCTGCAAGCGGCGGTCGGCCATGCGCTGCGCGACACGCGCATCAAGGCCCGCCTGGCTGAAGGATGAACCGCCATGCCCAAGATTCTGCTGGTCGAAGACAACGAGATGAATCGCGACATGCTGTCGCGACGCCTCACACGCAGGGGATTCGAAGTCCTGCTGGCGGAAGACGGCGCCGCCGGCGTAGCCCGCGCCCGCAGCGAGGCGCCGGCCCTGGTGTTGATGGACATGAGCCTGCCCGTGCTCGACGGCTGGGAAGCCACTCGCCGGCTCAAGGCAGACCCCGCCACGGCCGGTATCCCGGTCATCGCACTGACGGCACACGCCATGAGCGAGGACCGCGACCGGGCCCTGGCCGCCGGCTGTGACGACTACGACACCAAGCCCATCGACCTGGAACGGCTTCTCGCCAAGATGAACGGCCTGCTCGAAGGCAACGGCGCCTGAGACCGGTTCAACGGTTCTTGAGGGCCTGTGCCTTGGCGCGCAGCGACTGGAAATACTCCGATTCCGCGATGGCCGCCACCGCCTGACTGCGGCTGGCGGCATCCACCTCGAGGCGCTGAACTTCCTCCAGCTGGGCACGCAGGGCGGCCTCCCGCTGAGCGATTTCCTGCACCATACGGCCGAATGCGCGGGCCAGCTCGCCGAGGTCGTCCGAACGCTCGCCCACCCGCTCGACGGCTGTCATGTCCACCGCCTGGCCATCGCGCACGCACGCCGCCGCAGCGGTCAGTTGCGCCACATCCCTCAGGTAACTCATCTCGCGGTCGCGCGCCCGCTTCTGCTCCAGCGAGCGGTTGACGCGCGCGCGCAGCACCACGGTGTCCACGTTCTTGGGCAAGAAATCCACGGCGCCCAGTTCGATGCAGCGGGCCACGCTGTCCATCTCGGTGAGCGCCGAAATCACCAGCACCGGCACCCTCGACAGCTCGGCATCCGCCCGCAGGCGCGCCAGCACCTCGTAGCCATCCAGGCCGGGCATGACGATATCCAGCAGCAGCAGGTCATAGGTGCGGCGGTGCAACATGCGCAGGCCGGTGTCGCCGTCACCCGCCTCGTCCACCCGGTGGCCGAGCTGCTGCAGGCGTCGGCCCAGCAGATTGCGGTTCAGATCGTTGTCGTCCACCACCAGGATGAGACTGCCCGACGGGGCTGCCTGCACCGGCACCTCACGCACCTGAGACACGGCTCCGACCATCGGCTCGACCGGACTTTCGTTCGCCGCCAGGGAGGCCAGCATGCCATCCAGACGCCCGCACGCCGTTTCGATGCGCGCAACGTCCTCGGCCGGAGCCGCGGAGTGGGTCTTCAGCACCGCCACGGCGGCTTTCAGACGCACCAGCGGTGGCTGCAGCGATGCCAGCCAGGCGAGCTCCACGACACCGGCCGCCGGCAGTAGACCGACCAGGGCGTTCAGTTCGTCGCCGGCCGCGCGAACCGGCAGCACCCTGTCGCACAGGTCAGTGTCGTCCGGCGCATCGTCCAGCAGCAAATCCGAATAACCCAGGATGGCGTTAATCGGCGTGCGCAGATCGTGCAGCAGGCGCGGCGACAGCTGCACCGCAGCTGCGGAGTCGATGTCGATCATGCCGGCTGCGGGCTTGTGGCGGCGCCCGGCGCCGGCCACGGCAGCTGCGCGCCGTCGGCAGCAGGCGCACTGCTGAAGCAGTGCAGCCCGAAGCGGCGCGACAATTCCCGGCACACGGCCACGCCCCGCACGCTGTTGCCGTGGCTGTCCAGCGGTGGCGAGAACACGGCCATCCCCATGCGGCCGGGCACCACCGTGATCACGCCGCCCGCCACACCGCTCTTGGCCGGCAACCCCACCTCATAGGCCCACTGACCGGCGTAGTCGTACATGCCGCAGGTATACATGACACTCAGCACGTCTTGCACGTACCGTGCCTGCAGGGCGCGCTCGCCGGTGAGCGGATTGACGCCGCCATTGGCCAGAGTCGCTGCCATCATGGCCAGGTCGCGCGCCGTGACCAGTACCGAGCAGGCCTGGAAATACAGGTCCAGCACCTCCTCCACGTTCGGCGGCAGCATGCCGAAGTTCAGCAGCAGGTGGGCGATGGCGCGGTTGCGGTGGCCGGTGTGCCGCTCGGAGGCGAACACCGCCACATCCACCTTCGGCCGCCGGCCGATGTAGCGCCCAAACATGTCCAGCAGCCGGTTCAGCCGAGCCACCTGGGTATCACCCTTGAGCAGCGCAGCGGTGGCGATGGCGCCGGCATTGACCATCGGGTTGTGTGGCCGGTGGCTGCCCTCGTCGAGCTTGATGATGGAGTTGAAGGCATCGCCGGTCGGCTCGACGCCAACCCGTTCCGCCACGTTCTCGCGGCCGTTGTCTTCCAGCGCCAGACCGAACACGAACGGCTTGGCGATGGACTGGATGGTGAACTCCAGCCCGCTGTGGCCGGCCTCGAACAACTGGCCGTCCGCAGCGCCTGCCGCGGCAATGCCGAACCAGGCCGGATCGGCGCCGGCCAGCTCCGGAATGTAGTCGGCCACCGTTCCGTCAGACACTGAACTGTAGCTTCCGTGCAGCTCGCGCAGGACGGAACGAAACGGCGACACCGCGGTGCGGATGCCCCGCACCAGGGCGCCAATATCGGATGACTGCTCCGGCATCTCACGCTCTCCCGAACGACTACAAGACCACCGACCTGTGGCTGTCACACGTCGGCCCGCCGCGGGCCATTGCGCCACACCGGCCAGGATCGGCGGCGAATCGGCCCACCGGTGCACCCGGCCTGACGCCCCGGGCCACGGGCAACGTCAAACACACGTGCAAGCGCTGGCTACCCCAGCAGACGGGCCGCCATAGCGCTGACGCCGACGGCATACGGATCGTCGGGCATGGAGACGCCGAAAATGCTCTCGCTGCCCAGGCTCAGCAGGCCCTCGCACAACGGCAACACGGCCAGCACCGGAATACCGAAAGCCGCCCTGGCCCGCTCGGTCAACGCGGCGTGGTCCATACCGGGCAGCACCTTGTTGAGCACCACGTTGGCATCCTGCACATCGAGCTGGCGGGCCAGGTCGACTGTCACTGCAGTGCCCTGAAAATCCTGCCGGTCCGGTCGGACCACCAGCAGCAGGGAATCCGAGACGGCGATCGACAGCAGGGTTTCCTCGTTCACACCGGGGTGGGTATCCACCAGCAGAAAGTCCAGATCCAGCGCCTGCCCGAGCTGCTGGAATCCGTCGTTCAGCAGGCCGACGTCGAACCCCTGCTTGATGATGCGGGCGATGTCACCGGCCTTGATGCTGGACGGCACCAGGTGCACCGAGCCGCTGCACGGGCCAACCGCAGCGGTGCAGTCGTAGGTGGCCGCGGCAATGTCGCAGACGCCCCACAGAAAGTCGTTCAGCGTGTGGCCGATGCGCTCCGGCGCCAGCCCGAACAAGACGTGGATGCCCGGTGACTGGATGTCGGTATCGACCACGCCCACGCGTTGGCCGGCACGAGCCAAGGCGGCCGCCAAGTTAGCGACCAGGTTGGATTTTCCGGTTCCGCCGCGATAGGAATGAATCGATACGGTACGCGCCACGCTGCCCTCCGTTACGCCTCGCATGCACTTTCATGTATGCAGCAGGCGTGCCACACAAGCCCGGTTACTCGAAGCGGCCATCTGTGTCGAGCGAACGGCAAAAAAACCTATTGCCAAACGCCACTGTTAGGGCGCGACGCCAGCCCACTGGAGCGATGCGCGCAGCCGTCAGCGGGCGGGACATGGCGCTGCACCCGACGACAGCGTCCTTGCACCATTCCGATGCGCACTGCCCTCAGCCTCGCCCCCCAGCAACCAGCACAGCGTCGCACACTTCAACGGGCGTTTAAAATTCCGTCCAACGTCCCGCCGGTGGGCACCGGCTCAGACACCGGCCGTCCCAGGAGTGCTCTCATGCAAACAGCGCGTTCGCCCGACGCAGGCGCCGTCGTCGCCGGCAACCGCCCGCTGCGTTTCATCACTGCGGCCTCGCTGTTCGACGGCCACGACGCGGCCATCAACATCATGCGTCGGCTGATGCAGGAACAGGGCGCGGAAGTCGTCCACCTGGGCCACAACCGCGGCGTGCAGGACATCGTGCGTGCCGCCCTGCAGGAAGACGCGGACGGCATCGCCATTTCGTCCTATCAGGGCGGCCACGTGGAGTTCTTCAAGTACATGGTGGACCTGCTGCGCGAGGCGGGTGCCAGCCATGTGCGGGTGTTCGGCGGCGGGGGCGGCGTGATCGTGCCCGCCGAGATCCAGGAACTGGAAACGTACGGCGTCGAGCGTCTCTACAGCCCCGAAGACGGCCGCACACTGGGCCTGGACGGCATGATTGCCGACATGCTCGCACGCACCGCCGCGCACCGTGTCGACACCCTGCCAACGCGCCCTGCGGATACGGCCGACCACCTGGCGATCGCCCGCTGCCTGACCACCATCGAAACCCGCCAGGGAGACGATCCGGCCCGCCAGCGTCTGGCTGCGGTCTGGCCCAAAGCCGTCGCGGCGCGTCCGCCGATCATCGGCATCACCGGCCCCGGCGGTGCCGGCAAGTCCAGCCTCACCGATGAACTGTTGCTGCGCTTCGTGCGCGAATTCGAACATCTGCGCGTGGCGGTACTGGCCGTCGATCCCACCCGCAGGCGAACCGGCGGGGCGCTGCTCGGCGACCGCATTCGCCTGAACGCGCTCGCCGACGAGCGGATTTTCATGCGCTCGGTGGCCACGCGTCGCTCGCACCTGGCCACCTCGGCGGTCCTCAAGGACGAAATCGACTTCCTGGCCGACTGCGGCTTCGGGTTGATCGTGGTCGAGACCGCGGGCATCGGCCAAAGCGACAGCGAAGTGGTCGATCTGGTAGACCTGCCGATCTACGTCATGACCAGCGAGTACGGCGCCGCCACGCAGCTGGAAAAGATCGACATGCTCGACTACGCCGAGCTGGTGGTACTCAACAAGTTCGAGAAGCGTGGCGCCGAGGATGCGCTGCGCGATGTGCGCAAGCAGTGGCGGCGCAACCGCCACGCGTTCGACCTGCCAGACGCCGACCTGCCGGTGTTCCCGACCATCGCCAGCCAATTCAACGACCCGGGCGTGAACTGGCTGTTCGTCTCGCTGTGCCGCCGGCTGGTCGACAAGCTGGGCCTGGACGCCGCGCGCTGGACACCGGCCCTGGACGTGAGTCAGCGCGAACCGCGCGCCCAGGCACTGATACCTCCGTCACGGGCCCGCTATCTGGCCGAAATCACCGCGAGCGGACGCGGCGTGCGCGCGCGTCTCGAACGCGAAGCCGAGGCAGCGAGCCTGGCCCAGAGCCATTACCAGAGCCTTGCGGCGCTTGAGGATCCGGCGCTGCCCGCAGCGCTGACCCCTTATCCGGCCGCGGCGTTGACCGACAGCGATGACCGCACCCTGCGAACGCTGCGTCAGCGCTACAACGCCGCGCTTGCCGAGCTTGACGACGCGTCGCTCGCCCTGCTGCGCGACTGGCCCGCACGCCACGACGCCGTCACAAGCGAGCACTACGCGTACGACGTGCGCGGGCGCACCGTCAGCGGCGACAACTACGTCGAGACCCTGTCGGACCTGCGCATCCCAAAACTGGCGCCGCCGCCCTACCGAGACTGGGGCGAGCTGCTGCGTTTTCTCGGCAACGAGAACCTGCCCGGGGCCTACCCCTACACCGGCGGCGTCTACCCCTACCGCCGCGCCGGCGAGGATCCCATACGCATGTTCGCCGGCGAGGGCACGCCCGAGCGCACCAACCGGCGTTTTCATTACCTGTCCAAGGGCCAGCCGGCGGCACGCCTGTCGACGGCCTTCGACTCGGTCACCTTGTACGGTGAGGACCCGCACCCGCGGCCAGACATCTACGGCAAGGTCGGTAATTCGGGCGTGTCCATCTGCTGCCTGGACGACATGAAGAAGCTCTATTCCGGCTTCGACCTGTGCGATCCGAGCACCTCGGTGTCGATGACCATCAACGGCCCGGCACCGATGATTCTGGCCATGTTCCTGAACGCCGCCATCGATCAGCAGGTGGAGAAACACCTGCACCAGTCCGGGCAGTGGGCGGCCGCTGAACAGAAGATTCACGCGCTGCTGGCCGACGCGCCACGTCCGGCCTACGCCGGTGAACTGCCATCCGGCAACGACGGGCTGGGGCTCGGCCTGTTGGGCGTCACCGGGGATCAGGTGGTCGACGCCGACACGTACGCGCGTATCGCGGCCGAGACGTTGAAGTCGGTGCGCGGCACCGTACAGGCGGACATTCTCAAGGAGGATCAGGCCCAGAACACCTGTATCTTCAGCACCGAGTTCGCCCTGCGCATGATGGGCGACATCCAGCAGTATTTCGTCGATCGGCAGGTCCGCAACTTCTACTCGGTGTCGATCTCCGGCTACCACATCGCCGAGGCCGGTGCGAACCCGATCAGCCAACTCGCCTTCACCCTGGCCAACGGTTTCACCATCGTCGAGTACTACCTGGCGCGCGGCATGCGGGTCGACGACTTCGCGCCGAACCTGTCATTTTTCTTCTCAAACGGCATGGATCCCGAGTACGCCGTGCTGGGCCGGGTGGCGCGACGCATCTGGGCGCGGGCCATGCGTGAGCGCTACGGCGCCGGACCGCGCTCGCAAATGATGAAGTACCACATCCAGACGTCCGGCCGGTCACTGCACGCGCAGGAAATCCAGTTCAACGACGTCCGCACCACGCTGCAGGCGCTCTACGCGCTGTACGACAACTGCAACAGCCTGCACACCAACGCCTATGACGAGGCCATCACCACCCCCACCGAGGAGTCCGTACGCCGTGCCGTCGCCATCCAGCTCATCATCAACAAGGAGCTGGGGCTCAACAAGAACGAGAACTCGCTGCAAGGCAGTTTCATCGTTGAACAGCTAACGGACCTGGTGGAAGAGGCGGTGTATCAGGAGTTCGAGCGCCTGTCCGAGCGCGGCGGCGTCCTGGGTGCCATGGAGACCCAGTACCAGCGCGGCAAGATCCAGGAAGAGAGCCTGCACTACGAACACAAGAAACACGACGGCAGCCTGCCCATCGTCGGCGTGAACACCTTCCTCACCAACGACACCACCGGGAATGCACCTTTCGCCGGCGAACTGATCCGGTCCACCGATGCCGAGAAGGCCTTGCAGCTTGAAGCCGTGGACGGCTTCAAGGCACGTCACTCCACCCATGCGGCTGGCGCGCTTTTGCAGCTGCAGCGAGCGGCCACCGCCGGCGAAAACAGCTTCGCCGCGCTCATGGAGGCAGCACGGCATGCCACGCTAGGCCAGATGAGCCACGCCCTGTACGCGGTCGGCGGCCAGTACCGGCGCAGCATGTGACCGGCGGCGCCGATGGCGCCCGGGCCGCGAACGACATCGACTCGGCAGCAACACCCTGGCCATCGCGACAGGCGTTGCGATACTCATGACGCCACCGGGAAACACCCAACAAAAAACCCCGCCGAAGCGGGGTTTTTTGTGCTCAACCGCGAAGGGTCAATTCTGCGGGCCACCATCCGGTGACATCACACCCAGGCTGCCAAGCAACTGGCCCTTGCTGGCGGCGATGCGGTAGTAGGCATACATCAGCCGGTACTTGCCGTCGATGTAGTTGATCTCCGACTGGAAACGCTCGTTCTCGGTGTCCAGGAGATCCAGCAACGTACGCTGTCCGATATCGAACTGCTTCTGGTAGGCCGTACGGGTCGCATTAGCCGCATCCGCGTGGCGCCGCAGCAGGTCCAGGCGCGTCCGTGCAGTGAGAAAGTCGTTCCACGACAGACTCGCTTCCTCGATGACCTGGTCTTCGGCACGGTCGCGGATGTTTTTCGCCTCGGTAATGCGATGCGCGGTCGATCGCTTGCGCGCCAGATCGGCGCCGCCACGGTAGATGTTGTAATTCATCCGCACCATGGCGATCAGGTCCTCATCTGCCCCCCTCACGCCATCGATATTGCTGTTGTGGGTGGCACCGAGCTCAAGGTCGAAACGCGGAAAATCGTTCGCTCGAGCCTGCTCGTGCTGAGCCATGGTGGCATCGATGTCGGCCACGGCGGACGCCAGCGTCGGATGCGTCTGACGCGCCTCGTCCACCAGCGCCTGCAGATCCCCTGGCATGACATCGACCGGCAACGCTGGCATGTCGAGATCCTGCGGCATCTCGCCAACCACGCGCAGGTAGGCAATCTGAGCGTCTCGCAGATTGCCCTGCTGGGCTTCCAGGTTCGCCTGGGCCAGTGCCAGACGACCGGCAGCCTGATCGGTGTCCGCCGTGCGGCCTACGCCGCGCTCGCTGCGCATGCGGATCTGGTCATACACGCGCTGGTGCGCGGCCAGGTTGTCCTTGGCCAGTTCCACCTGCTCCTGACGGCGCAGCACGTCCAGATAGGTCTGCGTCGCGCGCAGGCCAACGTCCTCGGCCGCCGCCAGCACGCGGTAGGAAGCGGCCTGCAGCGTTGCCTTCTGACGGGCCACTTCATTCTTGGTGAAGAAACCGTCGAACAGCATCTGCGTGATCGTGATCCCGCTTTCCTCGCGGTGAAGGCCGCGATATCCCTGTTCACCGGTCGCCGCCAGGGTGGAGGTGTTGTCGCTCTTCTCGCCACCGATCCCGGCGTACACGTCTACCCGCGGCAAATAACCGGCCTTGGCCTCGCGAACATTCTGCTCGATGGCACGTCGGTCGTCCTGGGTGACCAGTACATCCGGATTGTGCTCAATGGCCTTGTGGATCGTGTCGGCAAGGTCACCCGCCATGACCGGCGTCACCGCCAATGACAGCACCCCCGCCAAAGCTGCTGAACATGCAGATTTCATAGATTCCATCCCCTAGCGTTTAGTGGTTGACGGGACGCCTGCCCTGAACCCGGATGGCGAGTATATCGACAAACTCCGCCCCCTTCGCTTCACTATGTCACACACGCCATGTCAAAAACGACACCACGGAAACGTCCGGCAGCGTTTAAGCGCTCGGCGCCCGATTGAGCGCTCCCCCGGTGCCGCACAAACGGCGGCACCGGGGCATTCCGCGTCCTTGTCGATTT
>NZ_JBFJTF010000061.1:0-13150 GCF_041625615.1 Immundisolibacter sp. | reverse complement strand
TCATCTACCTCGTGCAGGGCAAGGACGTGCGCCACGTCAGCATCGAGGAGCGGGAGCGCCAGGTGCAGGGCGCCGAGGCGGCAGGCGGTACGCCGGCTGCCTGAGGCGCGGCCTCAGCCACCGGCGCGGTAGGCGTCCTTCAGCTCGGCGTAATGCCCCGCCGAGTGTTCGAAGAACTCGAGTTCCTCGGGCCGCAGTTCGCGCACCGACTTGGCCGGTCGCCCGGCCCACAGCCAGCCGCCGTGCAGTTCCTTGCCGGGTGACACCAGCGAGCCGGCAGCCAGCAGCACGCCGCTGCGCAGCACCGCGCCGTCCATCACCAGCGAACCCATGCCGACCAGGCAGCGGTCCTCGATGGTGCAGCCGTGCAGGATCACCTGGTGGCCGACCGTCACGTCGGCGCCGATGGTCAGTGGGTCGCCAGCCGGCTTGTCCGGCGTCGGCTGGTTCACGTGCAGGATGGAGCCGTCCTGGATGTTGGTGCGCGCACCGATGCGGATGCGGTTCACATCACCGCGCAGCACAGAACACGGCCAGACCGATACGTCCTCGTCCAGCTCGACCTGACCGATCACCACCGCCGCCGGGTCCACCCAGGCACGCGCGCCAAGTTGCGGCGTGTGGCCGCCGAAATCGCGAAGACTCATGTTCACCTCATCAGGACCAGCTCTTCGCTGGCGGTTGGGTGGATGGCGACGGTGTCGTCGAGGTCGCGCTTGCGCGCGCCCATCTTGACCGCCACGGCAAAGCCCTGGGTCATTTCGTCGGCACCGTTGCCGACCACGTGGATGCCGACCACCCGCTCGTCCTCGCCCACGCATACCAGTTTGGCGACGGTTTGCGGCTTGTGGCTGCCGAGCGCGTAGTACATGTCCGTAAAACGGGTGGTGTAGACGCGCACCGCATCGCCGTGCGTGCTGCGAGCCTGGGCCTCGGTGAGGCCGACACTGCCGACCGGTGGATGGGCGAACACGACCGAGGGGATGTCGTCGTAGTTGAGGTGACGGTCTGTCTGGCCGTCGAACACGCGGTCGGCAAGGCGGCGGCCGGCGGCGATGGCCACCGGTGTCAGCGGCGCGCGACCGGTGATGTCGCCGACGGCGTAGATGCCCGCCACGTTGGTGTTCTGAAAGGTGTCGACCGGGATATGCCCGTCGGCGTCGCAGGCCACGCCCGCCGTTTCCAGACCCAGAGCGTCGCTGCACGGCGTGCGGCCGATGGCCCAGATGACGCAGTCGAATCCGCAGGCTGCCCGGCCATCGCCGGCCAGCACGGCAATGCCGTCATCACGCCGTTCCAGGGCGGTCGGCACGAAGCCGCGTTCGAGTGCGATGCCGGCCGCCTGTAGGTGTCCGGTGACGGCTTCCTGCACCAGTGCATCGAAGCTGCGCAGCACCGACTGCCCGCGGATGGTCAGCGTCACGTCGGAGCCGAGCGCGCGCAGCACGCCGGCCAGTTCCACGGCGATGTAGCCGGCGCCGATGACGGCCACCCGGCGCGGCTGTTCGGTCAGCGCAAAGAAGCCGTCACTGTCGATGCCCAGCTGTGCGCCCGGCAGGGCCGGTATGCTCGGCCGGCCGCCGGCGGCGATCAGGATGTGGCGGGCGCGATAGCGGGCGTCACCCACGGCCACCGTGTCGGGTCCGGTCAGACGGGCGCGGCCTTGCAGCAGCGTCACGCCCGAGTCGTCGAGCATGCGCGCGTAGATGCCGTTCAGGCGTTCGATGTAGGCGTGCCGGGCCTGCACCAGCCGCGACCAGTCGAAGCGCACCTCGCCGGTGTCGAAGCCGTAATCGGACGCGTGGTGCAGCGATTCGGCGATGCCGGCAGCGTTCCACATGACCTTCTTGGGCACGCAGCCGACGTTGACACAGGTACCGCCCAGGCGGCTTGCTTCCACCACGGCCACACGCGCGCCGTATTGCGCCGCGCGGCGTGCGGACGCGATGCCGCCGCTGCCGCCGCCGATTACCAGATAGTCGTAGACCTCACTCACCAGAACACTCCAGGCTCGCCGCCGAGTGTCGGCAGCACGTTGCGAAAGTAACCGGCCGCTGCCAGCAGCCGGCTGCCCGGCCAGCAGAACATTTCGCCGTCCACCGGCACGATGCGCGTGTGCGGTAGCTGTGTCGCCAGCTCCACGGCGTGCGCGCGCTTGAACGGATAGGGCTCGGATGAAAGCAGGATCAGCGCCGGCGCGGCCGCGGCCAGGTCCTCAATGGCGACCTCGGGGTAGCGCGGCTGGTCGTCGAACACGTTGGTCAGCCCAAGACGCCGCAACAGGTCGCCGATGAACGTATCACCTCCGGCGGCCATCCACGGTTGTCGCCAGATGAGGTAGGCGCAGCGCACGGCCTCGCGCCGTGGCAACGCGGCAAACGCGCTTTCGATGTCCGCCGCGATACGGGCCGCGGCAGCTTCGGCGCCCAGCGCGAAGCCAACAGCGCGTGTCATCGTCAACGCCTGTGGCAGGGTGTTGATGTCGGTCACGTAAACCGGGGCGAACGCGCCGATGGCGGCAACGTCCTCGCGGCGGTTCTCCTCGCGGTTGGCGAGCACGAAATCCGGCGCCAGTGCGCGGATGCGGTCGATGTCCGGTGTCTTGGTGCCGCCGATTCGCCGTCGCTGCTCGCGTGCCTGCGCGGGGTGCACGCAGAACTTGGTCACCCCCACCACGCGTTCGCCCAGACCAAGGTCGAACAGCAGCTCGGTTTGCGAGGGCACCAGGGAAACGATGCGCTGCGGAGGGGCCTTCAGCAGCAGCTCGCGTCCAAGGGCATCACGCACGCGCCGTGGCCAGGGGCGTGGCGCGTGGTCGGCCAGGCGGCGGGCCGCCTGCAGGAGGATGCCGAGCCGCTGTCCGGTGCCGGCCGCGGGCCACGCCGCGATGTCGTCGAGCTGCCGGCCACATCCGGTGCATGCGTCGGCAGCCATTTCGCAGACGCCAATACACGCACTGGTCACGTCACGCGGCGGCATCAAGCTGCTCCAGCAGGGCCAGGAACTCGCCCAAGATCATGCCAGTGGCGCCCCATATGCGTGTGCCGGGCAGGGCGAAGTACGGCACCCGTACACGGCCGAAGTCGTCGAAGCGCACGACCTCAAAGCCGCGAAAGCGCATATCCAGCAAGCGGGTCAGCCGCACCTCGATGACTTCCGCGACCTCGCGTTCGCAGGGTGTGAAGTGCGGGCGGGCCTGGGTGTAGGCCACGAAGGGGTAGACCAGATGGTTGCTGGCGCGCACGTACAGCGGCGACAGCGCGCCGAGCAGGGTCAGCTGCGCCGGTTCGACGCCAAGCTCCTCGTGCGTTTCGCGCAGCGCCGTCTGTGCCAGGGACTCGTCGCCCTCGCGGCGCCCGCCCGGCAGCCCGATCTGGCCGGCGTGGGGGCCGCTGTAGTTCGGGCGACGGATCAGTGCGAGGGCAACCTTTTCGGTGGCGTCCGGGTACAGCAGCAGCAGCACCGCCGCCTCGCGGTGGTGTTCCGGAATGGCTTGCCAGCGGTCTTCCATGCTGCCGCGGTAGGGTGCCGGGGCCATGCGTTCCTGGCCGCCGCGGCCAGGCAATGGGCCGCCCAGCGCGTGAGACAGGCGCTGGGCCAGCAGTGCCAGGGAAGCGAGGCGACAGGGAGTCATGGACCGGTTGGGTCGGATACGGAAGGGCGTGTAAACAACCACCTTATCCCCGTTAACAGGGGCTGTGTCAACGCCGTTTGGCGTGCGTTGCAGGGGGGGCGGGGGCGGCGTAGATTGGCCGTCGGGTAGCGCCGATGTCGCCGATTCGGGGCGCTTCGGTGGCTGCTCGCGATCATCCTGTAAGGAGAGCTCCATGCGTTTACCGTTGCAGATCACTGCCCGCGACATCGAAATGACCGACGCCATCGAAACGGCAGTGCGCAAGAAGGCCGAGAAGCTGGACCAGTTCAGCGACCGCATCATGGCCTGCCGGGTGGTCATCGAGTGTCCGCACAAGCACCAGCACAAGGGCGTGCAGTACAACGTGCGTATCGATTTGACCGTGCCCGGGGCCGAGCTGGTGGTCAAGCGCGAGCCGAACGAGGATCTGTACGTGGCGCTGCGGGATGCGTTCGATGCCGCCGCGCGCCAGCTACGTGAACACATGGACCGCAACAACCACCATCACGGCCGAAACGGCGCGGCGGTGGCCTCGGACTAGTATCGGATGGCGGCGGTGCCGGCGGCTTGCGTCAGCCGGCACCGCGCAGGGCGGCGATGACGGCGGCAGTGGCCGGCCGTACGCCGCGCCACAACCAGAACGCCTCTGCCGCCTGCTCCACCAGCATGCCCAGGCCGTCGTGACCGGCCGCTGCGCCGGCACCGCGGGCCAGTTCCAGGAACGGTGCCGCGGCCGGTCCGTAGACCAGGTCGTAGGCGACCGTGTGCGGGGCGAACACGTCGGCAGGCACGGCCGGCGCCCGCCCGCCGAGTCCGGCGGCGGTGGCGTTCAGCACCACATCGAACCCTTTGCCCGGCGCCTGTAGCGGTGCGGCTTCGATCGGTCCGAGCACGCCGAAGCGGGCGGCCAGTTCCTGCGCCCGGGCCGCGGTGCGGTTGACGATGACCAGTTCGCCGACGCCGGCGCCCAGCAGCGGGCCCAGCACCCCGGCGGCGGCACCGCCGGCGCCGACCAGCAGCACGCGCCGGCCGCGCAGATCGAGCCGGAGGTTGTCGGTGAGGTCGCGCAGCAGGCCGATGCCGTCGGTGTTGAAGCCGTGGAGGCGGCCGTCGGCCTCCACGCGCAGGGTGTTGACCGCCTGTGCCTGGCTGGCCAGGGCATCGCAGCGGTCGGCCAGCCGAAAGGCCTGTTCCTTGAAGGGCACGGTGACGTTGCCGCCGCGCCCGCCGGCGGCAACGAAGGCGCGCAGGGTGCCGGCAAAGCCATCCAGCGGTGCCTCGATGGCCTCGTAGCGGAGTGCCTGCCCGGTCTGGCTGGCGAACGCGGCGTGAATCTGCGGCGATTTGCTGTGTTTGACCGGGTGGCCGAAAACCGCGTAGCGGTCCATGTCAGCTTTGCAGGTAGCGAGCCGCGTCGAGCGCGAAGTAAGTGAGGATGCCGTCGGCGCCGGCGCGCCGGCAGGCCAGCAGCGATTCGAGCACCACGGCGCGTTCGTCGAGCCAGCCGTTTTGTGCCGCGGCCTTGAGCATGGCGTACTCGCCGCTGACCTGATAGACGAAGGTCGGCATGCCAAAGCGCGCCTTCACGCGGTGCACGATGTCCAGGTACGGCAGGCCGGGCTTGATCATGACCATGTCGGCACCCTCGGCCAGATCGAGCGCCACCTCGTGCAGCGCCTCGTCGCCGTTGCCGCAGTCCATCTGGTAGCTGTGCTTGCCGGCGCCGCCGAGACTGCTCGCCGAGCCGACCGCATCGCGAAACGGCCCATAGAAGGCGGATGCGTACTTGGCCGAATAGGCGAGGATGGCTGTGTTGACCAGGTTCTCGCGTTCCAGCGCCGTGCGGATGGCGCCGACGCGGCCGTCCATCATGTCCGACGGCGCCACCACGTCGGCGCCGGCGCGTGCCTGGCAAATCGCCTGGCGCACCAGCGCGGAGACCGTGGCGTCGTTCATGACGTAGCCGCTGGCGTCGAGCAGGCCATCCTGACCGTGCGAGGTGTAGGGATCGAGCGCGACGTCGGTGATGACGCCCAAGTGCGGCAGGGCGGCTTTGAGTGCGCGTACCGCCCGCGGTACCAGGCCGTCGGGATTCCAGGCCTCGGCAGCGTCCGGCGACTTGAGGTCCGGTTCGATGACCGGAAACAGCGCCAGTGCCGGAATCCCGAGTTCGACAGCCACCCGGGCGTGCTCGACCAGCAGGTCGATACTGCGCCGCTCGACGCCGGGCATGGAGCTCACCGGCTCGTGACGCCCCTGGCCATCCAGCACGAACACCGGATAGATGAGGTCCGCCGCCGTCAGGCGCGTCTCGCGTACCAGTTCACGCAGGAAGCCGTGCCGGCGCAGGCGGCGCAGGCGGCTGCCGGGGTAGCTGCGGTCGGTCACCGGCGTGGCATCAGTCCAGAGCGTCGGCGATGCCGCGCAGCGCTGAGAAAATCGCTTCCACTGGCTGTTCGCCCGGGATGCTGTGCAGCAGGTCGCGGCTGCGGTAATAGTCGACCAGCGGTGCGGTTTCGGCTTCGTAGGTGGCCAGGCGCTGCGCGACCGTGGCTTCGTTGTCGTCGCTGCGCTGGTAGGTCTCGCCGCCGCACTGGTCGCACACGCCCTCACGTTGGGAGGGGGCGGTATAGACGTTGTAGATGGCGCCGCAGTCGCGGCACGTGCGCCGGCCGGCGATGCGCCGCTTGAGTTCATCGGCGCTGACGTCGATCAGGATGGCTGCCTGCAGCGGCAGCTGAAGGCGTTCGAGCAGCGTCTGCAGTGCTTCGGCCTGCGCCAGGTTGCGCGGGAAGCCGTCCAGGATGAAGTCGTGCAGGCCATCGGGCCCGCCCACACGCTCCTCGATCAGGCCCAGCACGATGTCGTCCGACACCAGTTTGCCGGCGTCCATGGCGGCCTTGGCGCGCTGCCCGATGGGCGTGCCGGCCTTGACGGCGGCGCGCAGCAGGTCGCCGGTGGACAACTGGGTGACGCCGTAGGTTTGCACCAGCTGTTTGGCCTGGGTGCCCTTACCGGAACCAGGGGCGCCGAGCATGACGACTCGCATGAATGGGAAATCCTTCAATGGCAGCGTGAGAGGGCAGGTGGCACGCCCTGCTGGCGTGTGTGACTGCCAAACGAAACGGCGAAACCTAAGGCATCGTTGCTGGACCGTCAAACAGTCGCGGTCGAACATGGTCACAATGGCAGCAACAACCGACCGGGAGCTCACGCGATGAAGCGCAATGCCGTCTATGCCCAGTCCGGCGGTGTCACCGCCGTCATCAATGCCAGCGCCGCGGCTGTCATCGAGACGGTGCGGCAGAACCGTGCCGCCATCGGGGCCCTGTACGCTGCGCGCAACGGCATCATCGGCGCACTGACCGAAGACCTGCTCGACACCACGCCGCTGCCGGCCACCGATGTTGCCGCGTTGCGGCACACGCCCGGCGGTGCGTTCGGCTCGTGCCGCTACAAATTGCCGGATCCCGCGCAGGACGAACGCCACTACCGGCGTCTGCTGCAGGTGTTCGAGGCGCATGACGTCGGATACTTCTTTTATAACGGCGGCGGCGATTCGATGGATACCGCCCTGAAGCTGGCGCAGTACGCGCAGCAGGCGGCCTACCCGTTGCAAGTGATCGGCATCCCCAAGACGGTGGACAACGATCTGCCGGTGACCGACTGCTGCCCGGGTTTCGGCTCGGTGGCCAAGTACGTGGCGGTGTCCATACACGAGGCGACGCTGGACCTGGCGGCCATGGCATCCACCTCGACCCAGGTGTTCGTGTTCGAGGTCATGGGGCGTCATGCCGGCTGGATCGCCGCCGCCGGCGGGCTGGCCTTCGGAACACCGCCGGACACGCCGCTGCTGATCCTGTTGCCGGAAGTGCCGTTCGATGCCGAACGCTTCCTCGGTCGCGTGGCCGAGGCGGTCAGTCGCTTTGGCTACTGTTCGGTGGTGGTGTCCGAGGGCGTGCGTGATGCACAGGGCCGTTTCCTGGCCGATGCCGGCACGGTGGACGCGTTCGGCCACCGCCAGTTGGGTGGCGCCGGCCCGGCCGTGGTGGCGCATATCCGTGATCGGCTGGGTTTCAAGACGCATTGGGCGGTCGCCGACTACCTGCAGCGTTCGGCCCGTCATCTGGTCAGCGCCACCGACCTGGCGCAGGCCTACGCCCTGGGGCGTAGCGCGGTGCAGATGGCGCTGGCCGGTGACAGTGGCCTGGCGCCGGTGATCAGGCGCCTGGATGACGCGCCGTATCGCTGGCAGGTGGTCAGCGCGCCGCTGCAGGCGCTGGCCAATGTGGAGCGCCACCTGCCGGCGGAGTACATCAGTGCGGACGGGTTCGGCATCAGCGACGCCTGCCGTCGTTACCTGGAGCCGTTGATCGTCGGCGAGGCGCCGCCCCCCTACCGCGACGGCCTGCCGGATTACGTGAGGCTATCAACAGTGCCGTTGTCCCGGCGGTTGGCCGATACATTCACGCTATAATCGAACGTGCTTAACGCACGTTAAATAAGTCAATAACGATTTGAAGAGGCGCGTGATCGGTTACCGGTCACGTCGGGCACAAGGTCGGATCGGAAAACCTTGCGGCCGCTCGTGGTCGCTTGGCCGACAACGGGAGGAATTCATGTCGACGGATCTTGCTCTGTGGTTGGCTATTGCGGCGGGTGCGCTGGCAATCGTCTACGGTCTGGTGGCGGTGCGCTGGATCGTGGCGCAGCCAGCGGGTGACGAACGCATGCAGGAGATCGCGGCGGCCATCCAGGCCGGCGCGCAGGCTTACCTGAACCGCCAGTACAGCACCATCGGTGTGGTCGGCGTGGTGCTGTTTCTGGTGCTCGGCGTGGCGCTGGACTGGGCCAGCGCAGGCGGTTTCGCGGTTGGCGCGGTGTTCTCGGGCCTGGCCGGCTACATCGGCATGAACGTTTCGGTGCGCTCCAACGTGCGCACGGCACACGCTGCCAGCATGGGTCTGAACCCGGCGCTGCAGGTCGCGTTCCGGGGTGGCGCGGTCACCGGCATGCTGGTGGTCGGGCTGGGCCTGCTGGGCGTGGCCGGCTACTACCTGATCATGTTGCAGGTGACCGACGCCAACCATGCGCTGCACGCATTGGTCGGGCTGGCCTTCGGCGGTTCGCTGATCTCGATTTTCGCGCGCCTGGGCGGCGGTATCTTCACCAAGGGTGCGGACGTGGGTGCTGACCTGGTGGGCAAGGTGGAGGCCGGCATTCCCGAGGATGACCCGCGCAACCCGGCGGTGATCGCCGACAACGTGGGCGACAACGTGGGCGACTGTGCCGGCATGGCGGCCGACCTGTTCGAGACCTACGCCGTGACGGTGGTTGCCACCATGCTGCTGGCCGGATTGACCATGCAGGCGCTCGGCATGAACGCGGTGTTGTATCCGCTGCTGCTGGGCGCGGTGTCCATCATCGCCTCGGTTATCGGGACGTTTTTCGTCAAGACCCGTGAGGGCGGCAAGATCATGAACGCCCTGTACCGCGGCGTGATCGTGTCCGGCGTCATCGCGGCCGCGGCGTTCTACCCGATTTCCGTCGCCCTGCTCGGCGCGCAGGCCGTGCCGTACTACCTGTGCGCGCTGATCGGCCTGGCGTTGACGGCGGCGATGATCGTCATCACCGAGTACTACACGGCCACCGAGTACGCGCCGGTCCGGCGAATCGCCGAGGCCTCGCAGACCGGTCACGGCACCAACGTGATCGCCGGTCTGGCGGTGTCGATGAAATCGACCGCATTGCCGGTACTGGCGGTGTGCGTGGCGATCTGGGGTGCCTTCGAGTTGGGCGGGCTGTACGGCATTGTCATCGCCGCCACGGCCATGCTGTCCATGACCGGTATGGTGGTGGCACTGGACGCGTATGGCCCGATCACCGACAACGGCGGCGGCATCGCCGAGATGGCGGGCCTGCCGGGCGGGGTGCGCACCATCACCGACGCGCTGGACGCCGTCGGCAACACCACCAAGGCGGTGACCAAGGGCTACGCCATCGGCTCGGCCGGTCTGGCGGCGCTGGTGCTGTTTGCCGACTACACCAACAACCTGGCTGCCATCGGCAAGCTGCAGGCGTTCAGCCTGTCCGACCCGGCGGTCATCATCGGTCTGTTCATCGGTGGCCTGGTGCCGTACCTGTTCGGCGCCATGGCCATGGAAGCGGTCGGCCGCGCGGCCGCCTCGGTGGTGGTGGAAGTGCGCCGCCAGTTCAGGGAAATCCCCGGCATCATGGAAGGCACCGGCAAACCGGACTACTCCCGGGCGGTGGACATGCTCACGCGCGCTGCCATCAAGGAGATGATCGTGCCGTCGCTGCTGCCCATTCTGGTGCCGGTGGCCGTCGGTTTCGGCATGAACTGGCTGATGGGGCCGGGCGCCGGCATCAAGGCGCTGGGCGGCCTGCTGATCGGCACCATCGTGACCGGGCTGTTCGTGGCCATTTCCATGTGTACCGGCGGCGGCGCCTGGGACAACGCCAAGAAGTATGTCGAGGAGGGCAACTACGGCGGCAAGGGGTCCGAGACCCACAAGGCTGCCGTGACCGGCGACACGGTGGGCGACCCCTACAAGGACACCGCCGGGCCGGCCATCAACCCGCTGATCAAGATCATCAACATCGTCGCCCTGTTGCTGGTGCCGCTGCTCTAAGCGGCGCGGCAGGGAGAGGACACCCCCGGCCCCGTCCGCCAGGACGGGGCCGGGGGTGTTTGTCGTCCACCGGAAACAGCACTGCAGCCGTCATGCCGGTATCCTTGCGACCCTTTCGAACCGTTTCCCGTCAGCGGAAGGAGTGCGCAATGGGCTTGGACCTGGTCCCTGCCGGCAGTGACTTGCCAAATAAAATCAACGTCATAATCGAAATCCCGAAGGATTCCGAGCCGGTCAAATACGAGGTCGACAAGGACACCGGTGCTATTTTCGTCGACCGCATCCTGTCGACGCCGATGCGGTATCCCTGCAACTACGGTTACATCCCGAGCACCGTGTGCGGGGATGGCGATCCGGCGGACGTGCTGGTGATCCTGCCCCTGACACTGATTCCAGGATCGGTCATCCGCTGTCGTCCGGTGGGTGTGCTGCGCATGACCGACGAAGCGGGCAGTGACGAGAAGATCCTGGCCGTGCCGGACGATCGCGTTTTCGCCGGCTACTCGCACATCCAGGACATTGGCCAGGTCTCCGGCCACTGGCTGGAGCGCATCGGCCATTTCTTCGAGCACTACAAGGACCTGGAGCCCGGCAAGTGGGTGAAGCTGGAGGGCTGGGGTGACGCTGCTGCTGCGCGCTCCCTCATCAGCGAAGCCTTGCAGCGTTACGAGGACGCCCCGGCCGACTGATCGGTGCCGTCACCGGCCGGTGTGTTGCGTGTGACCCAGCGCGTGCCACCGGCGGTGAGCGTCTCCTTCTTCCAGAACGGAGCGCGGTGCTTGAGCTCCTCGATCAGGTATCGGCAGGCGGCGAAGGCCGCTTCCCGGTGCGCCGACCAGACGGCGGTCAGCACGATGGATTCGCCAGGCGTGATCGGACCGACACGGTGGGCGATCAACGCCTCGCCCAGCGGCCAGCGTTCCTCGGCTTCCGCGACGATACGCGACAGGGCGCGCTCGGTCATGCCGGGATAGTGTTCCAGCGTCATGTCGTTGACCGCATCGCCTTCGTTGAAGTCGCGCATGCTGCCGACGAAGACCGCACAGGCGCCGCACTGCGTCTGTGACGTGAGGTTCGCCTGGGCACGTGCCAGGCGCGCCCAGGGATCGAACGGGCCGTTGACCAGCTCGACGCTCACCTCAGCCTCCGGTGACCGGCGGAAAGAACGCCACTTCATCGCCGGCCTGGACCGTGGCGTCGGCTGCGGCGTAGTCGTGGTTGACGGCACACAGCACGCCGGCCGGCAGCGCCGCGTGGCCGGTCGCGGCCTGCCACACGTCGGCGACGCGGGCGCCAGGTGACAGCTCGAGCCGGACCTCGTCGCGACCGAGCGATTCGCGCAGGCTGGCAAAAAAACGGACGTGGACGTTCATGACTGGGGATCGGTTGGCGAGACCGTCATAATACCGGTCAGTGTTGCCGTTCAGCCGCGGACCATGAGCAAACCCAGCGACACGCCACGCTCACTGCGCGTGGCGGTGCTTACCTACTCGAACCGCCGTACCGTCGCGGACGATACCAGCGGCGACCTGATCCGTGCCTGCCTGGCCGGGGCCGGTCACCGCGTCGTGGATTCCGCCATCCGGCATGGCGATGCGTCCGCGATGCGCGAATTTCTGCGCGTGTGGGTGCGCGACCCGGGCATCGATGCGGTCATCTGCACCGGCGGCACCGGCATCACCGACTGCATGCCCGAGGCGGCTGCGTCACTCATCGAACACGACATTCCGGGCTTTGCCACGCTGTTCCAGATGCTGTCACTGCAGGACATCGGCAGCTCGGGGATGCTGTCGCGTGCCCAGGCCGGGCTGGCGGCCGGCAAACTGCTGTTTCTGCTCCCCGGGTCGGAGAACGGCTGCCGGCTGGCGATGCAGCAGCTGGTCGTCCCGCAGCTGGACAGCACCACGCGTCCGTGCAGTCTGGCCGGGTTGTTGGCCGATGAGTGAGCTCACGCACTTCAACCATCGTGGCGAGGCACACATGGTGGACGTCGGCGACAAGCCGTCCACCCAGCGCGAGGCGATCGCCGAGGGGCGCATCCTCATGCTGGCGGATACGCTGGCGCGCATCCGTGCCGGCGACCACCGGAAAGGCGACGTGCTCGGCATCGCCCGCGTGGCCGGCATCATGGCCGCCAAGCGCACGGCGGAGCTGGTGCCGCTGTGCCACCCGCTGCCGCTGACGGCGGTCAGCATCGATTGGGTGCTTGAGGACGCACCGCCGGCCGTGTTGTGCCGTGCCCGGGTACGTACCGGCGGACAGACCGGTGTCGAGATGGAGGCGCTGACGGCAGTGCAGATTGCGCTGCTGACCGTCTACGACATGTGCAAGGCAGTCGATCGCGGCATGGTCATGACCGACATAGCGCTGGTCGAGAAACGCGGCGGCAAGTCCGGCACGTGGCAACGGGATGCCACGACGGGCGGCTAGGCGCGTGCGTCAGCCGAGCAGCAGCTCCAGCAGCGCCTTTTGCGCATGCAGGCGGTTCTCCGCCTCGTCCCAGACCACGCTTTGCGGGCCGTCTATGACGGCGGCGGCGACTTCCTCGCCGCGGTGTGCCGGCAGGCAGTGCATGAAGATGGCAGCCGGCGCGGCCTTCGTCATCAACGCGGGATCCACCTGATAGCCGGCGAACGCGGCCTGCCGGGCTGCGCTTTCGTCTTCCTGGCCCATGCTGGCCCACACGTCGGTGACCACCACGTCGGCACCGGCCGCTGCCGCCGCCGGATCATCGGTCACCTGCACGCAGTCCGCGTGGGTCGCGAGCAATTCCGGTTCCGGGCGATAGCCGGCCGGCGCGGCGATGCGCAGCTCGAAGCCGAACAGACGCGCGGCCTTGATCCACGATTGGCACACGTTGTTG
>NZ_JBFJTF010000060.1:0-13187 GCF_041625615.1 Immundisolibacter sp. | reverse complement strand
TGATGCGATACACGGAAATACGGAGGCGGGCATGGCACGCGGAGTGAACAAGGTGATTCTGGTCGGCAACCTGGGGCGCGATCCCGAAGTGCGCTACACCGCCGGCGGCGCCGCGGTGGCCAACCTGCGCATCGCGACCAGCGAACAGTGGCGCGACAAGCAGACGGGCGAGCGCAAGGAGAACACCGAATGGCACAGCGTCGTGCTGTTCGGCAAGCTCGGCGAGATTGCCGGCGAATACCTGAAGAAGGGCCGCACCGTCTACATCGAAGGCCGTCTGCAGACCCGCAAGTGGCAGGACAAGGACGGCAACGACCGCTACACGACCGAGATCGTCGCATCCGACATGCAGATGCTCGGTGGAGGCGAGGGGCGTGGCGACAGCGGCGGCTACGGCCGTCAGGGTGGCGATGAAGAGCCGGCCTGGGGTGCCGGTGCACCGGCGACCGCCCCGTCGAGCCGGCCCGGCAAGGCGGCCGCCGACGACTTCGGCGGTGACTTCGACGACGACATTCCGTTCTGAGCGATCGACTCAGCGTGTTGGGGCGACGCGCGTTATTCGCAGGAACGCCGTCGCTCCGAGCAAGGTGAGGGCCGCCGCCGCGTTGAACGCGGTGGTTTGCCCGAGTCCCTGCCACAGGGCGCCGAACAGCACGGCGCCGGGCAGCGCCAGCAGCCCGACCGACAGGTGGTACAGGCCAAACGCCGTGCCCTTGTGTGCGGCCGGCGCGTGGTCGCCGATCAGCGCCCGTTCTGCGCCTTCGGTGGCCGCCGTGGCGCCGGCGTAGAGCAGGAACAGGGCCCACACCTGCAGCCGGTCGCCGTAGACGGTGCCCATGATGGCCAGCAGCCCGGCCCGCGCCAGCCAGCCGGCTGTCATCACCGGCGCGCGGCCGACGCGGTCGGCCAGGTAGCCGGCCGGCAGCGACACTGCCGCCCGCACTGCGTGCGCAGCGGCCCACAGCAACGGCAGCCAGAGCACCTCGAGGCCGCCCTGAAACGCCCACAGCACCAGGAAGGCATCCGGCACGGTGGCCACCGCCAGCAGGCCGGCGGCGCCGATCAGGCCGCGCACGCGGCGGTCGAGGGCGCCCCAGCGCAGGGCCGGCACCGGTGCCAGCGGCGCCGACGGCGCCTCGCGCAGGCCGAACCCGAGCACCAGCAGCAGGACCAGGCCGGGCAGCAGCGAGGCGGCGAACACCGCGCGCATGTCCAGCCCCGCCTGCAGCAGGCCGAAGGCCAGCAGCGGCCCCAGCATGGCGCCGCCGTGATCCATGGCGCGATGAAAGCCGAATACCGTGCCGCGTCGCTGCGCGCCGACCGAGGCGGCCAGCAGGGCATCCCGTGGCGAGGTGCGCAGTCCCTTGCCGACGCGGTCACCGAAGCGCAGCAACAGCACCACCGGCCAGGCGCCGGCCAGGGCAATCAGCGGACGTGCCAGGTTGGAGGTGGCGTAGCCGCCCAGCACCAGCCGGCGCCGGCTCACGCCGCAGTCGGCCAGGCGTCCCGATACCAGCTTCAGCACGCTGGCGGTGGCCTCGGCCAGGCCCTCGATCAGGCCGATGACCGCCGGCGCGGCACCCAGCGTGGCGACCAGGAACACCGGCAGCAGCGGCATGATCATTTCGCTGGCGGTGTCGTTCAGCAGTGACACCAGGCCCAGCACCCAGGCCGTGCGGGGCAGATTCAGCCGGCGCACGGCGCGCGTGGCTCAAGGCGAGCGACGAAACGCACGGCCCGTGCGTGTCCTGCGTCGCGCGTCAGGCATGCCCGCACGCGCTGGGGCGAATCAGGCCCTGGCGGGCCCGGTTCGCGGTCGGGCATCCCGGGCCCGCCCGAGCGCGCGAGGCCGCCACACGCCCTCAGGCGGGGTGCTCGAGCACGCGCTTGTCGATGATGCGCAGCGTGTCACCGGTGTCTTCCAGCCGGTAGACGATGGGCACGCCGGTGGGAATCTCCAGTTTCACGATGTCCGCGTCGGAGATGTTCTCCAGTTCCTTGGTCAGGGCACGCAGCGAATTGCCGTGGGCACTGATCAGCACCGTCTCGCCGCGCTGCAGGCGCGGGCGGATCTCGGCGTCGAAGTAGGGCAGGGCGCGGGCCACGGTGTCCTTGAGACTTTCGCCGTTCGGCGGCGGGGTGTCATAGCCGCGGCGCCATTGGGTGAACTGCTCCTGGCCGTACTGCGCCAGCACCTCGTCCTTGTTCAGGCCCTGCAGGTCGCCGTAGTGACGTTCGGCCAGCGCCACTGCGTGCAGGAAGGCGGGAAACTCGTCACCGGTCGGCTGGTAGGCCTCGCGCGGCACCGTGCCTTCGACCGGTATGAAGATCGGCGAACGGCCGCCGCGGTTCTCGCGCAGCACCACCTGTAACGTGCAGATGGCACGCTGCAGGTGCGAGGTGTAGGCGGCGTCGAAGCGGTAGTCGGCCAGCAGCCGGCCGGCGGCCTCCGCCTCGCGCCAGCCGCGCTCCATCAGTGGCACGTCCACCCAGCCGGTGAAGCGGTTCTGTTCGTTCCACAGCGAGCGGCCGTGGCGGATCAGGATCAACGTGGCAGTCATGGTCGGGTCTGGTTTCCGGGTCGCAAAAAAGAAGCCATTTTATCCGGCGGTGAGAACGCGCTTCCCTGAGCGCTGTCACAAGGTCGCCACACGCGGCGACGAGTTTGGGATGGTGATGATCGACAATCCCCGTGACAACGGTGCCGGCGCCTGGAACGTCGCGGCCTGCGAGGCGCTCATAGACGAGCTGCTGCAGCTGCGTGTCGCCATGCTGGAAGCGGAGCGGCGTTTTCGGCCGCAACTGGACGCCGTGCAGCCACACTGGCGCGCCAGCGCCATCAACCTGACGCATTACCTGGCGATGCGTCGGCACGACATCCGGCGCCTGCAGGCGCAGCTGGCCTGGGTCGGCGTGTCGTCACTCGGTCGTGCCGAGACCCATGCACTGGCGAGTCTGGACAAGGTGCTGGGCCTGCTGCACCTGGTGACCGGCCGCAGGTGGCGCGACCACAGCGCCGAAGAGCCGGTCGGCGCCCAGCGCGGCCCGGCGTTGCTGGTGCGCCACGCGGAGGGTCTTTTCGGTCCGCCGCACGAGTCGCGGACGGTGCGCGTCATGGTGACGCTGCCGAGCGAGGCGGCGGTCGACGATGCCCTGGTGGCGCGTCTTGTGGACGGCGGCATGGACATCGCCCGCATCAACTGTGCCCACGACGACCCCGCCGCCTGGGTCGCCATGGCCCGACGGGTACGTCAGCAGGCGCGCCGTGCCGGGCGGGGGGTGCGTGTCCTCATGGATCTGGCGGGTCCCAAGTTGCGCACCGGCCCCATCGCCAGTGGCCCGCCGGTGCTCAAGGTCAGGCCCAGGCGAGACCCCTGGGGGACGGTCACGGCGCCGGCGTTGCTCGGCCTGCGCCCGGTCGAGGGTGGCGCCGCGAGGGCGCAGGGCGCGCCCAGCATCGCCGTCGAGCCGGCCTGGCTGGCGCGGGTTCGCGTGGGGGACACCGTACGTCTGGTTGACGCGCGGGGCCTGGAACGGCAGTTCCTGGTGCGCCGATGTGCTGCGGGCGGCGTTGTGCTGGCGGGGCACAAGACCGCTTATCTGGTGCCGGACACCCGGCTTGAGTTGCGCCGCTCGGGGCACGACGTTGCCACCACCGCGGTTGCCGACCTGCCACCGGCTCCCGCCACAGTGCGCCTGCACAGGACAGACCGGCTGCTGGTGACACCGGGCGGCGTCGGCCAGCCGGCCGCCGTGGCCAGCGGGCGCCGCCGCCCGCGCCCGGCGCGCGTGCCGTGCACGCTGCCGCAGGTGCTCGGTCAGGTGCGGCGCGGCGAGCGTATCTGGTTCGACGACGGGCGCATCGGGGGTGTGATACGCCGCACCGGTCCTGCCGGGCTGCTGGTGGAGATCACCGACTGCCGTCCCGGCGGCGCCACGCTGCGCGCCGACAAGGGCATCAATCTGCCGGACAGCACCCTGCATCTGCCGGCACTGACCGACAAGGATGTCGACGATCTGGCCGTGGTGGTGGAGCACGCGGACCTGGTGGGGTTGTCGTTCGCCCAGTCGGCGGCCGACGTGCGCGCCCTGCAGGACCACCTGGCGCGGCTCGGCGGCGACGCGCTGGGCATCATCCTCAAGGTGGAAACGCGTCGCGGTTTCGAGCATCTGCCCGAGATGCTGCTGGCCGCCATGGGCAGCCGCGCCGCCGGGGTGATGATCGCCCGCGGCGATCTGGCCATCGAGTGCGGCTTCGAACGCCTGGCCGAGGTGCAGGAAGAGCTGCTGTGGGCCTGCGAGGCGGCGCATGTGCCTGTGGTGTGGGCCACGCAGGTGCTGGAAAGACTGGCCAAGACGGGCCAGCCATCGCGCGCGGAGATCACCGACGCCGCCATGGGCGGGCGCGCCGAGTGCGTGATGCTGAACAAGGGACCGCACATCGGCGACGCCCTGCACATGCTCGACGATATCCTGCGTCGCATGCAGACCCATCAGGCCAAAAAGCGCAGTCTGCTGCGGGCGCTGCGGTCCTGGCCGGTGGACGAGGGGGGTGTCGCGTGACACCCGTCGGCGGCGGTGGCGGATTGTCAGCCGGCTTTTGCAGCGCGTAATCTGGCAGCTTTTGGATCTGCAAGGAGCCGCCATGACGCCCTGGTTTTTTGAGGACTTCACGCCGGGTGCTGTGATTCCCACCGTGCGTCGCACGGTGACCGAAGCCGATGTGATGGCCTTCGCCGGTGTTTCCGGTGATTTCAACGTGCTGCACACCGACCGCGTGTTCGCCGCCGAAACGCAGTTCGGCGAACCGATCGCGCATGGCCTGCTCGGCCTGTCGCTGGTCTCCGGTCTCATGCATCAGACAGGCGTCATCAACGGCACGATCATCGCGTTTATGGGGCTGACCTGGCGCTTCACGGCGCCGGTGAAGTTCGGTGACACCATCGCCGCGGAGATGCGCATCCGGGCGGCCAAGGAAACCTCCAAGCCGGATCGCGGCGTGGTCACCCTGGCGTTCACGGTCACAAACCAGCGCGCGGAGCGCGTTCAGGACGGCGAGTTCACGCTGATGATGCGCCGTCGACCGTGACCCGGCGGCCGCCATTCCCCCGCAGGATCACTGTGTGAATCTGACGCTTGTCGGAGGTCTGCTGGGCGGCGCCGGGTTGGTGCTGCTGGGCATTACCTTGCTGACCGACGGTCTCAAGGCGGCGGCCGGGCCGTTGCTGCAGCAGATGCTGGCGCGCGCCACGCGCACGCGCTGGCGTGGCTTGCTGGCCGGCGCCTCGATCACCGCGCTGGTGCAGTCGTCGAGTGCCGTCACGTTGGCTGCCATCGGCTTTGTCAATGCGGGCCTGCTGGAACTCGGGCAGGCGCTGTGGGTGCTGTTTGGCGCCAATGTCGGCACCACCATGACCGGTTGGGTGGTGGCGCTGGTCGGGCTCGAATTCAAGATCGAGCGCCTGGCGCTGCCGCTGCTGGGGTTTGGCATGGCGTTGCGTCTGACCGCGCCGGGCGGGCGCCGCGGCGCGCTGGGTCTGGCGCTGGCCGGCTTCGGGTTGCTGTTTGTCGGGATCGATGTGCTGCGAGAAACGTTTCAGGCGCAGGCTGCCGCGTTCGTGTTGCCGGCGGGCGCCAACACGCTGGTTCTGCTGCTGGCCGGGGCCGCCGTCACCGTGCTGATGCAGTCCTCCAGTGCGTCCCTGGCGCTGGTGCTGACGGCGGCGCAGGGCGGCCTGCTGCCGTTGCAGGCTGCCGCCGCGGCGGTGATTGGCGCCAATATCGGCACCACCATCACCGCGGTCCTCGGCGCCGTCGGTGCCACGGCCAACGCGCGGCGGGCCGCGGCGGCGCATGTCGTTTTCAACCTGCTGGCGGGCGTGGTGGCGTTCGCGCTTCTGCCGTGGCTCCTGACGGTCACCACGGCGCTGCGTGACACCTTCGGCATGGCGGCCGCGCCGGCCGCTGACCTGGCGCTTTTCCACACCACGTTCAATGTGCTCGGTGTGGCGGTGATGCTGCCGCTGGCACCCCGGCTGATGGACTGGTTGCAGCGGTGCTTTCGCACCACCGAGGAGGATGAGTCGCGTCCCCGCTACCTCGACCGCACCGTCCTGACTGTGCCGGAACTGGCGCTGTCGGCGCTGGACCGCGAGTTGCGTCGGCAGGGCGATTTCGCTGCCCGTGCGGTGGCGGCGGCGCTTGCGCAGCCGGTGCCGGACCGCGGCGCGCTGGCGCTGGCGCGGGTGGTCACCACGCGTCTGCAGCGCGCCATCGGCGACTTCGTCAGCCAGCTCACGCGCTCCGGGCTCAGCGAGCGCACGGCCGGTCAGGCGCCGCGCCTGCTGCGGATCGCCCGCTATTACGACGAGGCAGCGGCCGCCGCCTCCGTGGCGGTGACCACGGCCGGGCAGTCCGGCGACCGGCCGCCGTTGCCGAGTCTGGACGTTCTGCGGCGGGCTGCCGGTCAGGTTCTGGCGGTGGCCAATCCGGCGCTGGGCCTGGCGTCTGTGCCGGACATCGATCGGGCGGCCGAGGCCTTCGAGCGGGCCTATCAGGCCGCCAAGGCGGACTTGCTGGATGCCGGCGCCCGCACCGAGTTGCCGGTCGCTGACATGGACGGCTGGCTGCGGACCTTGAGCGCGCTGCGTCGAGCGGTGGAGCAACTGGTCAAGGCAGGTCGCATGCTGGGACCGGACAGTGCACCGGCGGTCATCGCCAACGTGCTGCCCGCTTCGCCATGAGTCGCCTGCGGCGCATGTTGCACGACGCGGCGGAGCTGCGTCATCGGCGCTGGCTGCGCTGGATGGGGCCGGCCCTGCATCACCCCCGCCTGTGGCACATGAGCCGGCGCGGTGTGGCGCTGGGCGTCGGAGTCGGGGTGTTCTTCGGCCTGATGCTGCCGCTGGCGCAGATCCCTGCCGCTGCTGTCGCGGCGGTGATCATGCGCGCCAACGTGCCGGTGGCGGCGGTCAGCACGCTGGTGACCAACCCCGTTACCTTTCCGGCCATCTACTACGGCGCCTACCGTATCGGCTCGCACCTGACCGGCCAGGATCCTCAAGGGCGAGACGCGTTCAGCCACCCGCCCGAGCAGTTGCACGGCGCGGTGGAAAAACCACCCCCGCGCAACTGGTGGCGGCGCGTGGGCATCCCCACGGTGCTTGGCCTGGCGGTGATGGCCAGCACCTGCGGGCTGTTGACGTACCTTGTTGCCGGCTGGCTGCTGCGCCTGCGCACGCAGCGCGTCTGGCAGCGGCGCGTGCGTCGCCGACGGCGACGCGACAGCGGTAACTCCTGAACGGCCAAGCGATCCCGCCGCCGGTATGAGCGCCGCGCAGAAGGAGGTTTCGTGCGCGATTATCTGGTTCTGACCCTGAACGCCCGCGTCTACGACGTGGCCATCGAATCGCCCCTGGAGGTGGCCGAAAGCCTGTCGCTGCGCCTGAACAACGAGGTGCTGCTCAAGCGCGAGGACCTGCAGCCGGTGTTCTCGTTCAAGCTGCGCGGCGCCTTCAACAAGATGTCGCATTTGCCGGCACGGGCGCTGAAGGCCGGCGTCATTGCCGCCTCCGCCGGCAACCATGCGCAGGGCGTGGCCCTGGCGGCGCAGCGTCTGGGTACCCATGCGTTGATCGTGATGCCGGTGACCACGCCGCAGATCAAGATCGAGGCGGTCGAGCGCCTGGGTGGCGAGGTGGCGCTGCACGGCGAGGACTACGCCGCCGCCTATCGCCACGCGCAGTCGCTGGCGGACGCCCGTGGCCGCACGTTCGTGCATCCGTATGACGACCCGCTGGTCATCGCCGGACAGGGCACCATCGGCGCCGAGCTGCTGCGTCAGCGTCAGGGGGGGCTGGATGCCATCTTCGTGCCGGTGGGGGGCGGGGGGCTGATCGGCGGCATCGCCGCCTACGTCAAGCGCCTGCGCCCGGACATTCGCATCATCGGCGTGGAATCGGACGATGCCGACGCCATGGATCGATCGCTGCGCCGCGGACGGCGCGTCAGCCTGCGCAGCGTCGGCCTGTTCGCCGACGGCACTGCGGTGCGTCAGGTCGGGCGCGAACCGTTTCGCCTGGTCCGCCAGTACGTGGACGAGATGCTGCTGGTGAACCACGACGAGATCTGTGCCGCCATCAAGGACACGTTCGAGGACACGCGCGCCATCGTCGAGCCGGCCGGCGCCCTGGCACTGGCCGGGCTGAAGCGCTATGTGGCGCGCGAGCGCTGTCGTGGCAAATCACTGGCGGCCATCTGCTCGGGTGCCAACATGAACTTCGACCGCCTGCGGTATGTCGCCGAACGGGCGGAGATCGGGGAACGGCGCGAGGCCATCTTCGCCGCCACCATTCCCGAGCGGCCCGGCAGTTTTCGCCAGTTCTGCGAGGCCATCGGCGCGCGTCAGATCACCGAGTTCAACTACCGCTACGCCGGCGCCGAGGAGGCGCACGTCTATGTGGGCGTGCAGACGGCCGGCAACCAGCGTCAGGCGCTGTATGCCGAGCTGCGCCGGCACGGGTACGCGGTGGTGGATCTGACCGACAGCGAGGCGGCCAAGCTGCACCTGCGCCACATGGTCGGCGGCCACGGTGCGTTGCCTGACGAACTGGTGTATCGGTTCAATTTCGACGAGCGACCGGGCGCCCTGGCGCACTTTCTGGCACGCCTGGGCGCGCACTGGAACATCAGCCTGTTCCATTACCGCAATCACGGCGCCGCCGATGGCCGCGCCCTGGTCGGCCTGCAGGTGCCGCCGGGCGAGCGCGCACGCTTTCGCGCCCACCTGGCGCAGGCGGGCCTCGACTGGGTGGACGAGACCGACAGCGCCGGGTATCGGCTGTTCCTGGAGTAGACGCCGCGCCGTGCCGTCGCGTGCCCGTGCCGGCATGACGCCGGGGCACCGGCGCGACAGCGGCGGCGCTTTTTAATTAAAGTCTGCGCCCCATCAGGAGGAGATGCGGATGGCAGACGACAGCCAACGGCCGGTGGACAGCACCCGGCGCTCGCTCGTATTGGCCGCCGGCGGAGGCGTTCTGGCCGCCGGGCTGGGCGGCCTGCCGGTGAACGCCGCCCGCGCCGCACAGGAGGCCTGGGACCATCAGACCGACGTGCTGGTGGTCGGCAGCGGCGCGGCCGGCTTCAGCGCCGCGCTGTTCGCCCGCGAGGCCGGGGCCGAGGTGCTGATGCTGGAGAAGGGCCCGGTGCCCGGCGGCACCACGGTGCGCTCCGGTGGCGTGCACTACATTCCCAACAACCGGTTTCTGCGGGCCGCCGGCGTGGCCGACCCGCGCGAGGACTTTCTGCGCCTGGCGGTGCGCATGAGCTACCCGGACCGCTACCGTCCGCAGGCCGAGCATTTTGGTGCCGGCGCGCGCGAATTTGCGCTGCTCGAGGCCTTTTACGACCACGCCGCGCCGACGGTGGACCGGCTCACGCAGCTGGGCATCGTCGATTACCTGCCGTTCGTCGACTACGACGACCGGCCATTTCCGGACAACTATGCCGAGCTGCCGGAAAATCGCGCGCCGCGCGGCCGCGGCATGGTGTGCAAGCCGCGCGAGCACCGCGACGGGCGCTTCTACTACCGCAACGGTGGCGGAGTCGGGGTGGACCTGATCGAGCTGCTGCAGACCGCAGCGCAGGCACGCGACATCGGCATTCTCACCCGCCACCCGGCCACCGAGCTGGTGCGCGACGCCGACGGCAAGGTGCTGGGCGTGGTGTGCGAGCGGCGCGGTCGGCGTATTCGTGTCGGTGCCCGTCGCGGCGTGGTGTTCGCCAGTGGCGGCTTCATTCACGACGCCGCGCTGCGCGCCCGTCATCTGCTGGGCCCGGTCTACGGTGGCTGCGGCGCGCCCACCAATCAGGGCGATTTCCTGCGCCTGGCCGGCGCCGCCGGCGCCATGCTGGGCAACCTGCAGCACGGCTGGTGGATGGAAGTGCTGCTCGAGGAAGCACTGGCCGGCTCGGACACGCCGACCGGCGTGTGGGTCATCCCGGGCGACAGCAGCCTGGCGGTGAACCTCGCCGGCGAGCGCTTCGCCAATGAAAAAAACCAGCCCGGTGGCCGGCCGCGCGCGCACTTCGTGTGGGACGAGGTCAGCGGCGACTTCCCGCAGCGGGTGACCCTGATGGTCTGGGACAGCCGCACCGTGCAGCTGCGCGGCGGCGTCATGGGCGTGCAGCGGGCAGACGCGCCGCTGCCGGCGCACGTGATCGCCGGCGACGACTGGCCGGCGCTGGCGGCGGCCATTGCCCAGCGGCTGGAGAAACTGCGCCCGCAGATCGGCGAGGTCCGCCTGGCAGCGGGTTTCACCGAGCGTCTGATGGCCACCGTGGAGCGTTACAACGGCTTTGCCCGTCGCGGCGTGGACGAGGACTTCCAGCGCGGCGCGGCGGCCGCCGACATCGCCTGGAACTACTTCGGCAACCTGCCGGTGCTGCCCAGCGACTACCCGAACCCCACCATGCACCCGCTGTCGGCGCAGGGGCCGTATTTCGCGGCGCTGCTGGTGGCCGGCGCCATCGACAGCAAGGGCGGGCCGGTGGTGGATGCCAGTGCCCGGGTGCTGGACACCCACGGTGTCCCCATCGGCGGTCTGTATGCCGCCGGCAACTGCATCGCCAGCCCGGCCGGGGCCGCGTACTGGGGTGGGGGCGGCACCATCGGCCCGGCCGTGGTGTTCGGACAGATTGCCGGCAATGCGGCCGCCGCCGCGCCGCCGCGCCCGTTGTGAGCGGCAACGCGACGGTGCGCCGGCGGCTGGGGCCGGCGCTGGCGCTGGCGCTGTGCATGCCGCCGGCGTCGGCACAGGCGCCGGTCAGCCTGTCGCGCGACGTGCAGCCGATCCTCGACCGTTACTGCGTGGCCTGTCACCTGTACGAGTCGCCGCAGGGCGGCCTGCTGCTGGAGGCCGGCGACACGCATGTCGCCACCGTGGATGTGCCCAGTACACAGGCGCCGTTGCCGCGGGTGGCGCCGGGCGATCCCGAACGCAGCTACCTGGTCCACAAGCTGCGCGGCACGCAGCTGCAGGTCGGCGGCTCCGGCGCGCCGATGCCGTTCAATGCCGACACGGGCACCAGCGGGCTGGCGACCGACGAGCGACGGCTCATCGAGGCGTGGATCCGCGCCGGCGCACCCGACAACTGAGGGCGTGTGAATTTTTCAAGCGCTCAGGTCGGCCAGGGATGTGCGGGAGCGGGTCCGGGCGTGTACCGGACGCGCGACGGAAGAAATGCGCATACTGTGCTTTTATTCACCACCCCTGAGCCCGATCCGGGCGCTGCGGGTCCGCCGGTGGCGCGTGCGATACTGCCGGGCCCTGCCAGAGCACGGGTAATGCGGCCTTGGAAACCTATCAGGACATCATCGGCACGCTGGCGCTGACCCTGGGGGTTGGCTGGGCCAGCGGCATCAACCTGTACGCCGCGTTGCTGGTGCTCGGCATCGCCGGTGCGTCGGGTGACCTGGCGCTGCCGCCGGACCTGCAGGTGCTGGCCAGTCCGCTGGTCATCGGCGCCGCCGGCCTGATGTACGCGGTGGAATTCTTCGCCGACAAGACGCCCGGCGTCGACAGCGGCTGGGACGCGCTGCACACCTTCATCCGCATCCCGGCCGGCGCGCTGCTGGCCGCCGGGGCGGTGGGCGAGGTGACGCCGGCGCTGGAAGTGGCGGCCGGCATTCTCGGCGGCGGGCTGGCGGCCACCACGCATGCCACCAAGACCGGTGGACGGTTGCTGATCAACACCTCGCCGGAACCGTTCTCCAACTGGAGCGCCTCCCTCGCCGAGGACGTGGCGGTGTTTGGCGGACTGTGGGCGGCCCTGCACCATCCGTGGGTTTTCTTCGGCCTGTTTGTGGCGTTCCTGCTGCTGCTGGTCTGGCTCGTGCCGAAGATATTCCGCGCCCTGCGCCGGCTCGGCGGCGGCATCCTGCGCCTGTTCGGCCGGCGACCGGGCGCCCCCGCGCCACCGCCGGCGGTCAGCGGGCCCGGAGAGCCGCCCGCCTGACCGACGCACGCACAGGGGAGGAGACGATGGATTTCGCGCTGACTGCCGATCAACAGGCCATCTGCGAGCAGATCGAGCGCCTGTGTGCGCCGTTCGATGACCATTACTGGTTCGAGCGCGACCACGACGGCGCGTTTCCGCTCGACTTCGTCAAGGCCATGGCGGACGGCGGCTGGCTGGGCATCGCCATGCCGGAGGCCTACGGCGGGGCCGGCCTGGGCATCACCGAAGCGGCGCTGATGATGCAGACCATCGCCGCGTCCGGCGCCTGCCTGTCGGGCGCCTCGGCCATTCACCTGAACCTGTTCGGGCCGAACGTGGTGGTGAAGTTTGGTTCCGAAGAACAGCGCCAGCGCTTTCTGCCGCCGCTGATCCGCGGCGAGCAGCGCGCCTGTTTCGCGGTAACCGAACCGAACACCGGGCTCGATACGACGCATCTGAAAACCTTCGCCCGCCGCGAGGGCGACCGCTACACCGTGCACGGCCAGAAGGTGTGGACCAGCAATGCCCAGCACGCGCACAAGATGCTGCTGATCGCGCGCACCACGCCGCTGGAAGAAACCGCCCGGCCGATCGACGGTCTGACGCTGTTCTACTGCGACCTGGACCGCAGCCGGGTCGAGGTGCGCGAGATCGAGAAGATGGGCCGCAAGTGCGTCGATTCGAACCAGGTGTTCATCGACGGGCTCGAAATCCCCATCGCCGACCGCATCGGCGAGGAGGGGCAGGGCTTCCGTTACCTGCTGCATGGTCTCAACCCCGAGCGCATCCTGATTGCCGCCGAGGCAATCGGCATCGGCCGGGCGGCGCTGCGCAAGGCCAATGAATACGCCAAGGAACGCGTGGTGTTCGGGCGGCCGATCGGCCAGAACCAGGCTATCCAGCACCCGCTGGCCGAGTGCTGGGCGCAGCTCGAAGCGGCCAACCTCACCATGCTGAAGGCGGCCACGCTGTACGACCGCGGCGAGGACTGCGGGGCGTACGCCAACGCCGCCAAGTACCTGGCCGCCGAGGCCGGCTTCAAGACCTGCACCCAGGCGGTAATGACGCACGGCGGCTTCGGCTACGCCAAGGAGTACCACGTCGAGCGGTACCTGCGGGAAGTGATGATCACGCGCCTGGCGCCGGTCAGCCCCCAGCTCGTGCTGTGCTACATCGCCGAGCGCGTGCTC
>NZ_JBFJTF010000059.1:0-13350 GCF_041625615.1 Immundisolibacter sp. | reverse complement strand
TCGTCGCGACCGAGTGTGTCCACCGTCGCCAGACGCGGCAGCAGGCCGCTCTGGTTGGCGATCTGGATGTTGAGCCCGGGGCGCGCGTTCATCTCCAGCATCATGGGCCCGAATTCGCGATCCAGCACGAAGTCGACACCCAGGTAACCCAGGCCGCTGATGTCGTAGCAGCGGGCCGCCAGCTCCAGCAGGGTGTCCCACTGCGGGACCTGCACGTTGGCGATCGGGTTGCCGGTGTCCACGTGCTCGTCGACCACCTCGTTGCGCCACACGCCGCGGGCGGTCAGGCCGCTGGCGATGTCGATGCCCGCGCCGATGGCCCCCTGGTGCAGGTTGGCCTTGCCGTCCGACATTGCCGTCGGCAGGCGCACCATGGCCATCACCGGATAGCCCTTGTAGACCACCGTGCGCAGGTCCGGCACGCCCTGATGTGAGATCGGCTCGAACACCGGGTCGACCTTGACCCGGTACTCGATCATGGCCGCGTCCGGCTGGCCGCCGAGGCTGTAGAGGCCGGACAGGGTGTTCGAGATGTGGTGTTCGAGCGCCTCCTCGGTCAGCAGGGCGCCGGAGGCCTTGCGGTAGCGCCCCTTGCGACGGCCGACGATCACCAGCACGCCGTTGCCGCCGCTGCCGTTGACCGGCTTGACCACGAAATCCTCGCGGCCGCCCAGCAGCTTGGGCAGCTCCGGCACCTCGTGCTGGATGCGGATCACTCCATACAGTTCCGGCACCTGTATGCCGGCCTGCTGGGCCAGTGCCTTGGAGCGCACCTTGTCGTCGACCAGCGGATACAGACGGCGCGGGTTGACGCGGGAGATGAAGTCGCCGTTGCGCTGGTTCATGCCCAGCACGCCGGCGCGGCGCAGTGAGCGCGCCAGTCGCCAGGGCCGCTGCATCATGCGCTCAGCGCCCGGAAGCGCTTGAGTTCGGTCAGGCGGTAGCCGGTGTAGCGGCCGAAGGCCAGCGTCAGCGCCAGTACGATCAGCAGCAGCTCCGGGAATGCCAGCACCACGTGCTGCACCTGACGCTCGGTCATCACCAGGTAGGCCAGGGCCGCGGCCAGCAGGCTGCCGCTGGCCTGTTGCAGGGCCTCGCGCGGGCCGGCTTCTTCCCAGCCGATCGACATGCGCTCGATGGTCATGGTCAGGATCACCATCGGGAACAGGGCCACCGACAGGCCGGCACCGATGCCCAGCTGATAGGTGAGGACGCTGAGCGCGGCCATCATCAGGACCACGATCGTCAGGATCGACGCCAGGCGTGGTACCAGCAGCAGCTTCAGACGCTCGAGATAGAAGCGACCGAGCAATCCCAGCGAGATGATGCCAACGAACAGCAGCACGCCGTTCAGCAGCCGGGTCTCACGAAACGCGAGCGCGATCAGGATCGGCGCGAAGGTGCCGAAGGTCTTGATGCCCACGACGTTGCGCAGCAGCACGATCAGCAGTGCGCCGATCGGCATGGTCAGCACCACCCGGTACACCATCTGCATCTGCACCGGCAGGCTCAGCAGCGAGAACTGCAAGGCCACGGAGCCGCGCTCGGCCGCCCGCTGGCGTGCTGCCGCCAGTGCCTGGTAGGGGTTCTCGGCGGCCGAAAACTCGACACGCAGATTGCGTATGCCGTCGGTTTCCCGCACCAGCGGCTGGCCGCGCGACCAGACCAGAAAGTCTCGCGGCCAGCCCTGGGCCGCGCTCCGCGGGTCGAACAGCAGCCAGCGGTCCCCGTTGTGGACCTCGAGGTAGGTCTGCATGTCCAGCCGGCGGCTTTCAGTGCGCAGCGTGAAGCCATACACCGGTCGCGCCGCGATGTTCGCGGTGGCCAGAATGGCCGTGGCGACCTTGGCGCGCCGCTCGTCCGAGTCGTCGTTGCCCAGCAGCAGATCGATGTCGCTGTTGCTGCCGGCGTCCAGGCGGATCAGGGTCTGGGCGGCGAAGGTGGCAATGTCGGCGGAATGCGCGCGAATCTGCTGCACCAGGTTCTCGACCACGGCCGCCTCGGCATCGGAAAACTCCGGCTGCTCCGGACGCGGTGGGCGCGAATCCCCGACCTGGTCGCGCGGTTTCGGATAAGCCACGGCCTGGTAGTACAGCTCTTGCTCGCCACGGGCGCGGCGAATGGTCCATACGGCCTCGCGCTCGTCGCCCTGCTGGGCAGTGGTCAGACCGTAGCCGTGGGAGACGAAGGTTTCGTCCAGCAGGCCAAAGCCGGGGGGCGAGACGGGCACCGCGAGGCGCAGCTTGATGGGACGACCGCGGTCGGCAGTGAAGCGGATGCGTGCCTCGATGGTCCAGGCCTGGATGGCGTTGTCCGCCTTCAGCGGCACCCCCAGATCAAGCCATTTGTAGAGGAACAGGCTGCCGCCGGCGACGACCAGCGACAGGCACAGAATCAGCAGGTGACGGTTGCGCACGCTCGTGCTCAGTCCTTGGACGGCGCGCCGTCGCAGCGTGGCGCACGCAGATAGGTTCGCGACGGGTCAACCACCGCCAGGCGGGCCAGAGCCTTGCGGCCAAGCAGCAGGGGGTAGATGAAGCGGCCGCGGTCGGTCAGATTCACTTCCACGGTGCGCCATTCGTCGCCCAGACACAACGGCAGGCGGATTACCGGCCGGCGGTCGTACGGTCCACGGTGGCGCTTGATGCGCACGTAGCGCACCACGGGGCGCTCCAGGCGTGTGGTCTTTTCCATGCCAGGCAGCTTGACCTCGAAGCGTACCCAGCGCTCGCCGTCGCGTTCGAACGGCTCGATGGCCGTGGCGTCCAGCGATGAACTGCGGGCGCCGGTGTCCAGCTTGGCCTTGAGTTCCAAGGGCTCACCGTCTATGTGCAGTTGCACGAACTCGACCCAGCCGTACACGCCGCGGGCAGCCGCCGGCATGGCCAGACCGGCGGCCAGCAACACGGACAAGACACATCTTGCGCAGAAATGACGCATACCGGATTGGGACTGAGAAGCGGGGTGGAAACCGGGCCGGCATTCTATACCAGCGCCCTTGGCCAGCAGGCAGTCGACGGTCAGCGAAACGGGTTGTTTGCTTGCAGGGTCAGCAGCCGCCGGTGCAGCGCCGGGTGCTCCGACAGCACCCGGTACTCGAGCAGTTTCAGCACAGTGCGCAGGTCGCGCCATTCGTCCAGCAGCGATTGCGGCCCGGTCAGCAGCTGACGCGCCTCGTGCAGGGCGGCGCGCAGGTAGTCGGGCGCCGCCCGGGAGTCGATTTCATGTTCCAGGGCGGCCACGATGCGTTCGAATTCCGACTCGTCCAGCCACACGCCGAAGCAGGCGTCGCAGTAGTCCACCGTCACGCCGGTATGGCCGTACTCGAGCGCGTGCAGGGTGCCGTCGCCGTTCGGGCAGCGGCCGCTGCGTGGCGCGTGCCGGAACTGTTCGGCATCCGACCACAGCTCCACCTCCAGCCAGCCGCTGTCCGGCCCGGCGGCCTCACGCGCGGCCTCCAGGTCGGGTGCCTCGAACCACAGGCCGCGACACTGCGGGCAGCGGGCCACCGGCACCTGTTGCAGTTCGGTGGCGGTCAGCGCGATGGCGCAGCGAGGGCACTCGGCGGTCATGTCGTCTCCTGGTGATTCATTTCGGCAGCGTGGGGTAGCCGCGGGCGGCGTAGTCGAAGCCTTCCAGCTCGAAGTCGCGGTGCCGGTACGGTGTGTGCCGGTTCAGGTAGTAGGCCCGAATCTCGGCAATGCGCCCAGTGTGCAGGCGATACCACTCGCTGCCACGCATCAACTCCGGCGCGCCGTCGGGCGGCGTCCAGCGCAGCGTCCACTCGATGACCGCCTCGTCACCCTGTGTAATGCCGTGGTCCACGGTCCAGTAGCCGTCGATGCGTGGTTGCATGCGCACCCAGTGGTCGGCCAGGGCGCGGGCTCCGCGCACCGGGGCGTGGTGGGTGAAGTAGTGCACCACGTCGTCGCAGAAACAGGCCATCAGGCCTTCCCGGTCGGCGCTGTTGCAGGCGGCGTAGTAACGCCGGATCAGCCCCAGCGCCGGTGTGGTCATCCGCGGGGTCCGGCCACCAGCCAGATCAGCAGTCCGACCAGTGGCAGCAGCAAAATCAGCACGGTCCAGCCCACCTTGGCGCCGGTGCCGGCACTGCTTTGCACGACGTTGATGATGGCCCACACGTCAGCAATCAGGATGATCAGGCCCAGCAGGCCGCCGACTTCGATGCCCATGGTGCTACCTCGTGGTGACGCGGTTGGATGCGCAGCCGCCGCGATCGCCCGACCACGCGAGGCCTAGGGTACCCTCTTCGGCGAACATCGGAGAGGAGGAGGCACTGCTTGGATCCACAGGCCGCGTCGTCGCAGGCGGAGCTCGAGACGCGCGACCGGGCTCGCCTGCGCGCCTGCGTGGGGGTGCCGGGCGTCTTGCTGGTGGTCACCGCCGGCTATGCCGCCACGCGTTATGTGGTGTTCGGGCCGTGGGCGCTGGCAGATCTGCCGTTGTACGTGTTCAACAAGGCCACTGCCTGGAGCGCGCTGCTGCTGCTGGCGCTGGCGCTCGGCCTGGGGCCAGCGGCGCGTATCTGGCCGCCGCTGGGCGGCCTGTTGTGGCGCCGCCGTTACTGGGGCGTGGTCGGTTTCGTGCTCGCCACCGTGCATATCGTGCTGTCGCTGAGCATCCTCAACTACGGCTATTACCGGCTGATGTTTCGACAGGCGTTCGAGTTCACCGCGCTGGCCGGCTGGTCGCTGCTGGCCGGCGCGTTGGCCTGGATGGCATTGGTGGCGCCACTCGCCGCGTCGCTGCCGGGCGTACGGGCGGCCATGTCGGTTCGCTACTGGCGGGTACTGCAACGCGTGGGCCTGCTGGGGTTGTCGTTGACGGGGCTGCACCTCGCCTATGGCGTGCCGGGTTGGTGGCAGCCCGCGCTGTGGTACGGCGGGCTGCCGCCCATCACGCTGCTGTCTGCGTGTGCCGTCGTGCTGGTCTTGGCGCTGCGCCTGACGGTCTGGGTGTGCGGCCGCAGGGGCGCGCCATGAGCACGGCGGCGCGCGGTGTGCCGGTGCTGGCCGTGCTGCTGGCCGGCGGCGCGGGCGCGGCCGAGTTCGGTGCGCCGGCGTGGCAGATTGCCATCGCCCATGATTTCCGCCTGCCGGACGACGGTCCACCCGTGCACCGCTATCCCGCACAGGCGCTGCAGTTCGACGGCGCCGGGCAGCTGCGTCGGTTCAGCGACGATCGTGGTGTCGTCAGCTGGGCGCTGGCGGTCGGGCACAGCGGGCACGACGGTGTCATCGCCTGGGGGCGCTGGGGGCATGGGCGCACCGGGGGCGACGGTCGGCACGGCCATGTCGACATTACCGGCGGCGAAGGCGTGCGCAACGCGCTGTACTACGTTTCGGGTGCGCCATTGCAGGAGGCGCCCACCGGCGCCGTCCGCTATTCGCTGCTCGGCGGGCAGGTGTCGCCGACCGTCGGTGAGGGCGGCATGGCGGCGACGACGTTTCTCGACGATGGCGTGCTGGAAGCCAACTTCGCCACCGGACGGGCGCAGCTGGCGCTGGCCATCACGGTGCCCAGCGGGCGCTATGAACTGACGGCGAGCGATCTGGCGCTGGTCGACGGTCGCTTCGAGACGGCGCCGGGAACGCGTCTTTCGGTCAGCGGGGTGCTGTGCTTCGCCGGCTGCGAGGCCCATCTGGAAGGTTTCGTGGCGGGTGCCAACGGTGAGCGCGCCGGGCTCGCGTATCACATCGATATCGAGGCCCTGACCGAGGACGTCAACGGCGTGGTCGCCTGGCGGCGTGACTGAGCCGCGCTCGTCCGTTACCGGGCTTGCCTGGCCGGCGCTGCCGGACAGCGTGGGCGCCAGCATGCTGGCCGTGCACTACCAGTTGGCGCACAGCGAGACGTGGCCGTTGCCGCGCCTGATGGCGGCGACCTTTCGCCAGCTGGCACTGCTGCTGCGTCATGCCCGCGACACGGTGCCGGCGTACGCGTCACGCCTGGCCGGTCTGGCGCTGGACGATGCCGACGCCCTGGCGGCTGCCTGGCCCACGGTGCCGCTGCTGCGCCGCGCCGACGTGCAGGCACTCGGCGAGGCCTTGCACAGCCGCGCCGTGCCGGCCGACCACGGGCGCGTCATCGAGTACCACACCTCGGGTTCCACCGGCCGACCGCTGCGGGGGCTCGAGACCGAGCTGAGCCATTTCTTTTTCGGCGTGCTCAACCTGCGCGAGCAACTGTGGCAGCGGCGGGACGTGGCCGGCACGTTCGCCGCCATCCGCACCCAGGTGAGCGGGGTCCGCCAGCCGGGCTGGGGCCGGGCCATCGAGGCGGTGTTCAGCACCGGCCCGGCGCTGACGCTGCCCATCCACACGCCGATCGAGCGCCAGCTCGACTGGCTGCTGGAGCACCAGCCCGATTACCTGCTCACGCATCCGAGCAACCTGCGGGGCCTGCTGCTGGAAGCCGGACGGCGCGGCGGGCGGCCGGCGCGCCTGCGCGGACTCGGCACCTTCGGCGAGCAACTGCCGGACGACCTGCGGGTGCTGGCGCGGGCGACGTGGGACGCGCCGCTGGCGGACATCTACAGCTGCGAGGAAGCCGGGTATCTGGCCCTGCAGTGCCCGCAGGTTCCGGAGCACTACCACGTGCAGTCCGAGAACGTGCTGCTGGAGGTGCTGGACGGGGATGGGCGGCCATGCCCGGCCGGCGCCACGGGCGAGGTGGTACTGACGCCGCTGCACAACTTCGCCATGCCGCTGGTGCGTTACGCCATCGGCGATTTCGCCGAGGTTGGCCCGCCGTGCCGCTGCGGGCGCGGGTTGCCGGTGCTGCGGCGCATCCACGGCCGTGCGCGCAACCTGCTGCGCCTGCCGGACGGCAGCCGGCACTGGCCGTCCTTTCCGGCCGAGGCGTGGCTGGCGATCGCGCCGGTGCGGCAGTTTCGCCTGCGTCAGACGGCGCCCGCGCGCATCGAGGCGCAGCTGGTGGCCGAGCGTCCGCTGCAGGCCGGCGAGCAGCGGGCGCTGCAGGCCATGCTGCGCCAGCGCCTGCGTTACCCGTTCGAGATCGTGCTCAGGCCGGTGGCCGCCATCGAGCGGCCGTCCAGTGGCAAGTTCGAGGATTTCATCGGTTTGCCAGACGGGTGATCGGTTTGCCATGAGTCTGGTATAAACGCTCGTTCAGGAAGAGCCGGCCTTGCCGGCAGTCAACAGGAGGTGGCCATGAAGGTCGTTGCGTTCAATCTGATGCCTTACAAGGACCTGCCGGCCGATTTCGAAAAGAAGTACGACAGCGTGTGGGTCAGCATCCCGCGGTCGCTGTACGACCCGCGCAAGGGCCACACGTACTACCACGACTATCTGGACGCGCTGGAGACGGCGGTCGATCTCGGCTACGACGCGGTCGGCGTGAACGAGCACCACAGCAACGGCTACGGTCTGATGCCGTCGCCGAACCTGATGGCGTCCATCCTGTCGCGCAAGGTGCGCCATTCGGACACCACGTCCGTGGTGGTGCTGGGCAACAGCCTGGCGCTGTACAACCCGCCGATTCGCGTGGCCGAGGAGATGGCCATGCTGGACGTGCTGTCGGGCGGCAAGTTCATTGCGGGCTTCCCCGTCGGCACGTCCATGGACACCAACTACGTCTACGGCATCAACCCGTCCGAGATGCGCGAGCGCTACTACGAGGCGCACGACCTGGTGATGAAGGCGTGGACCACGGACGAGGTGTTCACCTGGAACGGCAAGTACAACCAGCTGCGCTACGTGAACACCTGGCCGCGCACCGCCCAGCGCCCGCATCCGCCGGTGTGGATTCCGGGCGGCGGCAGCGTCGAGACCTACGATTTCTCGCTGATCAACGACTACTCGTTCTCGTATCTGTCGTTCTTCGGCCACAAGTACGCCAAGAAGGTGATGGGGCCGTTCTGGGACCGCGCCGACGCGCTCGGCAAGGACCGCAACCCCTACCGCGCCGGCTACGCGCAGTTCATCTGCGTGTCGGAGACGGACGCGCAGGCGCAGATCGACTACGAGGAGCACGTCAAGTACTTCTTCGCCAAGTGCATGCACATCGACCCGCGCTTTTTCGAGGCGCCGGGCTACCGCACCGTCGCTTCGCTGCGTGCCGGCCTGCGTTCGCAGCTGGACGGCACGGCCAAGGTCGGCAAGGCCATCCTGGACGAGGGCTTCGGCTGGAAGGAGCTGGTCGAGAGCGGGTACATCATCGCCGGCTCACCACAGACCGTGCGTGAGCAGATCATCGAGGCGGCACGCGAGCTGAACGTCGGCAACCTGATCTGGCTGTTCCACTGCGGCTCCATGCCGCAGCACCTGACGCTGAAAAACCTGAACCTGTTCGCCGAGGGCGTGCTGCCGCACATCCGCAACCTGTGGCCCGAGTGGGATCACCGCCCGTTCTGGCCGAGCGGGTTTGGTGACCCGGAGCCGCAGGACACCCGTCGCAGCGCCACCTGAGGGACCACGAAATGGCCGAGCCGACAACCCATACCTACCAGGTCAATGCCCGCCTTGCCATCGACACGCTGGAGGCCGGCAGCGGTGACCCGTTGCTGTTCCTGCATGGCGCCGGAGGCCTGGCCTGGGACCCGTACCTGGACGCGCTGGCCGCCCGCCGGCGCGTGATCGCGCCGTTTCTGCCGGGTACCTCGAAGTCCAACGACATCAGCCAGGTGCGCGACCTGTGGGATCTGGTGCTGTGCTACTACGACCTGCTCGATGCGCTGGACATCGGCCGCGCCGACGTCGTCGGCCACTCCATGGGGGGCATGATTGCCTGCGAGATGGCGGCCAACGACCCAAGCCGGGTCGGGCGACTGATCGCCATTGCCCCGGCGGGCCTGTTCGACATGGACGACCCGATGCCGGACATCTTCGCCATGCGCTCGACCGAGCTTGCCGAACGCGTGCTGGTCGATCCCAAGTCGCCGATCGCCGAACTGCTCGGCGCCATGCCGGAGGACGTTGACGACCAGGTGGATGTGCTGATCCAGCGCCTGGGCACGCTCAGCGCGGCTGCCAAGTTCCTGTGGCCGATTCCCGACAAGGGTCTGATCCGTCGCCTGCCACGGATCAAGACGCCGACGCAGATCATCTGGGGCCGCCAGGACGGGCTGATCCCGGTCGGTTATGGCGACACCTTCCGCGACAGCATTCCCGGCGCACGGCTGGACGTGCTGGACCAGGCCTCGCACCTGGTGCAGCTGGAACGCCTGCCGGACGTGCTGGCGCTTACCTGGCAGGCGCTGGCGCGGCCGGCCGGTACCGCGCCGTGAGGCGGCGGTAGGGCAGCGATTCGGCGCTGGCCAGGAACGGTCGGCGCGGGCCTGTACCGCCGCGTGCGGGCAGGCAATCCAGGGAGGAATGACACGGCGGGCCGGCGCTGCCGGCCCCGAGACACGGCACGAGGAGGAGAGAGGAATGGACGCGCGTGTTCGCGAATGGCCGCTGCGGGACTTTTCCCGCTATGTCGATGCCCGTCCCGAGGACGGGGTGTTGCGCATGCACCTGGACCTGTTCCGCGACCCGGAGCTGTTCGAGCTCGAGATGCGCTACATCTACGAGCGCTCGTGGGTGTTCGTCGGTCACGCGGCGCAGATACCCGAGCCGTATGACTTCATCACCGGCGTTGTCGGTCGCACGCCCATCATTCTTCAGCGTGGCGGTGACGGTCAGGTACGGGCACTGCTGAACCATTGCAGCCACCGCGGCGCGGCGGTGGCGACCACCCAGGCGGGCAACACGCAGCGCCACAAGTGCCCGTACCACGGCTGGATGTTCGACAGCACCGGCAAGTGCCTGCAGGTGGCGGATGAAGCCGCCGGCGGCTACACGGACGCGTTTCGGGGGATGAGCCACGACCTGCCGCAGGTGGCGCGGCTCGAGGAATACCGCGGCTTTTTCTTCGCCAGCCTGAACCCGGAGGTGGTCCCGCTGCGCGAGTATCTGGGCAGCGCGGCGGTGTTCATCGATTCGTGGGTCGATCAGTCGCCGGACGGGCTCGAAGTGGTACGCGGCGACGCCAACTTCACCTACGGCGGCAACTGGAAGATGGTGTTCGAGAACTGTCTCGACATCTATCACGCCAAGACCCTGCACGCGAGCTTCGGCACCATGGTCATGAACCGCATGAAGCGCCAGGGTGCCGACGCCAACCGCTCGATTGACCTCAACAGCTTCATCAATGCCGACGCCGAGGTGTCCTACTACACCTTCCCCCACGGCCACGGCGGCATGTGGCTGCGCGGTGCCGGCAAGCGCGAGGACCGGCCGTCGTATGCCATGTGGCAGCAGATGGCCGAGCGCTTCGGCGAAGCCAAGGCCGACATGATGGTCAGCGGCCGGGTGGTGGCGATCTTCCCGAACATCCTGCTGGTCGAGAGCGCCACCTTCCAGATGCGCCTGCTGCGCCCGGTGTCCGTGGACAAGACCGAGGTGTACGCGTTCTGTCTGGCGCCCAAGGGCGAGCCGCCCCAGGCGCGCGCGCTGCGCATCCGCCAGTACGAGGATTTCTTCAGCGCCACCGGTGTTGCGACGCCCGACGACACCGTCATCTACGAGCGCTGCCAGCTTGGCGATCAGGCCCGCAGCGTCGAGTGGAACCAGGGCTATCACCGCGGTCTGGCCTTGCTGCGCGAGGGCCCCGACGAGGCGGCCCGGACGGTGGGCATCGAACCCAACCACTCCATCAGCGGCAACATCGGCATCCAGGGCGAGGCGGTGTACCTGGGCGTCTACCAGGGCTGGCTGGACCAGATGCAACGTGGCCAGGCCGAGGTGCTGGGGGTGCAGCCGTGAGCCGGGCGCAACTGCTGGCCGCCGGCAGCGAACTGCTGTACCGCGAGGGCTACTACCTGGACCGCCAGCAGTGGCAGGACTGGTTGGCGCTCTACACCGACGATTGTGTGCTGTGGGCGCCGTCCTGGGTCGGCGAGCATGCCCAGATCACCGACCCACAGACCGAGATCTCGCTGCTGTACCTGGCCGGCCGCGGCCGGTTGCTGGAGCGCATCGAGCGGTTCGTGTCGGGCGCCTCGCCCGCCTCGGTGCCGCTGCCGCGGACCTGTCATCAGGTCGGCAACATCCTGCTGCTGGATCACGCGCCGGGGACCATGACGCTGCATTCATCGTTCCGTGTCGATTACTTCCGCAACAAGCAGGTCGGCGCGTTCTTCGGTCTGTACGAGCACCGGCTGGTGGCCGACGGCGACGCCTGGCGCATTGCCGGCAAGCGCATCACGCTGATGAACGACTTCATCCCGACCGTGCTCGACCTGTACCACGTCTGAGAGGCCCCTGATGTACGACTTGCTGATCGAAAACGCCCGTATCGTCGATGGCACCGGCGCGCCGGCCTTCCCCGGCGGTCTGGCGGTCAAGGACGGACGCATCGTCGCCCTGGGACAGGTGCCTGCCGGCGAGGCGGCCGAGCGGATCGACGCGGCGGGGCAGGTGCTGGCGCCCGGGTTCGTCGATCCGCACACCCATTTCGACGCACAGATCGCCTGGGACGGCCTGCTCACGCCGTCGGCCGAGCACGGTGTCACCACCGCCGTGATGGGCAACTGCGGCGTCGGCGCGGCGCCGGTGCGCGCCGACATGCGCGAGTTCCTGATGGGCGACCTGGTGAATGTGGAAGGTATTCCGCTGGAGGTGATGCGCGCCGGCATCGACTGGCAATGGGAGCATTTCGGCGACTACATGGATGCGCTCGACACGCGCGGGCTCGGCATCAACGTGGCGCCGCTGGTGGCGATGACGCCGCTGCGGCACTACGCCATGGGCGACGCGTCGCTCGAGCGCGCCGCGACCGGGGACGAGATCGCCGCCATGACCCGCGCCTTCGCCGGCGCCATGGAGGCCGGTGCCTTCGGTTACTCGACCACCCGTGAGGGCGTGCACGTGGGGTATCTGGGCAAGCCCGTGGCGTGCCGCAACGCCAGTGTCGACGAGCACCGCGCCCTGTGCGGCGTGTTGCGTGGCCTCCAGCGCGGCAACGTGGAACTCACGCTCAAGCTCGGTGGCGTGGTGAGCCACGAAGAACACGATTTTCTGGAGATGCTGGTACGCGAGAGCACGCGACCGGTGACCTGGCTGGCGGTGGTCAATGCCGCCGAGCAGCCGCACTCCTACGAGGAGCGCATGGCCGCGGTGGCGGACGTCACCGGCTGGGACAAGGCGGTGCCGCAGACCACCTGCCGGCCGCTGCGTTTTCAGCTGAATCTTGCCAACCCGTACATCCTGGGCGTGTTCCCGAGCTGGCAGCCGGTGATGCGCCTGTCGCGTGAGGAAAAACTGGCCACGTACGCGGACCCGAAGTTCCGTCAGTCGTTCCGGGACGACCTCAAGAACATCCCGGCCTTCGGGCGGGACATCTGGAGTCGCTTCTATGTGCTCGACGGCGTCAGCGAGCAGGCGCGGAGCATCGCCAGCAGTGGCCGTAGCCTGCGCGAGCTGGCCGACCTCAGCGGCCGCGATCCCATGGACCTGCTGGTGGAAATCGCCATCGAGGACGAGTTGCGCACCACCTTCGACATGGCGGCGCTCAACTATGACGCGGCCGACACCATCCCGCTGGTGCAGGACGACCGGCTGCTGATCGGTCTGTCGGACGCCGGGGCGCACCTGGACATGCTGTGCGACGCCGGTTACAGCACGCACCTGTTGCAGCGCTGGGTGCGCGAGACCGGCGCGCTGACGCTGGAGCAGGGAGTGCGCAAACTGACGTCGATTCCGGCACAGTTCTTCGGCATCGACCGCGGCGTGCTGGCGGTCGGCAAGGCGGCCGACCTGGTCATCTTCGACCCGGACACGGTGGCCTGTGGCGACAAGGAGTGGGCCCACGACCTGCCGGGTGGCGGGCGGCGCTTCGTGACGCGCTCGAAGGGCGTGCGCGCCACCATCGTTGCTGGCCAGGTGTTGTTCGAGAACGGGGCCTACCGCGACCGCGCGCGGCCCGGGCGGATGCTGCGCAGCTATGACGCCTGAACCGTGCCGACCCACGCGACGCAGGAACATGCGATGATGCGCCGCGTCTGACCCTGCCCATGTTGTTTGCCGAAACCGTCTGATCATGCGTATCGCCCGCAGCACAACCGTGACGCGGTGGCTGACATGGCCACTGGCCGTGCTGCTGCTCGTCCTGCAGTACGGGCTGCTGCTGCACGGGCTCGACCACCTGGGGTCGGACACGCATCCGGACGCGCCGGCGCTGCCACAGCATGCGTCCTGTGCGGTCTGTGTGGCCCATGCGTCGGGCGTCGGAGTGCTGCCGGCGTTCGTGCAGGCGCTGCCGTACGTGCCCACGTTGGCGCCGCCGCCGGCAACGCCGGCGCCACGGGCGCCCGTTCCAGGAACT
>NZ_JBFJTF010000058.1:0-13366 GCF_041625615.1 Immundisolibacter sp. | reverse complement strand
TCAGCCCGCCCGCGCCTGCGCGGCGGCCAGGGTGTTTTCCAGCAACAGCGCGATGGTCATCGGCCCCACGCCGCCAGGCACGGGGGTGATCCAGGCCGCGCGCTGACTGGCGACTTCGAAGTCCACGTCGCCGCGCAGGCTGCCATCGGCCAGGCGATTGATGCCAACGTCGATCACCGTGGCGCCGGGCGCCACCCAGTCACCCGGAATCAGGCCCGGCTTGCCGACCGCCACCAGCAGCAGTTCGGCCTGTCGCACATGCGCCTGCAAGTCACGCGTGAAACGGTGGCACACGGTCACCGTGGCGCCGGCCAGCAACAACTCCAGCGCCAACGGACGGCCGACGATGTTGGAGGCGCCCACCACCACCGCATGGCAGCCGCGCACCGGCAACGCATAGTGCTCGAGCAGGCGCATGATGCCGCGTGGCGTGCACGGCCGCAGGCCCGGCAGACGCTGCGCCAGACGACCGATGTTGTACGGATGAAAGCCGTCGACGTCCTTGGCCGGAGCGATGCGTTCGAGCACCACCTCCGGCCGGATGTGCGCCGGCAACGGCAGTTGCAGCAGGATGCCGTCCACCGCCGGGTCGGCGTTCAGGCTGTCGATCAGCGCCAGCAGGGCGTCCTGCGAGGTGTCAGCCGGCAGGTCGTGTCCGAACGAGCGTATGCCCACCTGCTCGCAGGCCCGGCGCTTGTTGCGCACGTACACCTGCGAGGCGGGATCCGCGCCGACCAGCAACACGGCCAGCCCGGGTTGCCGCCCGCGATCCTGGGTAAACGCTGCGATGCGGGCAGCCAGCGCGGTGCGCAGTTCGGCTGCCACGCGCTTGCCGTCGATGATGCGGGCTGGCATGGGTCGGATAGTGGCTGAAAAGGCGCGCCATCATCGCATGCGCGCCGATGGCGGCCAAGATGGCATAGGGCCGCTTGTTCGCCGATCTGAATCAGGACTAAAATGGTCCACAAACCCGCGCCTCCTACCCTCACGGACCATGTTGCGCGTCAGCAAACTCACCGATTACGCCACCGTCATCATGGGCCACCTGGCCGGTGCGACGGACCGCCTGCACAGCGCCGCCGAGGTGGCGCAAGGCACCGGCATTGCACTGCCGACCACCAGCAAGGTGCTCAAGGCACTGGTGCGGGCCGGCCTGCTGCGCTCGTTGCGCGGCCAGGGCGGTGGCTACGAACTGGCCCGTCCGGCCAGCGAAATCTCGGTGGCGCAGATCGTGCGCAGCTTCGAGGGGGCTGTGGGCCTTACCGAATGCGGCAGCAGCGAGGGCCTGTGCGAGCAGGAGTCGATCTGCTCGATCCGCGGCAACTGGCAGCGCATCAACCAGGTTGTGCTGGCGGCGCTCGAAAGCATGACCCTGGCAGAGATGATCCGCCCGGCGCCCATGCCGATCCGCGCCGTGCCACGCCGCCACAGCGCCTCGACGGCCGCCTGAAGCGATCAGGAACACACCCATGAACACCAGCACCGACATCGGCCACTTCCTGGAACGCGACTACCAGGCCGGCTTCATCACCGACATCGAAGCCGATGCCGTTCCACCCGGCCTGTCCGAGGACGTCATCCGGCTCATCTCGAGCAAGAAGGGCGAGCCCGAGTTCATGCTCAACTGGCGCCTGGAGGCTTACCGCCACTGGCTGAAGATGGCGCCGCCCACCTGGGCACACGTGGACCATCCGCCGGTCGATTTCCAGGACATCGTTTACTACTCGGCACCGAAGGCCAAGGACGACGCCCCCAAGAGCCTGGACGAAGTCGACCCGGAATTGCTGGCCACCTTCGAGAAGCTCGGCATCCCGCTGCACGAGCGGGCCGCCCTGGCCGGCGTGGCGGCGGAAGCCGGCCCCGGCGTGGCGGTGGACGCGGTGTTCGACAGCGTGTCGGTCACCACCACGTTCAAGAAGCGGCTGGCCGAGCACGGCGTCATCTTCTGCTCCTTCTCCGAGGCGGTGAAGGATCACCCCGAGCTGGTGCGCCAGTACCTGGGCAGCGTGGTGCCGCCGTCGGACAACTTCTATGCCGCCCTGAACGCCGCGGTGTTCACCGACGGCTCGTTCGTCTACATCCCCAAGGGCGTGCGCTGCCCGATGGAGCTGTCGACGTATTTCCGTATCAATGCCGCCAAGACCGGCCAGTTCGAGCGCACGCTGATCATCGCCGACGCCGGCAGTCACGTGTCGTACCTGGAGGGCTGCACCGCGCCCATGCGCGACGAGAACCAGCTGCACGCCGCCGTGGTGGAACTGGTGGCGCTGGAAGACGCACAGATCAAGTACTCGACGGTGCAGAACTGGTACCCCGGCGACGCCGAAGGGCGCGGCGGCATCTACAACTTCGTCACCAAGCGCGGCGACTGTCGCGGGCGCAACGCCAAGATTTCCTGGACCCAGGTGGAAACCGGCTCGGCGATCACCTGGAAATACCCGTCCTGCGTGCTGACCGGCGACAACTCGGTCGGCGAGTTCTACTCGGTGGCGCTGACCAACAACCGCCAGCAGGCCGACACCGGCACCAAGATGATCCACATCGGCCGCAACACGCGCAGCACCATCATTTCCAAGGGCATCTCGGCCGGCCGCGGCAGCAACGCCTACCGGGGCCTGGTCAAGATGCTGCGCGGCGCCGAGGGCGCACGCAACTACACCCAGTGCGATTCGCTGCTGATCGGCAGCCGCTGCGGCGCGCACACGTTTCCCTACATCGAGGTGCAGGAACCGAGCGCCACCGTCGAGCACGAGGCCACCACCTCGAAGATCGGCGAAGACCAGCTGTTCTACTGCCGCCAGCGCGGCATCGGCGAGGAAGAGGCCGTCTCGATGATCGTCAACGGCTTCTGCAAGGAAGTCTTCAAGGAACTGCCGATGGAATTCGCCGTCGAGGTGCAGCGCCTGTTGGGCGTCAGCCTCGAAGGCAGCGTCGGCTGACCCTCAAACCCGAGTTCATCATGCCTGCAATGCTAGAAATCAAAGGCCTGCGCGTCGCCGTCGACGGCAAGGAAATCCTGCGCGGTCTGGACCTGACCCTGAACGCCGGCGAGGTCCACGCCGTCATGGGACCAAACGGCTCCGGCAAGAGCACGCTGGCCAACGTTCTGGCCGGCCGTGACGGCTACGAAGTGCTGGCCGGCACCGTCACTTACCAGGGACAGGACCTGCTGGCGCAAGCGCCAGAGGAACGCGCCCGCGCCGGCGTGTTTCTCGGCTTCCAGTACCCGGTCGAGATCCCGGGGCTGTCGACGGCCGTGTTCCTGCGCGCGGCGGTCAACGCCCGGCGTCAACACCGTGGCGAGGAAGAGTTCGACGCCATGGACTTCCTTACCGTGGTCAAGGGCCGGATGAAGGAACTGGGCATCCGCGAGGACTTCCTGCAACGGGCCATCAACGAGGGCTTCTCCGGCGGCGAGAAGAAGCGTGCCGAAATCTTCCAGATGGCGTTGCTGGAACCGGAACTGGTGCTGCTCGACGAGATCGACTCCGGTCTCGACATCGACGCCCTGAAAATCGTCTCGGACGGCATCAACCGCCTGCGCGCCCCCGACCGGGCCATGCTCCTGGTCACCCACTACCGGCGCCTGCTCGACTACGTGCCGCCCGACCGCGTGCACGTGCTTTCGGGCGGACAGATCGTGCGCTCCGGTGGCCCCGAACTGGCCGGCGAACTGGAACAGAGCGGCTACGGCTGGCTGCACGAGGAGGCCGCCCCGGCATGAGCGCACTGGCTCACTGGCAGGCACAGCACGCGCGCCTACAGGCCGATACGCAGACGGCGCCCTGGCTGCGCGAGTTGCGCGCGTCCGCCTGGCAAAACTTCGAATCGCAGGGCCTGCCCGGACGGCGCGACGAGGACTGGAAATACACCCGCCTGGCCACCCTCGAACGGGCACAGCCGCAGGCCGCGGCCGCCCCGCAGGCGGCACCGGACGGACTGCCCGATGGCTGCCGGCTGGTGTTCGTGGGCGGCCGGCTGGTGGCTCCCTGGTCGCAGCTACCGACCGACGACGGCGTGCAGGTGGTGCGCCTGGCTGACGCACTGGCGACCGGCGGCGATGCGCTGCGCGGCCAGTTGCGGGTCGACGACGCCGCCGGCCCGGCACGGGTCTTTGCCACCCTCAACCAGGCACTGTTCGAGGACGGCATGTGGCTGCGCCTGGCGCCCGGCGCGCAACTGACGCAGCCGCTGCACATCGTGCACCTGGGCGGCGCCGACAACGCCTCGGCCCATCTGCGCCTGCTGCTGGAGCTCGGCGAACAGGCCGAGGCACTGGTGGTGGAGCACTACCTCGGCACCACCGACACCGCCTACCACGTCAACGTCCTGGCACAGGCACAGCTTGCCGCCGGCGCACGACTGCGGCATGTAAAAGTACTCCGCGAGGGCCCGGCGGCCGTCCACATCGGCGATCTTCGGGTGCACCTGGGCCGCGACGCCCGCTTCGACACCCACGCGCTGGCCGCCGGCGGCGGCCTGCTGCGACAGGACATCGACGTGCTGCTGCAGGCGCCGGGCGCCGAGTGCAGCCTGCGCGGCCTGTATACCGCCGGCAACGGCGAGCATGTCGACTTCCATACCCGCATCGACCACCAGGCCCCGCACTGCCGCAGCGAGGAGGTGTTCAAGGGTCTGGCCGGTGGCAACGGCCGCGCCGTGTTCAACGGCCGCGTGCACGTCCACCCCGGCGCCGAAAAGACCGACTCGGCCATGACCTGCGCCAACCTGCTGCTGTCGCGCAAGGCGGAAATCGATGCCAAGCCGGAACTCGAGATCTACGCCGATGACGTCAAGTGCAGCCACGGCGCCACGGTCGGCCAGCTCGACGAGGCGCAGCTGTTTTACCTGCGCACCCGCGGCATCGACGAGGCGACCGCCCGCGGCCTGCTGATGGCCGCCTTTGCGCGCGACGCGCTCAGCGGACTCGACCCGCGCCTCGAAGCGGCGATCGACAGGCTGCTCGAACCGCGCCTGGCGCAGCTGTGACGGACACGCACTCATGAATATCGCAACCTATGCCGCCCATCGGCAGGATTTCCCGGCCGCCCGCCTGCGCGCCGACTTCCCCATCCTCCAGCGCAGCGTGCGCGGGCACCCGCTCGCCTACCTGGACAATGCCGCCACCACCCAGAAGCCGCAGGCGGTCATCGACAGCGAATCGGCCTATTACCGCGAGATCAACGCCAACATCCACCGCGGCGTGCACTGGCTGTCCGAGCAGGCCACGCTCGCCCACGAGAACGCGCGCGAACGTGTACGGGAATTCATCAATGCCCGCGAGACGGCCGAAATCATGTTCGTGCGCGGCACCACGGAAGCCATCAACCTGGTCGCGCAGAGCTACGGCCGTGCCAACCTCGGCCCCGGCGACGAGATCCTGATCACCGGGCTCGAACACCACTCCAACATCGTGCCGTGGCAGCTGCTGTGCCAGCAGACCGGCGCCGTGCTGAAAGTCGCCGAAATCGACGACACCGGCACCGTGCGCATGGAACAGTTCGAACGCCTGCTCGGCGAACGGACCCGCCTGGTCGCCGTGGCGCACGTGTCGAACGCGCTCGGCACCATCAACCCGGTGCGCGAGATGATCGACCTGGCGCACGCCCGCGGCGTACCGGTACTGGTCGACGGCGCCCAGGCAGTGGCCCACACGCCGGTCGACGTGCAGGCGCTGGGTTGTGATTTCTATGCGTTTTCCGGACACAAGCTGTACGCGCCAACCGGCATCGGCGTGCTGTACGGCCGGCGCGCGCTGCTCGAGGCCATGCCGCCATGGCAGGGCGGCGGCGACATGATCCGCACCGTCAGCTTCCAGGGCAGCACCTGGAACGACCTGCCGCACAAGTTCGAGGCAGGCACGCCCCACATCGCCGGTGCCATCGGCCTGGGCGCGGCCATCACCTACATGCAACAGGTCGGCGTGCACAACGTCGCGGCCTACGAGCACGAGTTGCTGGACTACGGTACGCAGCTGCTGACGCAGATTCCGGGGCTTCGCATGATCGGCACGGCGCAGAACAAGGCAGGCATCCTGTCGTTCGTGGTCGACGGCCTGCACGCGCACGACCTCGGCACCGTGCTGGACAGTCAGGGCGTGGCCATCCGCGCGGGCCATCACTGCGCCATGCCCGTCATGGAGTACTTCGGCGTACCGGCCACCGCGCGTGCCTCGCTGGCCCTGTACAACACCCGAGAGGACCTGGACCGCCTGGCGCAGGCCCTGCACCAGGCCGTGGAGATGTTTTGCTGATGAGTGAGTTGCGCGAGCTGTATCAGGAACTGATCGTCGATCACAACAAGAACCCCCGCAACTACGGCGTGCTGGCCGATGCCAACCGCCGTGCCGAGGGCTACAACCCGCTGTGCGGCGACAAAGTCACCATCTATCTGCACCTCGACGACGATCAGGTCCGGGACGTGAGTTTCGAGGGCGCCGGCTGCGCCATCTCCATCGCCTCCGCGTCGCTGATGACGCAGGCGGTCAAAGGCAGGACAGTGGCCGAGGCCGAAGCCCTGTTCCAGGACTTCCACGCGCTTGTGACCGGCGAGAAGCCCGACTCGGAGCTGACCGAGCGCATTGGCAAGCTCGCGGTCCTGGCCGGCGTGCGCGAATTCCCGTCACGCGTGAAATGCGCCACGCTCGCCTGGCATACGATGCACAACGCGGCGCATGGTGAAGCCGCCCCAGCAAAAACCGAATGATGTCTTTTTTCTTCCCCCACATCGCGAGATCCGTGCCGTGAACGAACGCGAAACCGTCGTCCTGAGCCGCGACTGCAAGGCGCTGTTCGTGCCCCTCGGCATCCAGGTGAACGCCAAGCAAGGCACCGAGGTCACCATCCTGCAACAGCTCGGCGGCAGCTACACCGTGCTGCTGGAAGGACAGATGGCCCGCATCGATGCCAAGGACGCAGACGCCCTTGGCAAGACACGCGTGCCGCTGCCGTCCGAGAGCTTCACCGGCGCACCCACGCCTGAGGCCGTCGAGCAGCTGGTGTGGCAGCACCTTCGGACCTGTTACGACCCCGAAATCCCGGTGGACATCGTGGAACTGGGCCTTATCTACGGCTGCGAAGTACGAGAAACCGGGAAACAACGCTACCGCGTGGACGTCAAAATGACCCTGACCGCCCCTGGCTGCGGCATGGGTGACGTACTGGCCGAAGACGTCAAGGAAAAACTGCTGGCCATTCCCGGTGTCTCACAGGCCGACGTGGAGCTGGTGCTCGACCCACCATGGACGGTGGATATGATGAGCGAGGCGGCGCGTCTGCAAACCGGGATGATGTGAGGAGTCTCCAACCATGACCATTCGACTGACCGAAGCCGCTGCCCATCGGGTGGCACAGATCCTGGCCGATCAGCAGCCGCCACGGCTGCGTCTTGGCGTGCGCAAGAGTGGCTGCTCCGGCTACGCCTACGTGGTGGAGCCTGCGGGTCAGGTCAACGACGACGACGTGCAGTTCGACGACCAGGGCGTGCGTCTGGTGGTGTCGGCCGACGCGCTGCCGATACTCGACGGCATGGAGTTGGACTACCGCAAGGAAGGTCTCAACGAAGCCTTCAAGTTCAACAACCCCAACGTCAAGGAAAGCTGCGGCTGCGGCGAAAGCTTCAGCGTATGACGCTGTGGTGCGTCACGCGCCGCGCTTGAGCTTGGCGCCGATGCGCGCCACCTTCACCACATTGCCCTGGGTCTGCACGATCTCCACCGGATAGCCGCCCAACAACAGGCTCGTGGCCGGTGTCGGGATATCTTCCAGGTGTTCCAGAATGGCACCGTTGAGGGTCTTGGCCTCGGTCACCGGCAGATCCCAGCCCATGGTGCGGTTCAGTTCGCGCACCGAGGCGCTGCCGGCGACCAGGCACGAACCGTCCGACTGGGGATGCACATCGGCCATCAAGCTGGCGGAGCCGCCCGAGAATTCGCCGATGATCTCGCCCAGGATATCCTCGACCGTCACCAGCCCGACCGCATCGCCGTATTCGTTCACCACCAGGGCAAAGCGCTCGCGTTGCGCCTGGAACTGCAGCAACTGCTGCGTCAGGGGTGTGCCTTCCGGCACGTAGTAGGGCTCCTGCAGCAAGCCCTGCAGACGCTCCGGGTCGAACGTGGAATCGCCCAGCAGGTGCATCACACGCCGCAACGGCAACACACCCAGCAAATGATCCAGTGACCCGCGGCACACCGGCAAACGGCTGTGCGGGATGCTTCGCATCTGCTCGAGCAGTTCCGGCCATGGATCGTCGAGGTCGAGATAGCGCACCTCGTTGCGATGCACCATCACGTCCTCCACCACCACGCTTTCCAGATCCAGGATGCGCAGCAGCATGCCCCGGTGTCGCGGAGAGAAATGGTGGCCGGCCTCGAACAGCAGCGTGCGCAATTCTTCGCGGCCAAGCGAGTCCTGACGGGCGTCTTCCGGGCGTACGCCGAGCAGCCGCAACAGCCCGTTCGAAACGAAATTGACCGCCAGCACCAGCGGCAGCAGCACCGCCATCAGCGCCGACAGGTAATAGCCGGCGACGAACGCCAGCCGCTCGGGGTGCAGCGCTGCAAGCGTCTTGGGGGTGACCTCGCTGAAGATCAGCAGCACAACGGTCAACAAAGCGGCGCCGATGGCGATCCCCGCCTCACCCCACAAACGCAGCGCGATCAGCGTCGCAATCGACGACGCCAGGATGTTGACGAAGTTGTTCCCCAGCAACACGAGGCCGATCAACCGATCCGGCTGGCGCAACAGGGTTTCCACCCGCCGGGCACCCCCGTGCCCGGTACGCGCCAGATGCCGCAGCCGATACCGATTGATCGCCATCAACGCGGTTTCGCTGCCCGAAAACACCGCCGACAGCAGAATCAACAACACCAGTGCTGCGAACAGCAGCACTAAAGGGACATCGTCCAAGCCGGGTCAGGCCTCGCGCGGCAACAAGTGACCGCGATCATCCGCAGCCGGTGGATCGGCTGTCAAGACGGCGGGCGACGTGCGCAGGGCCAGGCGAAGCCCGGCCCGATACTGTTCGGCGGCAGGGGCCGCCTGGCCAAGCGCCTGCAACAGCTCGGCCAATTCGAGATGCCCCTCGGCGCTCGGCTCCAGGGCCAGGGCCGCCTCGAAGTACGCCTGCGCACGGCTCATCTGTCCTGCCTTGCGCCCGAGCCGGGCCAGGGCCAGCAGCAACGACGCATTTTCCGGATGCGCCTTCAGCCAGCCCTCGCCGCGCGCGAACTCCCGGGCCGGATCGCTACCGGCATAGCGCCCGAACTCGGCCACTGCCTCGGCCGACCAGTCGTCGTGCAACAACTCGGCAAGCTGTTCCTGTGCCGCGTCGTGCCGACCACAACGTCGCAAGGCGCGGGCGTAAGCCAGACGCACGCCACTGTCGCGGCGCAGGCGCCGCGACAACTGAGGCCACAACAGGTCCGGCACATCATCGACCGCCAGTTGCGCGCAGGCGCACTCGGCCTCCTGCATCGCCATGTGGGCGGCATCAATCAATCCGGCCTTGCGCAGGCGCGGCAAGACGTCGATCAGGGCCAGCCAGTCGCCGCTGCGCCGCGCCAATTGCGCCCTCAATTCCAGCACCTGCGGACTGTCATCGTCTGCCACGCTACTGAGCGTGGCGCGCGCACCGGTCAGGTCACCCGCCGCCAGTTGCGCCTGTGCCTGCAGGCGCGCGATCGCCGCCGCCGCGTTCGGCGCCGCGGCACGGGCCGCAGCAAACTCGCGCTCCCGCGTGACGTCATCGCCCCGTAACTGCGCCAGGCGTGCGAATGCAAGCGCGTACAGCTCCGGTGCCGCAGCCGCCCGTCGCCCGCGGGTCAACAGTTTGCGGGCCTTCCCCTCCCGCCCCTCGACCAGCGCCATGACGCCGGCCGCAAGATCGATTTCCGCCCGCTCCCGGCGCCGCAACTGGCGCTGCAAGCGCCGTCGCAGGAGCGCCTGTCGCGCCCGCGAGGCGGCACCCAGCAACCAATGCAGCACCCCGAACACCAACACCAGGACCACCAGCACCAACAACAGGCTTCGAATTTCCAGACGCCAGTCGGCCCACGCCAGCAACAGGTAGCCCGGCTGCCCGGCCACCAGGCCGGCCACCAACACACCAACCGCTGCGGCCAGCAGCAGCACCAGCAAACGCCTCATGAACGCCTGCCCACGGCACCCGCGCGCCGACGCAGGGCGTCCAGCTGCACGCTCAAATCCGTCAGATCGGGTAGCTGGGGTCGCAGTTCGGTGTCCGCCACGCGGCGTACGGCGGCCAGTGCCTTGGCCACCGGCGCCCCGTCCGTCTCAAGATACGCTTCCGCCCATACCTGCACGTCGGCGAGCTCACTGCGCAAAGCCGCCTGATTGCGTCGACGCAGCGCGTACTCGGCGGCCGCAAACTTGAGCGCGAGCTGCTGGCGCAGATAGCGCTGCTCGTCGGGTCGCAACAGGGGCTGCAAGGGCGCCCCGACCCGCTGCAGCACCACGACTTCACGCAGCTGCTGCCAGGCCTGCCCGAGCGCCGACCGCCAACCGGTTGCGGACGGCTCCCTGGCCGCGGATACCTGGCCAGGTTCGCGCAATGGCGCGTCCTTCAACACCCGCCCGGCCTCCGCCAACTCGCTGGCCAGGATGTCTGCATCCGGCACTTCGATATTACGCAGGCGACGCTGCGCACTGTCGATGGCCGCCCTCAGCCCGGCACTGCCCGGCACCGGCGCCAGACTCGCTCCGGCCAGCTCCAGGGCCAGCGCAGCGCGCTTCGGGTCGGCATCCAGCCGTGCTGCCCGCTGCGCGTTGCTCAGCAGATAGGCCGCCTCTGCAAGCGACCACTCCACAAGGCGTGCCGGCCCGACCTGCTCCAGGCGTGCCTCAAGGCCACGACTGCGCCCTTCAAGGGCCGCCAGGTCGTCGCTGACCGTCGCCTGCCAGGCCACGAGCGCATCAAGACGCTGCGCGGCGCGCTCCTCCGCGTGCGAAAACGCCGCCACCTGGAGCTGAAGCGGCTGCCAAAAGCGCACCCAGAAGACCCCCGCAGCCGCCGCGAAGACCACCAGCACAAGCGTCAACAGCAGCAGCCAGACGCGTCCACCGGAAGACTTCTTGCGCGCCGGCTGGACGCCCTCGGAGGTTTCGGCGGCCGGCGTCCCGTCGTCAGGTTGATTGATTTCCAAGGTGTAACTCAGGCACGTTGCTGAAGATGTTGGTCAGGCTGTACCGGCAACAGGCGGGCCAGTTCTTCCAGAGCCAGGCGGTATACATCACGCTTGAAACTGACGATCTGGGTCAGCGGCATCCAGTAGTCTACCCAGCGCCAGGCATCGAACTCGGGCGTACCGTCAGCGTCGAGACAGATCCGCTCATCGCCCGCCGTCAACCGCAGCAGAAACCACCGCTGCTTCTGACCGATGCACGGCGGTCGGTCGCGCCGCAGGTATCGCCGGGGGATCAGGTAGCGCAGCCAGTCGTGGGTGACCCCAAGCACCTCAACGTCTGCGCAGGTGAGACCCACCTCTTCACGCAACTCCCGAAACAGCGCCTGCTCGGGGGTCTCGTTGTACTTGATCCCGCCCTGTGGAAACTGCCAGGCTTTCTGACCGATACGCCGGCCCCAGAACACATTGCCGGCATCATTGACCAGGATGATGCCGACATTCGCCCGAAAGCCTTCTGCATCGATCATGGCGTATCCAATCCTCACCACCACTGCCCTGCCGCACCGGATCGCCAGTACACGGCGGGGCCGTCACGGCCTTGTAAACTTGGGGCGATGGTAGCATGCAGCCTGACCCCGGAGCGGCCCTCCATGGCCCGTACACTGGCCCTTTTCGACCTCGACAACACCCTGCTCACCGACGACAGCGATTACCTGTGGGGACGCTGCCTGGCGGACGCGGGCCTGGTGGACGGCCCCAGCTACGAGGCCGCCAACGCCCGATACTACGCACTGTACAAAGCCGGCGACCTGGACATCCACGCCTTTCTGGAATTCGCCCTGCGCCCTCTGCGCGAAGTGCCACTCGCCCGGCTGCTGGCGCTCCGGGAGCGCTTCGTGACCGAATGGATCGCGCCGCGCGTGGCACCGGACGCAGCGGCACTGATCGAACGCCACCGCCGCGACGGCCATCTACCGGTGATCATCACCGCCACGAACCGCTTCGTCACCGGCCCCATCGCCGCGCTGCTCGGCGTTCCGGCGCTGATCGCCACCGAACCCGAATGGCTGGCCACCGGCTTTTCCGGACGCGCCGTTGATCCGCCATGTTTCCGGGACGGCAAGGTGGCGCGCCTGCAATCCTGGCAGGAACGCTACGGTTACCAGAACGCCTACACGTACTTCTACAGCGACTCACACAATGACCTGCCGCTGCTCGAACGCGTCGACGCGCCCTGCGCAGTCGATGCAGACGAAGCGCTCAGCGCAGCGGCCGCCGCGCGCGGCTGGCCACATATCAGCCTGCGCGCAGCAGGCTGACGCGCCGCGCCGGAAGGTGCGTCTGCTATCATCGGCGCCGCTCGCGGGCGGCTGTTGGTCGCGTTCCGTGGGCAGGTAAAACAAGCCCGATTCCGTAGGCCCCGAGTTCCAGCGGGGACCTGCTTTCCGTCTGCGCCCCGGGGCCACCCTTGTTGCAAAAAGCGTATCTCCGAGTCCGTCACTGGCCGGTCCTGGCCGTCGCCAGCATCGCACTCACGGCCTCCGTGACCCAGGCCGCCGTTTCACAGCCGAGCGACGCCCAGTGTGGCAGCGCCTTCGAGTTCATCGGCCCCGATCCGGCGGTGGCGGCGCGCGCCAAGGCAAGCGGTCAGCCCATATACGTGGTGGCCGACTCCTCCGAGGCAGACCCTGACGGAAACATCGTGCTGCACGGGCAGGCAGCCATCGTCAAGGGCGATCGCCAGCTCAACGCCGACGAGGTCACCTTCAACCGCGACGACCAGGCGGCGGTCGCCACCGGTGCTGTGGTGTTCGGCGACAGCCGCATGATGCTCGAGGGCACCAGCCTGCAATACAACCTGGAGGCCGACCAGGGCACCATCGAGAACGCGAGCTATGCCCTGCGCGAGAAGCGTGCCCGCGGCCGGGCCACGCGCATCATTCGACGCGACGCCAGCCGCCATACCCTGGAAGGCGCCTTCTACACCACCTGCCCGCCCGGCAAGCGCGACTGGGCGCTGCGCGCCACCAAGGTCGACCTCGACTTCGACGACGGCCAGGGCTCGGCCCGCAACGTGGTCCTGGATTTCAAGGGCGTGCCTATTCTGTACAGCCCGTACTTCAGCTTTCCGCTGTCGGACGAGCGCAAGTCGGGCTTCCTGGCGCCGAGTGCCGGCAACTCGGACGAAACCGGTTTCGAGTTCCGGGCACCGTACTACCT
>NZ_JBFJTF010000057.1:0-13431 GCF_041625615.1 Immundisolibacter sp. | reverse complement strand
GTCCGGCGCGGCTGCAGACCGAGCAGCACGTCGACGTTGGCCAGGCCCAGGTCGGCGTCCAGCAGCATCGTGCGCTGACCGCGCTGGGCCAGCGCCACGCCCAGATTGACCGCCACATTGGTCTTGCCGACGCCACCCTTGCCGCCGGTGATGGCGATCACCCGCACCGGGCTGGCATCGCGCAGCCCGCGCAGGCCCTGCGCCTGATCGAAGCTGGCCTCAAGCATGAGCCGCCACCGTGTCGGCCGTGGCCAGCGGGGCGGTCGCCACACGCGCCGCGCCATGCGGAGCACGGGCGCACACCTGCTGTGCCGCGCGGCTGACCAGATCGCGAGCGCGCGCCACGCGCAGGTCTTCCGGCACCCGCTGGCCGTCGGTGATGCAGGCCACCGGCAAGCGGTGCCGGATGACCGACGACAGCGCCGCCCCCAGCGCCGGGCACTCGTCCAGCTTGGTCAGCACGCAGCCGGCCAGTGGCAGCGCCCCGAAGGTGGCGATGGTCTCGTCCAGCATGAACGGATGGGCATTGCTGGCGAGCGTGAGGTAACTGCGCAGGGCGACGCCCTGCAGGCTGCCCAGCGCCTCCCCGAGCAGCAGGTCGCGCTGGCTCATGCCGGCGGTGTCGACCAGCACCAGGCGCTTGTGCGACAGCGCCGCCAGCGCCATGCGCAGATCGTCCGCGGATTCGACCATCTGCACCGGCACGCCGAGCATGCGACCGTAATTCTGCAGTTGCTCGTGAGCGCCGATACGGTAGTTGTCGGTGGTCAACAGCCCCAGATGACGGGCCCCGTGCTCGCGCACGAAACGCGCCGCCAGCTTGGCAATGGTGGTGGTCTTGCCGACACCGGTCGGGCCGATCAGCGCCACCACGCCGCCGTCGGCGAGCATGTCGGTGTCGGCAATCGGGATGCGCGCCGCCAGATGCGTGCCCAGCGCCTCGCGCCAGGCGACGCCGAGGTCCTGCTGCTCACGCACCGCACCGATGAGGTCGGTGATCAGCCCGCCATCCAGACCCAGTTGCTCCAGGTACTGCGCCAGACGGGCCTGCAAGGGGCTGCGCCGGGCCTGCGCCGAGTGACGCAGCTCCGCCTCCAGCAAACCGCGCAAGGTAGTGAGTTCCTGGCGCAGCTGGGCGATGGCGGGGTCGGCGTTCCAGCCGGACGGTTCCATGCTTCCCGCCACCGCCGGCGATATCTTGCCGGCGGTCAGCGGCGACACATCGCCGCCCTCGGCCGCTGCCAGGCGGTCGAGCAAGGCCGCGTCGTACTCGTCGGCCGCGATCACCTCCACGCCATCCGCCACGCGGCGGCTGGACAGGATGATGGCCTGCGGGCCGTGTACGCTGCGCACCTGATGCAAGGCCCGGCGCATGTCGGGCGCGCTGTAGCACTTGATCTGCATGCTCGTTTCTCCGTGTCATGAACGCCGCATCAGCGCCCACCGATGTTCGCCACCACCCGCACCTGGCGGTTCTCCGGCAGCTCCTCGTAGGCCAGCACCTTCAGATCCACTGCCAGGTGCCGGACGAAGCGCGCCAGCCACAACCGCAAGGCGTTGGGCGCCACCAGCACCGCCGGCTGCCCGAGCAGCTCCTGGCGTTGCGCCGCCTCCACCAGCAATTCGCGTAGACGCTCGGCCAATCCCGGCTCGAGCCCCAGCGCGCCATCGCCGCCTTGCACGGCTTTCAGCAAAATGCGTTCCAGATCGGGCTCAAGCGTCATCAACGCTAGCTCTGGCGCCGTTCCGAACACTTCCTGAACGATGCTGCGACCGATCGCCACACGAACCAGCGCCGTCAAAACGTCAGAATCTTGACTTCGCCCCCCGTGCTCCGCCAAAGATTCGGCAATGCTGCGCAGGTCACGGATCGGCACTCCTTCCTGCAGCAGGTTGCGCAGCACGCGCAGCACCGTGCCCAGCGGCAGCACCTTGGGGGTGAGGTTCTCCACCAGCTTCGGCGCCTGGGCGGCGAGACGATCGAGCAGCTGCTGCACTTCCTCGTGACCCAGCAGCTCGTGGGCGCAGCGCGTGAGCACCTGCGACAGGTGCGTGGCCACCACGGTGGCCGGATCGACCACCGTATAGCCGGCCATCTGCGCCTGCTCGCGCAGCCCCCGCTCGATCCACAGCGCGTCCAGGCCGAAACTCGGGTCCTTGGTGGCAACGCCGGGCAACGGCGTGGTCACGTGACCGGGATTGATGGCCAGGTCGCGGTCCGGCAGCAGTTCGCCCTCGCCGGCGGTCACGCCCATCAGCGTCAGCCGGTAACCGCCCGGTGGCAGGTCCAGGTTGTCGCGGATGTGCACCGGCTGCAGCAGGAAGCCCAGGTCCTTCGACAGCTTCTTGCGGACGCCCTTGATACGCGCCAGCAGCTCGCCGCCCTGCGCCTTGTCGACCAGCGGAATCAGGCGGTAGCCGACCTCCAGCCCCACCAGGTCGACACCGGCCACCTCTTCCCAGCCCAGCTCCTTGTGCTCCTCCGCCACCGGCGCGGCGCTGGCGCTCGGCGCCTGCGCCGCCGCGTCGGCCGCGGCCCGGCGCTTGCGCAACTGCCAGGCGGTGGCCGCCAGCCCGCCGCCCAGGGTCAGGAAGGCGAAGTGCGGCATGCCCGGCACCACGCCCAGCACCGTCACCAGGCCGCCGGCCACGCCCAGCGCCGTCGGGTTGGCCAGCAGCTGGCTGCTGACCTGGGTGGACACGTTCTCCGCCTGCGACACACGGGTGACCAGGATGGCCGCCGCCACCGACAGCAGCAGCGACGGCACCTGCGCCACCAGGCCATCGCCGATGGTCAGCAGACTGAACACGCGCATGGCGTCGCCGGCATTCATGCCGTGCTGGCCCATGCCGATAGCGATACCGCCCAGGATGTTGATGAGCAGGATCAACACGCCAGCGATGGCATCACCGCGCACGAACTTGCTGGCACCGTCCATGGCGCCGTAGAAGTCGGACTCCTGACGCACCTCCTCGCGCCGCGCCTGGGCCTGCTGCTGGGTGATGACACCCGCCGACAGGTCGGCGTCGATGGCCATCTGCTTGCCCGGCATGGCATCCAGGGTGAAGCGGGCATTGACCTCCGACACGCGCCCGGCACCCTTGGTGACCACGGCGAAGTTGATGATCATCAGGATCACGAACACCACCAGGCCGACCGCGTAGTTGCCGCCGATGACGAACGAGCCGAAGGCCTCGATCACGTCCCCGGCCGCCCCCGGGCCGGTGTGGCCGTTCAACAGCACCAGCCGCGTGGAGGCAACGTTCAGCGCCAGGCGCAGCAGCGTCGCCACCAGCAGCAGGGTCGGAAACACCGCGAAGTCCAGCGGCCGCAGCGCGTACACCGACACCAGCAGCACCACCAGCGACAGGGCAATGTTGAAGGTGAACAGCAGATCCAGCGCCAGCGGCGGCAGCGGGATCAGCATCATGCCCAGCAGGGTCAGCACCAGCAGCGGCGTACCCAGGCCGAGGCCCATCAGCGCGCGCATGTTGCCCATGCTCATGACAGCGGTGTTCACGTCGCGATCTCCTCAGGCTCAGGCCGGGTCGGCCGCCACGCCGCCGCGTGGCCGTTGCAGTTCGTCGGATACCGGCAGCGGATCGAGCTGCGGCAGGTCGGTGTGGCCGGCGCGCAGCTGGTACACCCACGCCAGCACCTGCGCCACCACCGTGTACAGCTCGCGCGGCACCTCGGCGCCGAGCTTCGTCGTGTAGTACAGGGCGCGCGCCAGCGGCGGCTGTTCCAGGATCGGCACGCCGTGCTCCTTGGCCGCGGCACGAATCTGCGCGGCGATCAGGTCGGCGCCCTTGGCCACCAGACGCGGGGCGCCGTCGGCGCCGGCGTCGTAGCGCAGCGCCACCGCGTAGTGGGTCGGGTTGGTGACCACCACACTGGCGCCGGGGATGTCCTGCATCATGCGTCGGCGCGACAGCTCCTGCTGGCGCTGGCGCTGGCGGCCGCGCAGCTCGGGGCTGCCCTCGGTCTGCTTCATCTCGTCCTTGATGTCCTGACGCGTCATGCGCAGCTGGCGGGCGTGGTTCCACAGCTGAAACGGCACGTCCACGGCGGCGATCAGCAGCAGCCCGAGCGCGGTCAGGAAGAACGCGCGCGCGGTGAGACTGCCGGCGTGCTCGATGGCCGCCGGCAGCGGCTCGCCGCCCAGGCCCAGCAGGGCCGGCGCCATCTGCCACATCACCAGCAGCGCCAGACCACCGACCACCGCGAACTTGCCCAGCGCCTTGCCGGTCTCCACCGCGCCCTGCGCCGAGAACACGCGCTTCAGCCCCTTGGCCGGGCTCAGGCGCTCGAACTTCGGTTGCAGGTTTTCACCGGACCACAGAAACCCGCCCAGCATCAGCGGCGCCAGGGCCGCCACCACCACCGCCAACACCAGCCAGGGCGACAGCGCCAGCAGCGCCTGTCCGGCCGCCTGCCCCAGCCAGACACCGGGCGCCGCCGGGTCCAGCAGCGCCTGCCGCGGCACGCTGAGACCATTGCGCAGCAACGCCTGCATGGCGCCGCCGAGCCGCTCGCCGAGCAGCCACAGCCCCAGTGACCCCAGCAACACCAGCGCGGCCGAGTTCAACTCGCGCGAACGCGCCACCTGGCCCTTGTCACGGGCGTCCTTGAGGCGTTTGGGGGTGGCCTTTTCTGTACGTTCCTGGGCGCTTTCTTCGGCCATGCTCAGTTCCCCGCCAGCACGCCCGTCAGATGTCCGACGGACTGGCCGAAAATGTCATCCCACTGCCCCGGCAACGCCGGCAGCGTGAGCAGCACGATCAGCAGCCCGACCAGCAGGGACACCGGAAAACCGATCGCGAACAGGTTCAGCTGCGGCGCGGCGCGGCTGACCACGGCAAACGCCAGGTTGACCACCAGCAAAACGGTCACCGCCGGCAACGCCACCAGCAGGCCGAGCGCGAACATGTCGGCAATGAAACCGGCCACGGCGCGGAAATCGGCGAACTGCAGCCCGACCGGCGCCACCGGCAGCGTGGTGAAGCTGCGCGCCAGCAGTTCCAGCAGCAGCAGATGGCCGTCGAAGGCCAGCATCAGCAACAGCGCCAGCATCAGGTAGAACTGCGACAGAATCGGAATGCTGACGCCGTTCTGCGGGTCCACCAGCGAGGCGAACCCGAGCCCCATGCCCAGCGAAATCAGCTCGCCGGCGAAGGTGAGTGCGGCCAGGAACAGCTGCAGCAGAAAGCCCCCCAGCAGGCCGATGCCGACCTGCTGCACCGCGGTGAGCAGCCCCAGCGGCGAGAGCATGTCGAGCGTCGGTGGCGCCGGCAGCGCCGGCACCAGCAGGGCCGTCATCACCACCGCCACCGTGATGCGCACGCGCACCGGCACGCTGCGGGCGCCGAACAGCGGCGCCGCCAGCAGGAACGCCGACAGGCGCAGGAACGGCCACACGAACTGGCCGACCCAGGCACCGATGCGGGCGCTGTCGATGTCCATCAGCCGACCAGTCCCGGAATGGACGTGACCAGGCGCTGGGTGTAGTCGACCAGCGTCTGCACCAGCCATGGCCCCATCAGCACCAGCACCAGGGCCATCACGATCAGCTTCGGCACGAAGCTCAGCGTCATCTCGTTGATCTGCGTGGCGGCCTGCAGCATGCCCACCAGCAAACCCACCAGCAGCATGGCCAGCAGCGGCCCGCCGGCCAGCAGCAGGCACATCCACAGCGCCTCGCGACCGACATCGAGCACGGTTTGCGGTGTCATCGCCCGGTCACCGGTAGAAGCTGCCGGCCAGCGTGCCGAGCACCAGCGACCAGCCGTCCACCAGCACGAACAGCATGATCTTGAACGGCAGCGAGATGATCATCGGCGACAGCATCATCATGCCCAGCGACATCAGCACGCTGGCCACCACCAGATCGATCACCACGAACGGCACGAACAGCAGAAAGCCGATCTGGAACGCGGTTTTCAGTTCGCTGGTGACGAAGGCGGCCGTCAGCAGCGTGAACGGCACCGCGTCCGGCCCCTCGAACGCCGCCTCGCGCCCGGAAATGCGGGCAAACGTGGCGATGTCACTCTCGCGCGTCTGCGCCAGCATGAACTGGCGCAGCGGCGCCTGCGCCCGGCTGGCCGCGTCGGTCAGGCTCAGTTCCTCGTTCAGGTACGGCTGCAGCGCCTCGCTGTTGATGCGGCCGAGCACCGGCCCCATCACGAACAGCGTCAGCAGCAGCGCCAGGCCGGCCAGAATCTGCGCCGACGGCGTCTGGCCGGTGCCCAGCGCCTGGCGCAGGATGGCCAGCACCACCACGATGCGCGTGAACGAGGTCATGGCCAGCAACACCCCGGGCAGCAGGGTGAGGAAGGTCATCACCGCCAGCACCTGCAGGCTGACGCTCCAGGTCTGCCCGCCGTCGGCGGCCTGACTGAGTGTCAGTGCCGGCAGGCCGGCCTGCGCCAGCGCCGCCCCCGGCAGCAGCAACAGCAGCAGCGCGGCCAGCCGCCTCACGACGTCACCTCGCGGCGGTCGATCGCCTCATCCAGGCGCCGTGCAAACGCGCCCTCGCCCGCCGGCGGCTCGAGCACCAGCAGGGTCTGCACCCGGCCCGGCGCCACGCCCACCAGCAGCTGACGACCGGCCACCTCCAGCAGCACCACCCGCTCACGCGTGCCGACGCTGAGCGCCGCCAGCGAGCGCAGCCCGCCACTGACACCCGGCCGCACCTGCAGGCGCCGCAGGAGCACGAACACGCCGCCCAGCAGCGCCAGCACCAGCAGCAGGCTCAGCAGCATCTGTCCGCTGGCCGCCAGTGCCGACGACGATGCAAGGGCCGGCGCCGGACACAGCAGCACAAGGGCCGTGTAACGCATCAGCCCGCGCCCTGGGCCTGCGTGCCCGACTTGATCACCTCGGTCAGGCGGATGCCGAACTTGTCGTCCACCACCATCACCTCCCCGCGCGCCACCAGCGTGCCGTTGGCCAGCACGTCCAGCGGCTCGCCGGCCACCCGGTCGAGTTCCACCACCGCGCCCTGTCCCAGCTCCAGCAGGCGGCCGATGCTCATGCGCGCCTGGCCGACTTCCACCGTCAGGGTGATCGGGATATCCAGGATCATGCCCAGCCCCATGTCGCGCCCGCTCGACGGCGCCGGCGGCGCCACGGCGGCCGGCTGGGCCGGGGTCACTGCATCGTGTTCGGTTTCCATCACAAGGGGTCTCCCACGTTGTCGGCCGGCGCGTCGGCCGGCGGCCGGGGCAACCGGCGCGTCACCGACACGGCGTTGTTGCCGTTACAGACTCCAAACTCACCGGCGAACAGCGCCCGCCCGGCGACTTCCAGCAGCGCGCTGTCCGCGCGCTCGAAGGTCAGCACGTCGCCAACCTGAAAGGCCATCACCTGACGCAGGCTCGAGCGGCGGCGCGCCACCACGCCGCGCAGCGGCAACGGCACGGCCCGCACGCGCGACTGCATCGCGCCGCGCCAGGCGCCGTCGTCGCCGCTGCTGACCTGCGTGCCGGACCGCAGCGCCGGCCACACGCCCTGCAAGGTCGACATCGGCAGTGCCAGATGAAACTCGCCGCCACCGCCGAGCAAGGCCACCTCGAAGCTGTGCACCAGCACCAGCTCGGCCGGGTCCAGCAGCGACACCAGCAGCGGGTCGACGTCGCTGGCCGCCACCCCCAGGCTCAGCGGCAACACCGGCGCCCAGGCCGCCTGCAACTCGGGCACCAACAGCTCCAGCAGCTTGCCGAGCATGCGCCGCTCGGTGGGGGTGAGATCCCGATTGGACGGCGCCTGGCTGGCCCGCCCGCCGCCGAAGAAGCTCTCCACCACGGTGAACAGCAGCGCCGGCTCGATGACCAGCACCCCGGCACCGGTCAGCGGCGCCAGATCCAGGCCACGCACGCTGGCGCGCTCCGGCAGGGCATGCACGAAATCGCGGAACTCGCGCGTCTGCGAGCCACGCATGGACACCAGCGCGTCGCGCCCCAGGTAGCGCGTCAGGGAGCGCCCCATGCCCTCGCAGAAGTACTCGGTGACCCGCGCCAGGGCCGGCAGGTCGGCACCGTCCTGAGTGGGCACGCGGCAGGTTAGGTCGTACGGACGGGCCTCGCCGGTCGCCGGCGTGGCCCCGCCGCGGTCCGGCGCGGCGTCCATCAGGGCGCTCAACTCGTCCGCCGACAGCAGCTCGTCCCGCGCCATGTCACTGCATCACGAAATTGGTGAAGTACAGGCCCTCGACCGTGTCCGGTGCGCCGTTCTCGTCGAGGATGCGCTTGAGCGTGGCCAGTGCCTGCTGGCGCAGGTCTTCCTTGCCCTCGCGGCTGCTCAGGGTCGGGTAATCGCTGCTGCTGAACAGCACGATCATCTGATCGCGGATGACCGGCGTGTGCAGCGTGATGGCCTCCGTGACCTTCGGGTCACGGGTCATCACCTCGACCGTCACCTGCAGGAAGCGAATGGCGCCCTGATCCTCGAAATTCACCACGAAGGGCGGCTCGAGGGCCATGTAGCTCGGCGGTGTGTCGGGCTTGCTGGGGGTGGTGGTCGGGGCCGGCGCCGGTGCGGCCTTGTCCCCACCGAGCATGGCAACCGTGCCGCCGATGCTGGCAGCCACCAGAACCAGTGCACCGCCCGCCGTGATCAGCCACGTCTTCATGCCACCAGCCTTCTTGTCCGGCTGGCCGCCGAGATCGATGTCTACTTCGCGCGTCGCCATTGCGTGTCCGCTCCTTGGGGTCAGGTTGCGGACAGGCCTAAGCAAAGGCGATGCCAATTAATTTATATATTTATCATCAATGTGTTGGATTACAGTCCTCAGCAAGGCGACACAATTCCGGCGGACGACACCACAGCGGTCGCGCCCACGGCAGGAATTTGACGCGATGCCCGCCAGCAGGCCCGCACGACCATGAGGCCGCTTCAGGTGCTGCCGTCCGGCATACCGAACGCGGCGCTGAAGTGCGCGATGGCCTGCGGGTTGGCCAGCGCGTCCCGGTTCTTGACCGGGCGGCCGTGGATGGCCTCGCGCACGGCCAGCTCCGCGATCTTGCCGCTGATGGTGCGCGGGATGTCCGGCACGGCCAGGATGTGCGCCGGCACGTGGCGCGGGCTGACGTTGCTGCGGATGGCATCGCGCAGGCGCTTTTTGAGGGCATCGTCCAGCGCCACGCCGTCCGCCAGGCGCACGAACAGCACCACCTCCACGTCGTCGCCGATGTCGTGGCCGACGGCGACCGCCTCGAGCACCTGCGGGTGGCGTTCCACCTCGCGGTACAGCTCGGCGGTGCCGATGCGCACGCCGCCGGGGTTCAGCACCGCGTCCGAGCGGCCGTACACCACCATGCCGCCACGCGCGTTCAGCGCCACATAGTCGCCGTGACACCACACACCGGGAAACTTCCCGAAGTACGCCGCCCGGTAGCGGGCACCGTCGGGATCGTTCCAGAAGCCGACCGGCATGGACGGAAACGGCTGCACGCACACCAGCTCGCCCTTCCCGCCGAGCAGTTCGTGCCCGGCCTCGTCGTACACACGCACCGCCATGCCCAGCGCGCGCGCCTGCAACTCGCCGCGGTACACCGGGCCGATGGGGTTGCCGGCGATGAAACAGCCGCAGATGTCCGTGCCGCCGCTGATGGACGCCAGCAACAGGTCGGCCTTTACGTCCCGGTACACATAATCGAAGCCCTCCGGCGCCAGCGGCGAGCCGGTCGACAGCAGCGTGCGCAGGGCCGACAGGTCATGCGTCTGCGCCGGCCGCACACCGGCCTTCTCGGCCGCCGCCAGATACTTGGCGCTGGTGCCGAACACCGTCACCCGCTCCTGCTCGGCAATGTCGAACAGCTCCGCCGGGCGCACGAACGGCGCGCCGTCGTACAGGATCAGCGTGCAGCCGCTGGCCAGCGCGCTGGCCAGCCAGTTCCACATCATCCAGCCGGTGGTGGTGAAGTAGATCAGCCGGTCGGCGCGCTTCAGGTCCGTGTGCAGCACGTGTTCCTTGCGGTGCTGCAGCAGCGTGCCGCCGGCACCGTGCACGATGCCCTTGGGCACGCCCGTGGTGCCGGACGAATACAGCACGTACAGCGGGTGGTCGAACGGCAGCGGCATGAAGGACGGTTCGGTACCCATGTGCCGCCCGAGCAGCGCATCCCAGTCGTGCAGCGCCACCGGCGCCGTCTGCACGCGCCACGGCCCGTACGGCACCGCCACCACCTGCCGCACCGTCGGCAGGCCGGCGAGGATTTCCGCCACCGCGGCGCGGCGGTCCTGCGCCTTGCCGTTGTAGTGATAGCCGCCGCAGACGAACACCACCTTCGGCCCGATCTGCCCGAAGCGGTCCAGCACCGCGCCGGCGCCGAAATCCGGCGAGCACGACGACCACACCGCCCCCACACTCGCCGCCGCCAGCATGGCGACCATCGCCTCCGGGATGTTCGGCAGATAGCCCGCCACCCGGTCGCCCGGCTGCACGCCGAACGCCCGCAGCGCCGCCGTCATGGCACCCACCTGCGCCGCGAGCTCGGCATAACTCAGCTCGCGCCGGTCGCCGGTCTCGTCGCGGAACACCAGCGCCGGATGGTCGTCCCGCCAGCGCAGCAGGTTCTCGGCAAAGTTGAGCGTGGCGCCCGCAAACCAGCGCGCGCCCGGCATGCGGTCCGCATCCTCCAGCACCGCCCGCGCCGGCGCGTGGTGAACGATGCCGCAGAACGCCCACACCGCCTGCCAGAACGCCGCCGGCTGCGCCACCGACCAGTCGTAGAGCCGCGCGTAATCCGCGCCCGGCCGGTAGCGGGCGATGAAGGCACTCAGATTGGCGTCCGCGATGCGCTGCGCGGACGGCTGCCACAGGGGGTTATCGCTATCGGTCATGACCGCAACCTTCAGAAGAGGATGAACAACTCCGTCCCGAAAATTTTTCATCTCGCCGCAGCGGGCGCGCCCGCACCACGCCGCATGTATCAGGGACTTGGGCCCGCGCGCCGTGCCGGAGCAGCCCTACCCCGTCCGGCGGCTGCCAGAAACGAAAACGCCCGCGTTTTCGCGTGAAAACGCGGGCGTCGGGAACGGCAGGACAGTCGCTAGAAGGCGCGGTGCGAGCCGTCGCAAAACGGCGGCGTGGTGGTGCGCTTGCAGCCACACCAGGCCAGTGTGGCCTTCTCGGCCACCGTGTGCTCCAGCGGCATGAAAGCGGTGCCCTTGTGCGCGCCGTCACAGAACGGCTGATCACCCGACCTGCCACAGGCACACCACCAATAGGTACCGGGCTCGGTTTCCTCGACATAGGGCCCCTTCTGGGCCATGAGCGGTTCGGCCATGCGTTGCTCCTTCATGCGGTGGGAACAGGTACCGGCGGCGCGCCGCCAGGCCCGATCAGACACCCCGCCCCACGCGCGTGTCAATCGCCGCCCTGCCCGCTGGCACAATATCGCGCCATGAACACCCCCTCCCCCGCCCCGCTGTCGCGTCGCCTGTCGGTGGCGCCGATGATGGACTGCACGGACCGCCACGCGCGGTATCTGCATCGCCTGCTTTCGCGCTGCACGCTGCTGTACACCGAGATGGTCACCGCCCAGGCGCTGCTGCGCGGCGATCCGGATTACCTGCTCGCCTACAACCCGGCCGAGCATCCGGTGGCGCTGCAGCTGGGCGGCAGCGACCCGGCGCAGCTGGCGCAGGCGGCGCGCATCGGGGTGGACTTCGGGTATGACGAGATCAACCTCAACGTCGGCTGTCCGTCGGACCGGGTGCAGTCGGGGCGCTTCGGCGCGTGCCTGATGGCCGAACCCGCGCTGGTCGGCGAGTGCGTGGCGGCCATGCAGGCGGCAGTGGCCGTGCCGGTCACGGTGAAATGCCGCATCGGCATCGACCGCACGGACCGCGACCAGGACTTGTTCGACTTTGTCGAGAGTGTGGCCGCGGCCGGCTGCCGGCACTTCACCGTGCACGCGCGCAAGGCCTGGCTGGATGGCCTGTCTCCGCGCGAGAACCGCGAGATCCCGCCGCTGCGCTACGAGACCGTGTACCGCCTGAAACGCCTGCGGCCGGAACTGGAAATCGTCATCAACGGCGGCATTACCGACCTCGACCAGGCGCTGGCGCACCTCCGGCACGTGGACGGGGTGATGATCGGCCGCGCCGCCTATCACTCGCCCTGGCTGCTGGCCGACGTTGACCGGCGCCTCTTTGGCGCCGCCACGCCCCCGCCCGAGCGCGCGCAGGTGCTGGCGCAATACATCGGGTACATGGACCACCAGCTCGGCGCCGGCACGCCGATCACCGCGCTGACGCGCCCGCTGCTGGGGCTGTTCCAGGGCCAGCCCGGCGCCCGTGCCTGGCGCCGCACGCTCAGCACGCCCGACACGGCGCGTGATCTTGGACGCGTGTGGGCCGCGGCGCAGCATGTGCTGGAGCCAGGCCAGTTGGCCGGGACCTGCGCTGCGTGAGGCAGTAGCACCGTCGCCAGACGCGTCACTCAGACGCCTCGACCCGAGGGCGGGCCTCTGGTACCGCCACATTCGCCCCGGCGGCGGGCCTTCCGGCCGACGCCCGCTCACGGGCCACAGACCGATCAGGCGCCGCTTTCGCGCAGCAGCCGGTCGACCATGGCCTGGTACTGCCCGCGCCGCGGCGTGAAGTAATGCAACTGGCGCGACAGGAACGGATCGCCGGCAAAGAAGATCTCGTAGATCTCCTGCCGACCGCCGAATTCGCCGGCCACCGCGTCCCAGGCCAGCTTCATCACCTGCACCCGCTCGCGGGCGCTGGCCTGCTCGTTGCCAAGGAACTGTTCAAGATCGCCCGCCGTGGCCGGGTTGTCGAAGTCGGCCTCGGTCGCCGTCATCACCAGGCTCGAACTGCCCATCAGACGGATCAGCTCGTTGACCTTGGTGTTCACCTCGGGCAGGAAAAACCGCAGCATCGAGATCCCGACCATGCCACGGCTCGGCGAGGCGAACAGCGACGCCGTCTCGCGTGCCACGTCCTCCAGCACGAAGCCGGGGTCGGTCTGCCTGGCGAACTCTTCCTGCGCGTGGACGACAAGTTCCCGGGCGCTGGCCTCGACCAGCCCATCGGCCAGTTCGTTCAGGGCCAGGAATTCACCCAGCAACTCCTGGTAGCGCGGCAGCGCACTGCGGCCGAGCACATCCGCCATCTTGCAGGCCAGCCCGGTCATGAAGCGCAGCTTGGCCCGCCCGCGGGCGTTGGCCTGCAGCAGCAGGTAGCCGGGAAAGCTCGGGGCCATCATGTTGTAGGCCACGATGTCGCGGTAGATGAACACCCGCTCCCAGGGCACCAGCACGTTGTCGAACACGGCCAGCGCGTCGCCCTCGTCGAAGCGTTCGGCGAGCGGCCGGTCGTAGCGGCTGCCGCCGCGGGCGTAGCTCTCGCGGGCGATGAACTTGAGACCCGGCGTCGCCACCGGCACGGCGAAGCACAGGGCATAGTCCTCCTCGCCC
>NZ_JBFJTF010000056.1:0-13971 GCF_041625615.1 Immundisolibacter sp. | reverse complement strand
GTGCGCCGCTCGCGCCCATTTTCGATCGACGCCATCGTGATTCTGCCCGATCACCTGCATTGCATCTGGACCTTACCCGCGAATGACGCCGACTTCTCCACGCGGTGGCGGCTGATCAAAGCGGCTTTTTCCCGATCCATCCCGAATGGCGAACGGCTCTCCATGCGCCGCGAGCGCACCGGCGAACGCGGCATCTGGCAACGGCGCTTCTGGGAGCACGCCATTCGTGACGACACAGACCTCGCCCGGCACGTGGATTACATTCACTTTAATCCGGTGAAACACGGCCACGTGGGCCGCGTGGAAGATTGGCCGTATTCGTCGTTTCACCGTTACATGCGCGAAGGCATCTACCCTCCGGATTGGGCGGCGGATGACGCTGCGCAAGACCTGTACCGAGAGTAGTCGCGGAAGGCGGAATACGCTGCGCTATTCCGCCCTACTCGGCCTATAGTCGCCGCAGGCTGAACACTCGTTCGCTTCGGCGGACCAACAAACGCGAGAGAGGCAGGAGGACGCCATGCAGGGACGTTTCGAGGCACGCAGCGCACTGGTCACCGGCGCCGCCAATGGCATCGGCCGGGCCACGGCGCTGCGGCTGGCGAGCGAAGGCGCCCGCGTGTGTCTGGCGGACGTGGACGAGGCCGGCAACGGGGAGACGTTGGCGCAGATCGAGGCCGCCGGCGGGCGGGCCTTTGCCTGCCGCTGCGATGTGACCGACGAGGCGAGCGTGCTCGCCGCCGTCACGCGCGCCGAGCAGGCGCATGGTCCGCTGCGCATCCTGTTCAACAACGCCGGCACCGAGGGCCACGACGGCAACGTGGACGCGCTGAGCCTGGACGACTGGGAGCGCATCCAGGCCGTCAACACGCGCGGCGCGTTCCTGGTCGCCAAGCACGCCATCCACAGCATGCTGCGCGGCGGCGGCGGGGTGATCACCTGCACCGCGTCGGTCGGCGGGCTGATCGGCGGGCCGGGCCTGCATTCGTACAGCGCCTCCAAGGGCGCGGTGATTTCGCTCACGCGCACGCTCGCCGTCACCTACGCGCAGCAGGGCATCCGCGCCAACGCGGTGTGTCCGGGCCTGGTGCTGACGCCGATGGTGGACCGCATCGGCGCGCAGTTCGTTGAGATGGCAACGGCGATGACGCCGCTCGGTCGCGGCGCGCAGCCGGTGGAGATTGCCAACCTGGTGGCGTTCCTGTCGTCCGACGAGGCGAGCTTCATCACCGGCGCGATCATTCCGGTGGATGGCGGCTTCACGGCGCACTAGCGGGGGTGCTGTCATGAGCATCAGCCTCGACATGTTCCGCCTGGATGGCCGCGTGGCGCTGGTGACCGGCGTCGGTGGCGGCCCGGGGGCACGTGTTCGCGCAGGCGCTGGCGGCGAGCAGTAGGATGCGCTGAGGAACGAAGCGCATCGATCGCGGCGCGCTGGTGCCACTCCATTGTTTCTGGCACACCGCCGCGGCTTTCCCATCGGGAATCACGACCCCATGCAGCCGACCATCCTTCCCCACGACCCGGCCAAGGCGTTCTTCACCGACGAGCGCTGCCACATCACCGAGCTGTCCAACTCGCCGGCGGACGAGGCCCTGTCCATTGCCCTGGCCAGGGTGGAGCCGGGTGTCACCACGCGCTGGCATCGGCTGATCGGTACGACTGAACGGTACGTGATGCTCTCCGGGCAGGGTGTGGTGGAGATCGGCAACCTGCCGCCGCGCGCCGTGGCGCCGCACGACGTGGTGATCATCCCGCCCGGCTGCCGGCAGCGGATTACCAACACCGGCTCGCAGGATCTGCTGTTCCACGCGCTGTGCACGCCGCGGTTCCGGCCCTCCGCGTATGAGGATGTGGACCGGTAGCCCGGGCTCACGCCGGCGCAGGCGCGCGATCCGGCCGTGCCGCCAACGGCGGACGGCCCCGGGTCGGCCCGGTCAGAAGCTGTAGCTGAGGCCGGCGTAGAACGACCGCCCCGGCCCGGCCACGGCAATGCCCCACGGCACGCCGTTGATGGCCATGGTGCGGCCCTGCCCGGTGTACGCGCCGCCCAGCGGCAGGGCGTAGCGCCGGTCGAACAGGTTTTCGATGCCGGCATCGAGCGTGACCTGCCGCCAGGTGTAGCGGGTGCGCAGGTGCAGCAGGGTGTAGGACGCGGTCTCGATTTCGTTGCGCACGCCGGAGACGGCGCGCTTGCGCCCCACCCACTCGGTTTCAAGGGCGTTGTGCCAGCGGCCGCGCGCCTGGCTGAGCGTGAGCGTGGCGTGCAGGGGATGGATGTTGTACAGGTCGTCGCCGGTGTCGCGGTTCTCGCCGCGCACGTAGCCGAACACGCCGTCCAGCGCCACATCCCCCACCGCCGTGCCGCGCAGCAGTGCCAGGTGGCCGGACAGGTCCAGTCCGTACAGCTGGGCGGAGACGTTGTCGTACTGCAGCACGTTGAAGCGGTCCGGCAGGCAGCTGGCCGTCGGCGCGCAGCGGGCGTCGATGTAGTCCTCCACGCGCGTGTAGTACGGGCTCAGGCGCACGTGCCAGCGGCGTTGCGCGGCGTCGTGCCACTCGGCGGCCAGGCTCAGCGTGCGGGCGATTTCCGGCTCCAGGTCGAGGTTACCGACGTAGCCGTTACCGTCGCCGAGCAGGTTGTTCATGATGGCGGCCATGGGGTGGCCGGACCAGGTGTAGCGCTCGTACAGGTTCGGCGAGCGGGTTTTCCGCGCCAGCCCGGCCGAGTAGCTGGCCCACGCGGTCGGCGCGTAGCGCAGCAGGGCGGTGAAATCCCAGTTGCGGTCGGTGCGGTCGTGGTCGCGCGCGTTGAAGGCGGCGGCGTCGGCGGCGTACATCATGCTGTAGCCGCTGACGTTGCCGGCGTCCATGCGCACGGTTTCGTGGCGGACACCCAACTGGCCCTGCCAGGCGCTGCCCCGGCGGCGCTCCCACTCGCCGTACACGGCGTAGCGGTCGCGGCGGCCATCGTTGATGTTCAGGAAGGTGTCGGGCGACATCATCATGCCGGTGCCCGAGGCCGGCCAGTAGTCGTCCAGCCGGTAGCGCTGATACTCGGCGCCCAGGCGCAGGGTGTCGACGGCGGTCAGCGGCAGCGCGGCGGCCAGCGTGGCACCGGTGTTGCGGCCATCGGTCCGCATGGGCATGCCGGGCGCGTCGCCGTACAGGAACTGGCGGTCGTCGCCGAAGTTCATGCGGTGGCGGGTGTCCTCGTGATACAGGCGCGTGCTGAGCTCGCCCCAGCCGAAGCGCGTGCGGTGCGCCAGGTTGACCTGGTCGGTCTCGTTGTCGGTCAGGTCCATGCGCTGGTTGGCGAAGCCGGCGTGCGGCACGTGCTGGTAACGGTAGGTGAGGTCCAGCTGCTGGCCGTCGCCGCGCAGGGCCAGACGCGCCGCGTGCTCCACGGCGCGGTAGGCGCTGGAGCCGACCTCGTCGCCGTCCACCCAGCCGCCGCCGGGCACCGGCGCTGCCGGCTTGAACGCGCCGCCGGCGTCGTAGGTGTCGGCCTCGGTGCCGCTGGCGGTGTAGTTGAGACTGACATTGGCGCCGGCCAGCGTGCTGTTCAGGTGCACGCCACGGCCGTCGCCGTTGCTGCGGTAAAAGGCACCCGCGGTGCCGGTGAGCAGGGTCTGCCCCGGCGCCGCGAACAGGCTCGGCGCCGACTGCACCACCACCGTACCGCCGATGCTGTCGCCCCCCAGGCTGACCGGTGTGATGCCGGCGTAGACCTCGGCCCTGGCAACGGCGGTCGGGTCGATGTACGACAGCGGCGCGTTCATGTGGTTGGGACAGGCGGCGATCAGGTCCATGCCGTCCACCTTGATGCGCAGGCGGTCGTCTCCCAGGCCACGGATGACCGGCAATCCGCCACGCCCGCCGGAGCCGGCCACCGCCACACCGGGCACGCCGCGCAGCAGGGCCGCGCTGTCGGCGCTGCGGTGGCGCTGCCGGTTCAAGGTGTCAGCATCCGGCCCGGTGTCCAGCCACTGTGTCAGCGGCCGGTAGGGCGAGGAGGTGATTTCGATGCGCATCTGCGCACCGGCAGGCGCGGAAACGGCGGCACTGAGCACCACCAGCGCCGCGAGGCCCGCGGCGCGCTGCACGAAAGCGGTCAAGACGATCCCCTGGGCCGGGGCAGCCGGTGCTGTGGCTGCCGGTTGTCGGACGGCCTGGAACCTTAACCACCGTGGTGCCACGGCGGAATGCGGCACGTTGCCGCAGGTGGCGGGCGGCCACCGCCGGGGGAAGGGTTTCTTTTGGGGGAGACCGAAGCCGTGCAGTGCTCAATGAACCAATGGGTCACGCCATTGATTCATGCCGGAGCATTCCGCCGGACCGCGGGCGGCCGACCAAGTCGGCGCTGGCCTAGGCGCCGAAAAAGCGGTTGCCCGGCCGCGGGAGGCCCATGTGCTGGCGCAGGGTGGTGCCTTCGTACTCGCGCCGGAACAGGCCGCGGCGCTGCAGCTCCGGCACCACCTGGTCGACGAAGTCGTCCAGGCCGCCCGGCAGGTAGGGGAACATCACGTTGAAGCCGTCGCAGGCGCGGCCTTCCAGCCACGCCTGCATCTGGTCGGCAATCATGGCCGGGGTGCCGATCATCTCCAGCGTGCCAAACGCCCCGCCCACGTACTGCGCCAGTTGGCGCACGGTGAGCTTGTCGTTGCGGGCCATGTCGACCAGTTTCTGACGCGAGGTGTGACTCGCGTTGGTCGGCGGCAGCTCATCCGGCAGCGGGCCATCCAGGTCCAGCTTGGACACGTCGAAGCCGAGCTGCACCGACAGCGTGCCGATGCCGCTGGCCGGGTTGACCAGGCTGTCGAGCTTCTTTTTCTTGGCGCGCGCCTCGGCCGCCGTGTCGCCAATCACCACGAAGGCGCCGGGCATGATCACCAGATGATCCGGGTTGCGGCCGGCCGCCTGCGCGCGGCCCTTGATGTCCGCATACACGCGCTGTGCCTGGGCCAGGTCGCTGACGCCGGAGAACACCATCTCGGCGGTTTCGGCCGCCAGCTGGCGACCGGCGTCGGACTGGCCGGCCTGCACGATCACCGGCCAGCCCTGCACCGGCCGGGCCACGTTGAGCGGGCCGCGGCTCTCGAAGAACTCGCCGTGGAAGTCCAGCACGTGCATTTTTTCGGGATCGAAGTAGACGCCGCTGTCCACGTCGCGGGTGAAGGCGTCGTCGGCCCAGCTGTCCCACAGGCCGGTGACCACGTCGTAGAACTCGCGCGCGCGGCGGTAGCGCAGGTCGTGTTCGAGGTGCTCCTTGATGCCGAAATTGAGCGCTTCGTTGGGGTTGGTGGAGGTGACGATGTTCCACGCCGCGCGCCCGCCGCTGAGGTGATCCAGCGAGGCGAACAGCCGCGCCACGTGGTACGGCGCGTTGTAGGTGGTGGACATGGTGGCGATCAGGCCGATGCGCTCGGTCACCGCCGCCAGCGCGGGCAGCAGCGTCATGGGCGCAAACGAGGTCACGGTGGCGCTGCGCTTGAGGGCATCGGCCGGCATGTTGGGCACGGCCAGATGGTCGGCCATGAAGAACGCGTCGAACTTGCCGTGTTCGAGTTTCTGCGTCAGGCGCTTGATCAGCGGCCAGTTGAAGTTGGCATCCGGCGTGCCGTCCGGATAGCGCCAGGCGGCGGTATGAATGCTGATGGGACGCATGAAGGCGCCCAGGTGCAACATGCGTGGCTCGCTCATGGCTCGTCTCCGTTGGATGCCGCCACCGGCGTCAGGGTCACACCCGCCGCCAGCCGGGCCAGCGCCCCCAGGTAGATGCGCATGCCGCGCTGCAGGTCGCTGACCGCCAGGCGCTCGTTTTCGGCGTGCGCCAGCATCGGCCCGCCCGGGAAACCCATGCCGAAGGCGACGAAGTTGGGAAACGCCTTGGCGTAGGTGGTGCCACCGATGGCCAGCGGCGCCGCGTCCTCGCCGGTGAACTGGCGGTACACGTCCAGCAGCGCGCGCACCAGCGGCGCGTCGGGCTCGACCCACAGCGCCTCCTTGCCCTCCACCACCTGCAACCGGCCACCGTACGGCGCCAGTGCCGCGCGCAGCCGGATGCCCTGCGCGGCCAGGTCGAGCCCGCGCGGCACGCGGATGTTCAGGTTCGCCCGCAGGCCCTGCCTGGTCTGCGTCAGGCGGCCGAGATTGACGGTGCTGTCGCCCAGCTTTGGCACGCTGTGCCGCAGCCCCAGCGTGGCGCCGTCGGTCTCGAGCCCGATCTGTTCGGCAATGAAGGCCAGCGCCCGACCATTGGCCGAGCCGGGCTCGATGCCCAGTGCGGCCCGCTGCCCATGCAGCAGCTGCGCCAGGTGCGTGATGGCGTTGACGCCGGCATCCGGCCGGGCGCCGTGGGCTGCCTTGCCGTGGGCGGTCAGTTCTATCCCGCTGGCGGCCGCCGCCAGACTGAAGCGCACACCCTCGGCCGAGTAGGCGGCGATGGCCGGCTCCAGCACGCCGGTCAGGACCTGCGGGGCGCCGACCAGCACGGCGGTGGCCGTCTCCGGCACGCTGTTGGGCGCCACGCCACCCAGGAAACCGCGCAGCACGGGATCGGCCGGCCCGCTGAACAGCACGGCGGCGTCGAGATAGCTCTTCTCGGCGTGGATGACCGGAAAGGCGGCGTCGGCGGTCCAGCCCTCGGCCGGCACCAGGCCGGCCTCGCGCACGGCGTCCAGGTCGCGCCAGTCCATGTTCTCTTCGCTGGTGCCGACGATCAGGCGCACCGGACGGGTCAGTGTCAGGCCGGCGTCCTTCAGTGCCGCCATGGCATACAGGCTGGCCACCAGCGGGCCCTTGTCGTCCAGGCTGCCGCGCCCCCACACGTGGCCGTCGACCAGCGCGCCGCTGAACGGCGGCTGCTGCCAGCGGCCGGCCTCGCCGGCCGGCACCACGTCACCGTGCACCAGGATGCCGAGCGCGTCCGCGCCCTGCCCCAGCTCAACCACGGCCACCTGGTCGCCGGGCAGCAACCGCGCGTCGAGCCCCAGCTGCTGCGCCCGCTGGACCACTGCCTGCAACAGGGCGGTCTTGTCGGCGCGGTGCGGGTCGCCATCGGCCGTGATGGACCGGATGCGCACCCAGGCCTGCAGGTCGGCCACGGCAACGTCCAGCCGCGCGGCGACCGCGGCGTCGATATCGGCCCGGTCGAAGGCCAGCGCCGGCGCCGCTGCCAGCAGCAGCGCCGCGGCGGCGAGAAGGGACCTACACCACGATTTGCAGTTCATCGCGCGCTGTCACCGCACGGCGCTGCTTGGCGCCGTCGCTGCGTTCCTGGCCGATCTGGTCCAGATACGGCTGATCGACATCGCCGGTCACGTAGCGGCCGTCGAAGCAGGACGCGTCGAAATCGCTGATGGCCGGATTGCCCTCGCGGGCCGAGTCCTTCAGATCGTCCAGATCCTGGTAGACCAGCCAGTCGGCACCGATCAGCTCGCACACCTCCTGCTCGCTGCGTCCGTGGGCGATCAGCTCCTGCGGGTTCGGGATGTCGATGCCGTAGACGTTGGGGTAGCGCACCGGTGGCGCCGCCGAGGCGAAGTAGACCTTGCGCGCGCCGGCGTCGCGGGCCAGCTGCACGATCTGCTGCGAGGTGGTGCCGCGCACGATCGAGTCGTCCACCAGCAGCACGTTCTTGCCCTCGAACTCGAGCTCGATCGGATTCAGCTTCTGGCGCACCGAGCGCTTGCGCTCGACCTGGCCCGGCATGATGAAGGTGCGCGCGATGTAGCGGTTCTTGATGAAGCCCTCGCGGTACTTCACGCCCAGGTCGCCGGCCAGCTGCATGGCCGCGGTGCGGCTGGTATCGGGAATGGGGATGACCACGTCGATGTCGTGCTCCGGCCACTGGCGCTGGATCTTGTGCGCCAGCTTCTCGCCCATGCGCAGGCGGCACTTGTGGACCGAGATGTCGTCCAGGATCGAGTCCGGGCGGGCGAAATACACCAGCTCGAACAGGCACGGCGTCAGCTGCGGCGTGTCGGCGCACTGGCGCGTGTGAAGCACGCCGGCGCTGTCGATGATCACCGCCTCGCCAGGCGCCACGTCGCGCAGCACCTTGAAGCCGAGGCTCGCCACCGCCACGCTCTCCGAGGCCAGGATGTACTCGTTGCCGAGCAGGTTCTCGCGCACGCCGATGACCAGCGGCCGGATGCCGTAGGGGTCACGGAAGCCGACCACGCCGTAGTCGGTGATCATGGCCACCACCGCGTAGGCGCCGCGACAGCGGCGGTGCACGGCGCGCACGGCAGCGAACACGTCCTCGTGCGTCACGCGCACGCGGCCAATGCGCTGCAGCTCGCCGGCGAAGATGTTCAGCAGCACCTCGGAGTCGGAATCCGTGTTCAGGTGCCGCAACTCGTCCTCGGTCAGCGCCTGGTGCAGGGCATCGGCATTGGTCAGGTTGCCGTTGTGCGCCAGGGTGATGCCGTACGGCGAGTTGACATAGAACGGCTGGGCCTCGGCCGAGGCCGAACTGCCGGCGGTCGGATAGCGCACGTGGCCGATGCCCATGTTGCCGCGCAGGCGCTCCATGTGACGCTGGCTGAACACGTCACGCACCATGCCGTTGTCCTTGCGCATGAACAGCCGCCCGTTGTCGGCGGTGACCATGCCGGTGGCGTCCTGGCCGCGGTGCTGCAACACCGTCAGGCCGTCATAGATCGACTGGTTGACCGCCGACTGTGCAACGATTCCAATGATTCCGCACATTCTGCGTTACCTCACTAACCTGCCTGCGGCGCCGGGGCATAGCCCGCCTGCGGAACATCGGCGCGCTCCAATCCCCATTCGACCGCAGAACGCAGCCACAGTGCCGGCACCCGCGCCTGCGGCACCAGACTCGACTCACGCCACCAAATTGAACCCTGCAGCGGTGTGGCTTCCACCAGCAGCACCGTGGCCGCGATCAGCACCACGCCGCGCAGCACGCCAAAGGCAGCCCCCAGGGCACGGTCGGTGCCGCGCAGCGGGGTGCGCTTGAGCAACCCGACCAATAGATGCGACAGCAGCGCCAGCACCAGCACGGCGGCGATGAACAGCAGCAGCAGAGCCGCCGCCTGGCGCGCACCGGCACTGCTGATGACGCCGGCCAGGGGCTCCATCAGCAGGCCGTGGAACCGCCACGCCACATAACCCGCCAGCACCCACGAACCGATCGACAGCAACTCGCGCAACAGGCCGCGCCAGATACCGACCAGCAACGACAGCACCAGCACCGCCACGAACAGGACGTCGATCAGGTTCACGCCGCGCCTGCGGTGATCATGGATACGCCATGACGATGCCGTCGTGACCCGTCTCCCGCTGCAGGCGGTCGCGCAGCGTCTGTGCCTTCGCGCGATCCAGTTCCGGCCCCACGCGCACCCGAAGCGCCTTGCCGTGCGGTGTGGTGATTTCCTCGGTGAACGCGCTGTGACCGGCCTTGCGCAATTTCTCGCGCAAATCGATGGCCGTCTTCAGATTGCCGTACACGCCCAGCTGCACCACCCAGGCCTGCTGCACCGCCGGCGTCGACGGCGCCGCTGGACGCGGTGCGACGGCTGCCGGCTTCGGCGCGGGCTTGGGCGCCGGCTTCGACGCAGGCTTGGCCGGTGCCGGCTCGGGCACGGCACTGAGCCGCGGCGCACTGGCCGGCGCCGGCGGGGGCGTTGGCGCCGGCTCGACCGGCGGCGGACCCAACACCACGTCGGGGCCGTCCTCGGACTCGATCGGCCTTGGCAACGGCACCGGAATATCCGTCGGCTCCGGCGTCAGGCCAGCCAATGGAGGCGCATCGGCCGGAATCGAGTCAGCCATACCGTCGGTCGGCTCGGGCGGGATATCGATCGCCCGCGGGCCTTCCGGTTGAGGCTGGCGCATGTCGTTGAGCAGCGGCACCAAAATGGCCACCAGCGCCAGCAAAACGACGCCACCCACGATCCGGTACTTGAGTCTGGCCTGATCCATCGACACTCCGCGGTAGTCGGCAGCCGACGCCAATTATAGACCCCACCCCTCTTCGGCCGGCGGCAGCACGTCGCCGCGCAGCGCCTGCTCCACGGTATGGAAGGAGCCGAACACCAGCACCCGCCCCACGCCACCGTCCCGTGCCTCACGCTGCGCCGCGATGCAGGCGGCGGCGACATCGGCGTGCGTGACGACCTGCGACACGCCGATATCGGCCAGGGCCTGCGCCAGACGCGCTGCCGCGCCGCCACGCGGGCCGTCCAGGTCCGCCACGTGCCAGCCATCGACCAGGCCCACCAGCGGCGCCAGCACGCCGGACGTCTCCTTGTCGTCGAGCATGCCCAGCACCGCCACGGTACGGCCCGGCAGCGGCTGTCCGTGCAGGTTGGCCGCCAGGTTGCGGGCGGCCTCCGGGTTGTGGGCGACGTCCAGCACCCACTGCGGCGCCGCACCGCGGCACTCGAACCGGCCGCTGACACGCGCCGCGCGCACGCCCTGCGCCAGCGCCTCGCCCGACACGGGCACGCGCGCCTCGAGCAACTGCGCCGCCAGCACCGCACTGGCGGCGTTTCGCCGCTGCACCGCGCCGATCAGCCGCGGCGCCGGCAGCCGCTGCGCGACATCACCGGCGCGCCAGACCCAGTGTCCAGGGTCGGCAGCCTCGGCCTCGACCGCATAGTCGACCCCGAAACGCCACAGCCGTGCGCCACAGGCGACCGCGTGGTCGATGACGCTGGCCGGCGGCGCCGGATCGGCCACGACAAGCGGCCGGCCGGGCCGCGCGATGGCCGCCTTCTCGGCGCCGATGGCCTCGCGGGTATTCCCCAGGAACTGCTGGTGATCGAGGTCGACCGACGTGATGATGGCCACGTCCGCGTCCACCGCGTTGACCGCATCCAGCCGTCCGCCGAGTCCCACCTCCAGAATCAGCACCTCACACCCGGCGGCGGCAAACACGTCGAGTGCCGCCAGCGTTCCCCATTCGAAATAGGTCAGCGAGGTGTCGCCGCGGGCGACGTCGATGCGCTCGAAGGCCGCGCAGATGGCGGCATCGTCCACCGCCCGCCCGGCGACGCGCAGGCGCTCGTTGTAGCGCAACAGGTGCGGTGAGGTGTAGGCGCCGGTGCGGTAGCCGGCAGCGCGGTAGATCGCCTCCACGAAGGCCACCGTGGAGCCCTTGCCGTTGGTGCCGGCCACGGTGACGACCGGCACGCCGGACAGCGCCGGCGCCAGGCGCGCCAGCACCGCCCGTACGCGGTCGAGGGTGAGGTCGATCTTGCGCGGGTGGGCCGTCTCCTGCCAGGCCAGCCAGTCGCTGAGGCAGGCGAAACGCGCGCTCACGCGGTGGCCGAGCGCCTCTGCAGCAGACCCAGCAGACGGGCGATGTGCTCGCGCATCTGGCGACGATCGACGATCTGGTCCACGGCACCGTGGTCGAGCAGGAACTCGCTGCGCTGGAAGCCCGGTGGCAGCACCTCGCGCACGGTCTGCTCGATGACACGCGGCCCGGCGAAACCGATCAACGCGTTCGGCTCGGCGATGATCACGTCACCCAGCATCGCCAGGCTCGCCGACACGCCGCCGGTGGTCGGGTCGGTCAGCACCGAGATGAAGGGCAGGCGCGCCTCGCCCAGCCGCGCCAGCATGGCGGAGGTCTTGGCCATCTGCAGCAGCGACAGGAGCCCCTCCTGCATGCGCGCGCCGCCGGATGCCGAAAAGCACACCATCGGCAAGCCGTTGTCCAGACAGACCTGGGCACCTCGGGCAAAGCGCTCACCCACCACGGACCCCATGGAGCCGCCCATGAACCGGAACTCGAACGCCGCCGCCACCAGACCGTGGCCCATCAGGGCGCCCTGGTAAACGACCAGCGCGTCACGCTCGCCGGTGGCCTTCTGGGTGCCGGTCAGGCGATCGCGATAGCGCTTGGTGTCCTTGAACCGATGCACGTCCACCGCCTCGGTGTCGGCACCGATCTCCTGTCGCGGCTCGGGGTCCAGAAACGCGTTCAGCCGCGCCCGCGCACCGATGCGCATGTGATGGCCACAGCGCGGGCAGACCTCGAGATTGTGCTCGAGCTCGGTGCGGTACAGCACCGCCTTGCACTCCGGGCAGTTTGCCCACAGCCCCTCGGGCACACGCTTGGAGGTCGTACCGGTGCGCGTGCGGATACGCGCCGGCACCAACCGGGTCAGCCAGTTCATCGCCCCTCCCCTACTGCCGTATCGATACCGGCGCGCAGCGTGCGCACCAGTTCCACGGCGCCCCTGAGCGCCGCCGGTCCGTTGATACCCGCCGCTGCCGCGGCCTCGAGTTTTTCGATCACCGCGCTGCCCACCACGACGGCGTCGGCAAACGCGGCGATCTGCGCGGCCGCCTGCGGCGTGCGCACGCCGAAACCGACGCCCACCGGCAGGTCCGTGTACGCCTTCAGCGCCTCGACCTGACTGCGCACGTCGGCCATGTCCACCTGGCCGGCGCCGGTAACACCGCGCACCGAGACGTAGTACAGGAAGCCGCTGGCCTGCGCTGCCACCGCCTGTGCCCGCCCGGGGCCGCTGGTCGGTGCCAGCAAGAAGATACTGTCGAGCCCGGCCGAGCGCAGCGCAGCCGCGTGTTCCGGCTCCTCGTCGAACGGCAGGTCGACGGTCAGTACGCCGTCCACGCCGACCTCGGCCGCGGTGCGCGCGAAGCGCTCGACGCCCATCTGTTCGATCGGGTTGAGATAGCCCATCAGCACCACCGGCGTGGTGGTGTCGGTCTGCCGAAAGGCGCGCACCAGATCCAGCACCCGACGCAGGTCCACGCCGTGCGCCAGCGCGCGCTCGGAGGCACGCTGGATCACCGGACCGTCGGCCATCGGGTCCGAGAACGGCACGCCCAGTTCGAGCACGTCGGCACCGGCCGCCACCAGGGCATGCAACAGCTCGACCGTCAGCTCCGGATGCGGATCCCCCGCGGTGACGAAGATCACCAACCCCGACCGCTGCGCGGCGCGCAGCGCGTCGAAACGCGCGGCCAGGCGACTCATACCTGAATCCCCTCGATGGTCGCCACGGTGTGGATGTCCTTGTCGCCACGCCCGGACAGGCTGACCAGCACGCTCTGGTCGGGCCGCATGCCGGCCGCCAGCGTGCCGGCGTAGGCCAGCGCGTGCGAAGACTCCAGCGCCGGGATGATGCCCTCGGTGCGCGTCAGGTGATGGAAGGCGGCCAGCGCCTCGTCGTCGCCGACGCTCACGTAACGCGCGCGACCGGTGTCGTGCAGCCAGGCATGCTCGGGACCCACGCCGGGGTAGTCCAGCCCGGCCGAGATGGAATGCGTGCTGCCGATCTGACCGTCCTCGTCCTGGATCAGGTATGTGCGGTTGCCATGCAGCACACCCGGCGAGCCGGCGCTGATGGACGCCGCATGCCGACCGGTGGCCAGCCCGTAACCGGCCGCCTCGACGCCATACAGCGCCACGTCCCGGTCGTCGATGAACGGATGAAAAATGCCGATGGCGTTCGAGCCGCCGCCGACGCAGGCCACCACCGCATCCGGCAGCCGTCCCTCGCGCTCGAGCATCTGCGCGCGCGCCTCGCGGCCGATGATGGCCTGAAAGTCGCGCACCATCTGCGGGTACGGATGCGGCCCGGCCACGGTGCCGATGATGTAGAAGGTGTTGTCGACGTTGGCGACCCAGTCACGCAGGGCCTCGTTGAGCGCGTCCTTGAGCGTGCGTGAACCGCTGTCGACCGCCCGCACCTCGGCGCCGAGCAGACGCATGCGGTAGACGTTGGCGCTTTGGCGCTGAATGTCCTCGGCGCCCATGTACACCACGCACTCCACGCCAAGGCGCGCCGCCACCGTGGCCGTGGCCACACCGTGCTGGCCGGCGCCGGTCTCGGCAATGACGCGCGTCTTGCCCATGCGCCGGGCCAGCAGGATCTGGCCGACCGTGTTGTTGATCTTGTGCGCGCCGGTGTGGTTGAGGTCCTCGCGCTTGAGGTAAATCCGCGCACCACCGGCCTCGCGCGT
>NZ_JBFJTF010000055.1:0-14039 GCF_041625615.1 Immundisolibacter sp. | reverse complement strand
GTTGTCGTCGAAGTGGTACAGCGCCAGCGGCCGCGGGTGGCTGTTGACGTAGTCGATCACCTGCGCCAGGTCGTCGTAGGTCTTGACCGGCAGCACCGGGCCGAAGATCTCTTCCTGCATCACGCTCATGTCGTCGGTGACACCCAGCAGCACGGTCAGCGGCAGCACGCGCTCACCCTCCGGCAGCGGCGCACCACCGGGGTTGATCTCGATGACCTCGGCGCCCTTGGCGCGGGCATCGGCGATGTGCGCCTTCAGGCGTTCAAAGTGCCGCTCGTTGACGATCCAGGTCAGGTCGGGGTTGCCGGCCAGTGTAGGGTAGCTGCGCGACACCGCGGCACGCAGCGCCTCGATCAGCTGTTCGCGCCGGCCGGTCGGCACGAACACGTAGTCCGGCGCGATGCAGGCCTGGCCGCCGTTGAGCAGCTTGCCCTGGGCGATGCGCCCGGCGGCCACGTCGAGCGGGTAGTCGTCGCTGATGATGGTCGGCGACTTGCCGCCCAGCTCCAGCGTCACCGGCGTCAGGTGCTCGCTGGCGGCGCGCATGACGATGCGCCCGACCTGCGTGGAACCGGTGAAGATCAGGTGATCGAACGGCAGCGCGGAGAAGTGCGCCGCCACCTCGGCACCGCCGTTGACCACCGCCACCTCGTCCGGCGTGAAGGCCTGGCTGACGATGGCCGTCACCACCTCGGCCGTGCGCGGGCAGAACTCGGATGTCTTGATCAGCGCCCGGTTGCCGGCGGCGATGGCGCCGATCAGCGGCGACAGGGTCAGCAACACCGGCACGTTCCACGGGCCGATGATGCCGATCACCCCGCGTGGCTGGTAATGGATGCGCGCCTTGGCGAGCGGAAACTGCGGGCTCCAGCCGGCACGCCGCGGCCGCATCCATTTGCGCAGGTGCTTGCGCGTGTGGCGGATCTCGCCCAGCAGACCGATCACGTCGGCGAAAAAGGTCTCGTGCCGCGAGCGGTGACCGAAGTCGGCGTCCACCGCATCCAGAATCTGCTGGTGGTGGTCGACCACCGCCTGGCGCAGGCGCTTGAGCGCCGCGATGCGGTGTTCGTAGGAGGTCGGGCCAACCTTCAGAAACGCCGCCCGCTGCGCTTCGAGCAGCGGCAGCAACGGGTTGTCGGCGGCGGCGTCGACGCTGTGCAGGGCCAGGCGGTTGGCGTCGTTCATGGGGTGTGCACTCCTCTCGTCGTTGTGTTGCGGGCCCCGCAAGGCGCCGGCGGTGGATTTTTCTTTATACCGCCGTTCGGGCGCGTCAGCCGCGCGCCGCCACCTTGGCCCAGGTGTCGCGCAGCGACACGGTGCGGTTCCATACCGGCGCGCCGGGCCGGCTGTCCGGGTCCGGCGCGAAGTACCCCAGCCGCTCGAACTGGCGTGCCTCGCCGCCCTGCGCCAGCGACGGCTCCAGGCGGCAGTCCTGCAGCACCTGCAGCGACTGCGGGTTTAGCAGGCTCAGGTAGTCGTCCTGGCCGGCCGGGTCGGGCACCGAGAACAGCCGGTCGTACAGGCGCACCTCGGCGGTCACGGCGTGGGCGGCGTCGACCCAGTGCAGCGTGCCCTTGACCTTGCGCCCGTCCGGCGCATTGCCGCCACGGGTGGCCGGGTCGTAGCTGCAGATCAGCTGCGTCACCTCGCCGCTGACCGGATCGGTCACCACCTGCTCGCAGCGAATGAAGTAGGCAAAGCGCAGGCGCACTTCGCGACCGGGTGCCAGGCGGTGGAAGCCCTTGGGCGGGTCGAGCATGAAATCGTCGCGCTCGATGTACAGCTCGCGCCCGAACGGCAGCTGGCGGCTGCCCAGCTCCGGGCGCTGCGGGTGGTTGGGCGCGTCCAGCCATTCCACCTGGCCGGCCGGGTAGTTCTCGATCACCACCTTGAGCGGGCGCAGCACCGCCAGCGCGCGCGGCGCGGACTGCTCCAGCGCCTCACGCGTGCAGGTCTCCAGCTGCACCAGGTCGATGACGTTCTCCTTGCGCGTCACGCCCACGCGCTCGCAGAAATCGCGGATCGCCGCCGCCGGCACGCCGCGCCGGCGCAGGCCGGACAGCGTCGGCAGGCGCGGGTCGTCCCAGCCGTTGACGTGACGGCCGGTGACCAGCTCGTGCAGGCGGCGCTTGCTCATGACCGTGTACGACAGGTTCAGGCGCGAGAATTCGATCTGCCGCGGGTGGCAGGGCACCGGCAGCTGGTCGAGGATCCAGTCGTACAGGGCGCGGTGGTCCTCGAACTCCAGCGTGCACAGCGAGTGGGTGATGCCCTCCAGCGCGTCCGACACGCAGTGCGCGTAGTCGTACATGGGGTAGACGCACCAGGCGTTGCCGGTGATCGGATGCGGTGCGTGCTTGATGCGGTACAGCACCGGGTCGCGCAGGTTGAGGTTGGGCGAGGCCATGTCGATCCTGGCGCGCAGCACGTGGGCGCCATCCGCAAACTCGCCGGCCCGCATGCGGGTGAACAGGGCCAGGTTCTCGTCCGCGGTGCGCGTGCGGTACGGGCTGTCACGGCCCGGCTCGGTCAGGGTGCCGCGGTAGGCGCGCGTGTCCTCGGCGCTCAGGCTGCACACGTAGGCCTTGCCGGTGCGGATCAGATGGCAGGCGAAGTCGTACAGCTGTTCGAAGTAGTCCGAGGCGTGGAAGCGCCGGTCTCCCCAGTCAAACCCCAGCCAGCGCACGTCGCGCTCGATGGCCTGCACGAACTCGACCTCTTCCTTGGCCGGGTTGGTATCGTCGAAACGCAGGTGGCAGACACCACCGAAATCGCGCGCCAGGCCGAAGTTCAGGCAGATCGACTTGGCGTGCCCGATGTGCAGGTAGCCGTTCGGCTCCGGCGGAAAGCGGGTCACCACCGCGCGGTGTTTGCCGGCGGCCAGGTCCTGCTCGACGATCTGGCGGATGAAGTTGCTGGACGGCGGACGGTCGGCGGCGTTCATTGGGACACGACAGGGCGGATACGGGATTGGCGCCTATTGTAGGGAAGCCGGCCGGCGGCCGGACCGCTACGCTATGCGTTTCCTGCAAACACGTCGACGGAGGAACGCAGTGAGCGACAGGAACGACGGACTGGTGGCGGCCTATCTGCTCGATGGCCACGGCGGCGGACAGCGCCTGGGCTGGGACGAGATCGCCCACTGGGGGCCGGACGACGGCGTGCTGTGGGTGCATCTGGACCGCTCCGCCGAGACCAGCCAGCGGTGGCTGCGCGAGGACAGCGGGCTCGACGAACTGGTGGTGCAGGCACTGCTGGCCGAGGAGACGCGTCCGCGCTGCGCGCCGGTCGACAACGGCGTGATGCTGTTCCTGCGCGGCGTCAACCTGAATCCGGGCTCGGACCCCGAAGACATGGTGTCGATCCGCCTGCACATGCACGAACGTCGCATCGTCAGCGTGCGCCTGCGCCGGCTGCTGTCGGTGGACGATCTGTGCGCGGCCCTGCAGCAGGGCCGCGGCCCGCGCGACGCGGCCGACTTCGTGACCGACCTGACCGAGCGACTGACCGATCGCATGGCCGGCGTGATCTGCGACATCGACGACACCGTCGACCGCATTCAGTCGCAGACGCTCGAGGCCGAGGGGCGGCGCCTGCGCGGCGAGCTGACGCGCCTGCGGGCGGAGATCATCGCGCTGCGTCGCTACCTGGCGCCGCAGCGCGATGCCATGGCCCGCCTGGCCCAGGTCAACCTGCCGTGGCTGGCGCCCGCGCACCTGCTGCACCTGCGCGAGCAGGCCGACCGCGTGACCCGTTACGTGGAGGATCTGGACGCCGCCCGCGAGCGCGCCGCCGTGGCCCAGGAAGAACTCGGCAACCGCCTGTCCGAGCAGATGAACGCACGCATGTACGTGCTGTCGATCGTCGCCGGCATCTTCCTGCCGCTGGGTTTCCTGACCGGCCTGCTCGGCATCAATGTCGGCGGCATTCCGCTGGCCGACAGCCCGTCGGGCTTTCTGGAGGTCGTGCTCATCCTGGCCGCCATCACCACCTTCGAGATTCTTCTGTTCCGCTGGCGCCGCTGGTTCTGAGGCCCGGAGCAGCCGACCCCCGCTTGCCGTTTTCCGCACTGCAAAGTAAGCTGGCCACGCACCTTAAAGAGGCGCCAAATGGTTGTTTAATTAACTGTTGGAAAACGGTTTTTTCATGGCAATCACCAGTCAGGAACCGGTCACGGTCAGCATTGCCCGACGTGTGCGGCCGGGCAAGGAGCAGGCGTACGAATCCTGGGTCCGGCAGATCATCGCCGCGGTGTCCCGTTACCCGGGGCACCTCGGCGTGGCGGTGCTCAGGCCCGTGCCCGGCGGACGGGCCGACTACGTCCTGGTGGACCGTTTCGACAGCCTGCAGCACCAGCAGGCCTGGGAGCAGTCCGCCGAGCGGGCCGGTTTTCTGCAACGCCTGGCGGATCTCACCGAAGGCGAGGAACGCATACAGAAGGTATCCGGCCTCGAATTCTGGTTTTCGCTGCCGGAGGTGCCGGCCGAGGCCGTGCCGCGCCGGCACAGGATGACGCTGGTCATCACCCTGGCGGTGTTCGTCCTGGGCATGACCCTGAACGGGCTGTTCGGTGACGTGCTGGCGCAGCTGCCGCTGGTGGCGCGCGTGGCCGTGCTGTCGATCGTGCAGGTGCTGGTGCTAAGTTACCTGCTCATGCCACGCCTGACGGCGCTGTTCAAACACTGGCTGTACGACACCCCCTAGAAGGCACCGCCATGCCCGACACACCCCTGACCCACCGCCAGCTGGCGGCGCGCCTGGGGCGCGACACCCTTGCCGCCGTGGTGTCGGACTTCTACGACCGGGTGCAGCACGACGTCGACCTGGCGCCGACCTTTGCCCACGTGCGCGACTGGGCGGAAGTCAAGGCGCGCATCACCCACTTCTGGTGGCTCGACCTGGGCGGCGAGCGCTACCGCGACGACGTCTACAACCCGCACACCGTACACCGACACGTCGGCGCCCAACCCGAACAGGTGGCCCCGTGGCTGCGGCTGTTCGAAGCCACCGTGCACGACCACCTGCCCCCGGACCTGGCCGAAATCTGGCTCACCCGTGTGCGGCGCATGGCCGACTGGGTGCGCACGGAACTGCAAGACCCGACCCCACGGCCCGGGCGCGCCGCCGACCTGTCCCGCTGAACGACCCGCCGCGCCTGTCGCTCACTCGTACAGGCGTCTGAAACCGCGCTCGCTGAAACCGTCCAGGCGCCGTTCACCGACCAGGATCACCGGCACCCCCGCCGCCCCCAGGCGGCGGTAGTCGAGCCGACCCTTCACCGTCGTCTCGACGTCGTACTCCTCAAACGCAATGGCGTGGGCCCGGAAGTACCGCCGCGCCCGGTCGCACACCCCGCACCAGCTGGCGGAATACATGACCACCCGGCCCACGCGTGCCGGCGTCGCCGGGCTGCCGCTGCCGACCGGGGGCGGTGGACGCACGGGCACCGGCCGCCCGTCGACACCGGCCGGCGGCCGGTCCGAGAACTGCACGTTGCCGTCGGCATCATGCCAGCGGTACACCTGCGCCCGGGCGCCATTGGCCACGCAGACCGTCAGCACCGCTCCGGCAAGAGCGGTCATTACCCATCGCCGCATTTGCCCCCTGCGACGCGCGTGCCCACCCGGCATGGCGCCCACCCTCGGCGGCGCTACAGCTGCCGTGGCAGCGGCTGGGGGTAGAGTTCGTCGAGGCCAATCGAGCGCCCCTGCCCCACCATCATCCGGGCGTGCCGGCGCGACAGCTGACGCGGCTCGGATACGCCGCACGAGTGGGCGATCATGGCCACTTCCTTTTCCATGTTGGTCACGAAATGCGCCACCCGCTGGGCCTTGTCCGCCGGCACCAGGCCACGCTGCAGGCGCGGATCGTGGGTGGTGACGCCGGTCGGGCAGGTGTTCTTGTTGCATTGCATGGCCTGGATGCAGCCAAGCGCGAACATGAAGCCCCGCGCCGAGTTGACGAAGTCGGCACCAACCGCCAAGGCCCAGGCGACGCCACGGGGGTTGATGAGCTTGCCCGACGCAACCACCTTGATCCTGTCACGCAAATCCCAGGCCACCAGCCGGTCCACCACACCGGGCAGGCTTTCGGACAGCAGCATGCCGACGCCATCCATCAACGGCATGGGTGCCGCGCCGCTGCCGCCCTCGGCGCTGTCCACGGTGATGAAGTCCGGCGCCGACTCGACGCCACGCCGACGCACTTCGGCGCACAGATCGTCCAGCCAGTCGAGGCTGCCGATCACCGTCTTGAACCCGACCGGCTTGCCCGTCAGTTCGCGGATGCGGGCGATCTGATCCAGCAGATCGTCCAGGTCGTCGATGTCCGGGTGCCGGTTGGGCGAAATCGAATCCTCCCCTTCGGGAATGCCGCGAATGGCGGCAATCTCGGCCGTCACCTTGGCTGCCGGCAGGATGCCGCCCTTGCCCGGCTTGGCGCCCTGACTGAGCTTGATCTCGAACATCTTGACCTGCTCGAGCGCCGCCAGTTCGCGCAGGCGTGTCTCGGACAGGCCGCCGTCGGCCTCGCGCACGCCGTACTTGGCGGTACCGATCTGGAACACCACGTCGCATCCGCCGCTCAGATGCGCCGGCGCCAGCCCGCCCTCACCGGTGTTCAGCCAGCAGCCGGCGCGCGCGGCGCCCATGGACAGCGCCAGCACCGCCGGCTGCGACAGGGCGCCGTAGCTCATGGCCGACACGTTGAGGATGGCGCGCGTGGTGTACGGCTGGCGGCAGAACGGGCCCAGCGTGACCGGCTTGGCCGGCTGGGCTTCCTGATCCAGCGGCGCGAACAGGCTGCTGGCGAAGATGATCGCGCCCGGCCGGTGGATGTCCTGCGTGGACCCGAACGCCACGGTGTTGTCGATGTTCTTCGCCGCGCGGTACACCCAGCTGCGCTGGGCGCGGTTGAACGGCAGCTCCTCGCGATCCATGGCGAAGAAGTACTGGCGGAAGAACTCGCCCAACCGCTCGAAGGCATAGCGAAAACGACCGATCAACGGAAAATTGCGCCGCACCGTGTGTCGCGTCTGCACGCGGTCGGAGACGTACATGACCAGCGCGGTCAGCACCAGCGCGCCGAGCGCAAAAACGAACAGCGCCGCCAGAATTTCCAGCACGGCCACTAGCCAGCGGGAAAAATTCTCAGGCAGGATCGGCATCGTCTGGACCTCCTGGAAAACAGCACGCGATGACCGGCATCGACCCCATTATCGGCCGCGCCCGCCGTCTGCTGACAGAAAGTCGTCGCACGGTGGTGTTCAGCGGCGCCGGCATCAGCACCGAGTCCGGCATCCCGGACTTTCGCAGCCCCGGCGGACTGTGGAGCCGTCTGCGGCCCATCGACTTCCAGGAGTTCCTGGCCTCGGAGGCCGCCCGGCGTGAGGCGTGGCGACGCAAGTTCGAACTCGATGACGCCATCGGTGCAGTGCAGCCCAACGCCGGGCACCGTGCCGTGGCACGGCTGGTGGCGGCCGGACGTGTCAGCCACGTCCTCACCCAGAACATCGACGGGCTGCACCGGGCCAGCGGCGTGCCGGCCGACCGCATCGTCGAGCTGCACGGCAACGGCACCTACGCCGCCTGCCTGGCCTGCCACAAACGCTACGCGCTGGCCGACATCCGTGTCCGCTTCGAAGCCGATGGCGCGGCGCCGGTGTGCGCGTGCGGCGGCTACATCAAGTCGGCCACGGTGTCCTTCGGTCAGCCGATGCCGCTGCACGCCATGCGCGTGGCCGAAGCCGCCACGCTGGCCTGTGACCTGTTCGTGGTGATCGGTTCGTCGCTGCAGGTCTACCCGGCCGCCAGCCTGCCGGAACTGGCGCGCCGCAACGGCGCCCGCCTGCTGATCATCAACCGCGAACCGACACCGCTCGACGCCATCGCCAACCTGGTGCTGCACGCCGAAAGCGGTCCCACACTGGCAGCGCTGGTCGCCGATGGCTGAGTCGCACCCCGAGCCGGCCCGCCTGCGTCTGGGCGTCAGCGCCTGCCTGGTCGGCGAGGCGGTGCGTTACGACGGGAGCCACAAACGCGACGGCTTCGTCGCCGACCTGCTGGCGCAGCATTTCGACCTGGTGCCGGTATGCCCGGAGGTGGCCATCGGCCTGGGCGTGCCGCGGGCGCCGATCCGGCTGGTACACACCGACCGCGGCGTGCGGGTGCGCGGCGTGCGTGATCCGGACCTGGACGTCACCGACGCACTCGATGACGTGGCCGCGCAGCAGGCCACGCACGCCGCCGCGCTGTGCGGCTTCGTGCTGAAGAAGAACTCTCCCAGTTGCGGCATGGAGCGGGTCAAGACATACACCGAGACCGGCATGCCACACGGCCGTGCCAGCGGCGCCTTTGCCGCCGGCCTGATGGCGCGGGTGCCGCTGCTGCCGGTAGAGGAGGAAGGTCGTCTGAACGACCCGGCGCTGCGCGAGAACTTCATCGAGCGCGTGTTCGCCTACAGCCGCTGGCAGGCATTGACCGCCGGCCCGGTCAGCGGCGCCGCGCTGGTCGACTTCCACGCGCGGCACAAGTACCAGCTGCTGGCGCACAACCAGGCCGCCTACCGGCGTCTGGGCCGACTGGTGGCCGACGTCGGGCGCCAGGCCTCGACCGGTTTGCTGCACCAGTACGGACACGCGTTCATGGCCGCTCTGGCACGCCACGCCTCCGTCGGCAGTCACACCAACGTGCTCCAGCACCTGGCCGGTTACGTCAAAAACCGGCTCGACGACACCGACCGGGCCGAACTGCACCAGGCCATCGAGGACTACCGGCTGCACCGCACGCCGCTGCTGGTGCCGGTGACCCTGCTGCGACACCACCTGCGCCGCCATCCGAGCCCGTGGGCGGTACGCCAAACCTACCTGGCCCCCGACCCGGGCGAGCAGTTGCTGCGCAATCACGCCTGAACCACCGGCGCACCGGCCGCGCGAAACCGGGACCCGGACGCCGGCCAGGACCGCAGGCGGCCCGTCCGCAGGGCCATCACCGCATCGTTGACGCAGGCGCCGAGGACCTGCGCCCGTGGCCCGCCATGCGCGCGGTTTCGCCGCTGGCGGCGCCCCAGGCGCGTGCCCCTCGCGCCCCGCCGGCTGGCATTAAATCCCCGGGTGGTTAAACTTGAAATACTGAGTTGGCGCCTATATTTATGAATATGCGCTCTAGCGCCTGCCACGATTTCAGCCACCCGGTCATATGTTTTGCCTATCGAATCCAGCGAACCGAATCCTCTGAATTCCGACCGACCGTCGACCATCTTTCAAGCCGTCACCGTCGTCGGAGGCGGTGCCTGGGGCTCTGCCCTGGCCATGACCGCCCATGCCGCCGGCCGCGACACCACGCTGTGGGTACGCGAGACCGACGCGGTCGCCGCCATCCACCGCGATCGGCGCAATCCCTTCCTGCCTCAGCACCCGCTGCCCGACGCCATCAAGGCCACCGACGACCTCGCCGAGGCGCTGAGCGGCACGCAGCTGGTGATCGTGGTGGTGCCCTCGCAGTTCCTGCGCCCCATGTGCCGACAGATCGGCGCACACCTGCCACCCGGGGTACCGATCGTGGTGTGCAGCAAGGGCATCGAGAACGACACCGGCGCCCTGATGACGCAAGTGATCGAGCAGGAATTGCCCGGCCGGCCACTGGCCGCCTTGTCCGGCCCGAGCTTCGCCGATGAAGTGGCCGCCGGACAGCCGACGGCGGTGACCATCGCCTCGGCCGATCTGGCCGGCGCCACCGCCGACAGCGCGCCGCAGACCCTGGCCGCCCGGGTGGCGATCACCCTGGCCACGCCGAGCTTTCGGCCGTACCTGTCGGAAGACCTGGTCGGCGTCGAGGTCGGCGGCGCAGTCAAGAACGTGCTGGCCATCGCCTGCGGCATCGCCCAGGGCCGCGGCATGGGGTCGAATCCACGCGCGGCACTGATCGCTCGCGGCCTGGCCGAGATCAAGCGCCTGGCCACGGCGCTCGGCGGCCAGCGGGAAACCGTCACCGGCCTGGCCGGGATCGGCGACCTGACGCTGACCTGCTCCAGCGAGCAGTCGCGCAATTTTTCCTTCGGCAAGGCGCTTGGCGAGGGCCGCACGGCCGAGGAACTGCTGAGCAACCGTACCAGTGTGGTCGAAGGCGTGGTCAACGCCCGCTCGGTGGCCGCGCTGGCGACCCGCCTGGGCGTGGACATGCCCATCTGCCAGGCCATCGACCGGGTGCTGCACGGCGGCCTGCCCATCGACGACGCCATCGAGCTGCTGATGGTCCGCCCGCTGCGCGCCGAATCGGCGGCACTCGAGAAACTCATCAAGTTGCCCCACCCTTCCGCATGAACACACCTGCCAAACACAGCACGCCGGGACTGATCCTGGCCACCGACCTCGACGGCACCTTCCTGGGCGGCAGCGAGGCGCAGCGCCGGGCGCTTTACCAGGCCCTGCAGCAGCGTGACGACGTGCTGCTGATCTTCGTCACCGGCCGCGACATCGACTTCCTGCGCGAGCTGGTCGAACAGCCGGGCATGCCCAGGCCGGACCTGATCATCGGCGATGTCGGCACCAGCGTCTGGGACACCGCCACCTGGGAGCCGATCGAGGCCCTGGAACAGGACATCCGCGCACTGTGGAACGAAGCCAACGCCCGCGTGCTCGAGCTGCTGGCCGACGAGCCGGGCCTGACGCTGCAACCGACCCCGTTCCGTCACCGCGTCAGCTACTACTACGACCCGCAGCAGCTGCGCCAGGAAACCCTGCGCAAGGTGGAGGACGCCGGCTTCGACTGGCTGCTGTCCGCCGACACCTTCTTCGACGTCCTGCCGCGCGGGGTGCAGAAGGGGCCGACGCTGCTGCGCCTGATCGAGCGCCTGGAACTGGCGGCCGAACGGGTGCTGGTGGCCGGCGACACGCTCAACGACCTGTCACTGTTCAAGACGGGCCTGAAGGGTGTCGCGGTCGGCAACTCGGAACCGAAACTGCTGGAGGCCATCGACGGCTTCGACTGGGTTCACCGCGCACGCGGCGAGGGCGCCGCCGGCATTGCCGAGGCAATCCATCACTTCGGACTGCACGACGAGGAACGCACGGCATGAAGAAATCGTCGCTGGTGATCGTCTATCACCGCCAGCCCTATCAGGAAGTGGTCGAGAACGGCCGCACCGTCTACCGCGAGCACGAGAGCCCGAACGGCATCGTGCCGACGCTGAAGAGCTTTTTCGGCCGCATCGTGGATGGCCGTGGCGCCTGGGTAGCCTGGAAACAGGTGACCCCGCGCCAGCGCGAGCGCTTCGAGCGGGTCATCGAGATCGACGACCGCCACGGCCACTACGTGGTCTCGCGCCTGCCGCTGACCGCCGAGCAGGTGCGCTCGTTCTACCACGTCACCTCGAAGGAGGCGCTGTGGCCCATCCTGCACTCGTTTCCGTGGCTGTTCCGCTACGAGAACGTGGACTGGAGCACCTTCCGTGAGGTGAACGCGCTGTTCGCGCAGGCCGCCGCCGAACAGGCGGACGACGATGGCCTGGTGTGGGTGCACGACTACAACCTGTGGCTGGTGCCGAAATACCTGCGCCAGCTCAAGCCGAACGTGCGCATCGCCTTTTTCCACCACACACCGTTCCCGGCGCCGGACGTGTTCAACGTGTTGCCGTGGCGGGACGAGATCGTCGACAGCCTGCTCGACTGCGACCTGGTCGGCTTCCACATTCCACGCTACGCCCGCAACTTCGCCGACGTCGCGCGCGGCCTGCGCAATGTGACGCTGGAACAGGAAACGGACGTCGAGGCCGGCATGTCACCCTGCGGCCTGGCGCTGTCCGAGCCGCGCACGCCGACCGTGCTGCGTCACGGCGAGCGGCGCACCGCCATCGATGCCTTCCCGGTCGGCACCGACCCGCGCCTGATCGGCCAGCTGCTGGACAGCGAACCGAATCAGGCCCTGCAGCGCAGCATCCGCGAGGAACTGGGCGAGCAGCGCCTGATCATCGCCGTCGGTCGCACCGACTACACCAAGGGCATGCGCGAGGCGCTGACCACCTTCGAGCGGCTGCTCGAACGCCGCGCCGACCTGCACGGCAAGGTGAAGCTCATCGTCACCTCGGTGCGGGCGGCGTCCGGCATGCGCATCTACCGCGACACGCAGCGCGACATCGAAGCCCTGGTCGGGCGCATCAACGGCCGCTTCTCGAAGCTCAGCTGGGCACCGGTGCTGCTGTTCAGCAACGCCATCCCGTTCGACCGGGTGATCGCCTACTACCACATGGCCGACATCTGCATGACCACGCCCCTGCGCGACGGCCTGAACCTGGTGGCCAAGGAATTCGTCGCCGCCAAGCGTGGCCAGCCGGGCGTGCTGGTGCTGTCGGAGTTCGCCGGCTGTGCCGTCGAGCTGCCGCAGGCCGTCCTGACCAACCCCTACTCGCAGCGCGCCATGGATGCCGCCCTCGACCAGGCACTGGACATGGATCCGGACGAGGCGCGCTCGCGCATGACCACCATGCTGGCCAACATCAGCCAATACGACGTCAACCACTGGGTGCAGCACACCTTCGAGCGCTTCAACGACATCATGCCCGGCGACTTCACGGACCATTTCGCTGCGCATGCGGCGGCCTGACCGGCTGCGCCGGCGCGCCGCCGGCCTGCTGTGTGCCGCCCTGCTGCTGGGCGGCGCGCTGCCGGCACGCGCGGTGGAACTGGCCATCGCCTGCGGCGCGCTGGGACTGGAGCGCGACCTGTGCGCGGCGGCGGTCGAGGCATGGGCCGAACGTACCGGCCACCGGGTGACGCTGGTGTCGACGCCGAACTCGTCCACCGAGCGCCTGGCGCTGTATCAGCAGGTGCTGGCGGCCGGCGCCGACGACATCGACGTGCTGCAGGTGGACGTGGTGTGGCCGGGCATCCTGCACCGCCACCTGATCGACCTGAAGCCCTACCTCGGCGACGCGCCGGCGGCGCATTTCCCGGCACTGATCGCCAACAGCACCATCGACGGCCGGCTGGTGGCCATGCCGTGGTGGACCGATGCCGGCGTGCTGTACTACCGCCGGGACCTGCTCGAACGTCACGGCCTGACGCCACCGACCACCTGGGACGAGCTCGCGCGCAGCGCCGAAACCATCCTCGACGCCGAGCGGGCGGCCGGCAACACCGACCTGCAGGGCTTCGTCTGGCAGGGCCGCGCCTACGAGGGCCTCACCTGCAACGCGCTGGAATGGATCGATTCCTTCGGCGGCGGCACGCTGGTGGCCGCCGACGGCCGGGTCACCGTCAACAACCCGCAGGCCATCGAGGCGCTGCAAACGGCGGCCTCGTGGGTCGGCGGCATCTCGCCACAGGGCGTGCTCAATTACGACGAGGAAGCCGCCCGCGGCGTGTTCCAGAGCGGCAAGGCCATCTTCATGCGCAACTGGCCCTATGCCTGGGCACTGGCCCAGGGTGCCGACAGCCCGGTGCGCGGCAAGGTGGGCGTCAGCGCCCTGCCGCGTGGCGGCGCCGCGGGCAAGACCAGCGGCACGCTGGGCGGCTGGCAGCTGGCGGTGTCGCGGCATTCCCGCCACCCGGCCGAGGCGGCGGACCTGGTGCGCTTTCTCACCAGCGCCGCGCAGCAGAAGCAGCGCGCCATCCGCGCCGCCTACAACCCGACCCTGTCGGCGCTGTATGACGACAGCGAAGTGCTGGCGGCCAACCCGTTCTTCGGTCAGCTGCGGCGAACGTTCGAGCACGCCGTGGTGCGCCCGTCGCGCGTCACCGGCAGCCGCTACAACCGCGTGTCGAGTGCCTTCTGGCAGGCGACACACGACGTGCTCAGCGGCGAGGCCGAGGCGGCCGACCGCCTGGCCCGGCTCGAGGGTCGCCTGAACCGCATCGGCAGGCGCGGTCGCTGGTGACCGCCGATGGCCGACGGCATCTCCCCACTGCCCACGCGTCCTGCCCGCCGCGGCTGGATGCACACACGCCGGCGCACCGCCTGGCTGTTCGTCACGCCCATGCTGGCGGCGCTGGCGCTGGTCGCGCTGTGGCCGCTGCTGCGCACGATACTGTTCAGCTTCACCGACGC
>NZ_JBFJTF010000054.1:0-14402 GCF_041625615.1 Immundisolibacter sp. | reverse complement strand
GCCTTCAGGCGCGCCACCTCTGCGTTGGCACGGGCACGGGCCAGTTCTGCCTCGGCCTGTTGCACGGCGGCCCGGTACGGGGCGGCGTCGATCTGGTACAGCGCCTGGCCCGCCTTGACGGCGGCGCCTTCCTCGAACAGGCGTTTCTGAAGAATGCCGCTGACCTGTGGCCGCACTTCGGCCACGCGGTAGGCGGCGGTGCGTCCCGGCAGCTCCACGGTCAACTCGAACCGCTGCGGCTGAATCTCGACCACGCCGACTTCCGGCGCCGGTCGCTGGCCGTTTTCGGGCGTGGATTGACCGCAGGCGGCGAGCGTGGCCAGCAGCGCCCCGGCAACGGTGGCGCGAATTGCGGTGTGATTTCCCAGCATGGGTACTCCTTGAGAGGGGCGCACAGTCGCCCGGACCGACCGACCGGTCAGTCTTCGGCGCAGGCCGAAGGGCGTGCCGGTGGACGGCAGCAGCGAGCCCGATCGTGAAGTCCGTAAGTATAAGGCCAGTGCCGGCGAGACGGCACGGAGGGCAGCAGTCCGGTGGCGTCCGGCAGGCGGAAGGGTGACCGTTCTTCTTGACGGACGTCACGATGACGGCGCGGCGCCCGGCCTAGGATCGTGCGTCCCGTTGCGGGGCCGCATTTTTTCCTCGTGTGGAGGAGGAGTCACACCGATGACCGCCAACATCAACCTGCCGGACACCGTCATGGAGTGGCCGGCCAAGTACAACGAGATTCCCAAGGCCGTGTTCGAGGAGCCCAGCCTGTGGCGGCTGGAACTCGACAACATCTTCTACGGCGAGGAGTGGCACCCCATCGTGCACCGCGCCGAGGTGCCGAACCCCGGTGACTACAAGGCCGCCTTCATCGGCGAGATGCCGATCTTCGCGGTGCACGGCGACGACGGCAGGATTCGTGTGTTCCACAACGCCTGCGCCCACCGTGGTGCCGCGCTGGTCACCGACAACGCCGACAACAAGGCCGACTTCGAATGCCCCTATCACCGCTGGCTGTTCAGCCGCGAGGGGGCGCTGGTGGGGTGTCCCAACAGCCATGAGTTCTCGCCGAGTTTCAGCAAGGAGAAGTTCGGCCTGAAGGAACTGCGCGCCGAGGCGTTCAACGAGCTGTATTTCGTCACCATGAGTGACAAAACGCCGGACCTGCTCACCTATATGACCGGGGCGGTGGCCGACCCGTTGTCGCGGGTGCTCGGCAGCGGCCACGGCCTCAAGCTGCTCGGCTACCAGAAGGTCCACTACGACTGTAACTGGAAGGCCTATGTCGATAACGACGGCTACCACGCGCCGCTGCTGCACCTGGCGTTCAAGCTGATGGGCTGGCAGGGCGGCAAGGGCGAGCAGATCGTTACCGAGAACGGCCACCTGGCCTTCGATTCCGAGCTGACGATCCCGAGCAAGATCGACGCGCTCGAGGACAGCTCCATCGTGCAGTTCAAGGGCGACCCGGACAGCAAGGGTTCGATCGTGGTCAGCACCTTTCCGGTGACCGTGTTCACCAAGCACATGGACATGCTGAACATCCGCTATGCCTTTCCCAAGGGGCAGCGCGGGGTCGAGGTGCACTACGCGTATTTCGCCCGCGACGACGACAGCCCGGAGCTGCTGGCGCACCGCACGCGCCAGTCCGCCAACCTGCTTGGGCCGAGCGGGCTCATCAGCCTGGAGGATGCCGCCATCTTCACGCGCATTGATCTGGGCAACCGCTCGCCGGGCAACGCCATCTTCCAGAAGGGCGTGACCGACGAGTACAAGCTCGCGTTCAACGTCAAGCAGAACGACGAATCCGGCAACCTCCCGCGCTGGGAGCACTACCGCAAACGCATGGGCTTCCGGAGGGCCAAGGCATGAACGGCATCGACAGCACGGTGCGCGACGCCATCGAGCGGCTGAACCTCACCTACATCCGGGCGCTCGACCGGCGCGACATGCCCGGCTGGCTGGCCACCTTCGACACGCCCGGCTCGTACGTGTGCATCGCCAAGGAAAACGAGGACCGGGGACTGCCGATCGGCTACATGCTGGACGACTGCTACGAGCGCCTGCAGGATCGCGTCACGCAGGTGACCAAGATCCAGCCGGACGCGGTCGAGCATTATCAGCCGCGCCATTTCACGCAACTGGTGGACATCCAGCTTCTGGGGCCGGCGACGTACCGCGTGGAAACGCACTTCACCGTCAACTACACGCCCGCCGACACCGGTCGCACCGGCGTGCTCGCCACCGGCACGTACGTGGACGAGGTGGTGGTCAACGGCGAGGCGCGTTTTCGCAGTCGCCGGGCCGTGCTCGACACCAACGTCCTGCCGCGCTACGTGGCGTATCCCATTTGAGCCGGTGGCCTCTGGTGGGCCGGTAGGCGGACGCTGCCGGCGCGCTCAGCGCGACAGCAGTGTCCACAGGCCGATGGCGATGAAGCCAATGCCCGCCACGCGCTTGAGCGTGGCCGGCGACACGATGCGTTCCAGCTGGCTACCGACCAGCACCCCGATGCCGGCCGCCAGCACCAGTGCGCTGGCAGCGGCCGCGAACACCAGCCAGCGGCTGGCCTTGCCGTCGGCGGCAAACAGCACCGTGGCCAGCTGGGTCTTGTCGCCGATTTCGGCCAGGAAGATGGTCACGAAGACCGGTGCGAAGGACTGCCAGTTCACGGCCATGCCCGTCTGTGCTGGAACCCGGGGGCGGGCAGCTTAACAGGGCCGGCGCCCGAGGTGCCAAGACACGCCAAGGCCGCGCCGGAAGCACCACCGGCGCGGCCCCGGGCCCGCTAACGGGGCGCGGTCAGTCGTTCCAGTTCGGCAGGATCTCGGTGGCCCACAGTTCGAGGTTGCGCATCTGGATGTGGTGCGGGATCGGGCCGGGGTACTGCCACATCAGGAAGTACTCGGGGTTGTGCTTCTTGACCATGTTCTCGATCTGCCGGTTGACCTGGTCCGGGTTGCCGACGAACTCGAAGCCTTTCTCGACCAGGTAGTTGTAGTCGCACTCGGGCCCGATGCGGCCGGTCTCGCCTTTCTTGCGGAAGGCCTCGTTGAAGCCGATCGGCGCGAACCAGGCCGGCCACACGAAGCCGTTGCCCATGGCGGCGTACTTGTGGGCCTCGGCGGCGTCCTCGAGCACCAGCGTGTCCCGAAAGATGCCGATGTTCTGACCAAGCGCGTAGTCGCGCCCGGCGGCGGCGGCTTCTTCCTGATAGGCGCGGAACAGGTCGCTGAGCGTGTCGTCGTCGGTCGCCAGCGCGAACGGCGCGATGCCCTCGCGGGCGCAGAAGCGGAACGTGTCCTCACTGAACGAGAACGGCTGGAAAATGGGCGGGTGCGGTCGCTGGAACGGCTTGGGGGCGATGCCGATCTCGGTGATGATGCCGTCCTCGGTCTGGCCCTTGCCGAAGCGGTTGACCACCGAGTGGTTGAACTTGAGCCCCTCGGGCGGAATGGTCCAGTGCTCGGACGTGTGGCTGAACACGTCGCTGGTCCAGGCCTTCTTGATGATTTCGTAGTGCTCCAGGAACAGCCGCCGGTTCTTCTGGTCCACCTCGGACTTGTCCGACATGGTGCCGCCGACCCCGTACGTCTGGCCGAGCACGTCGGCCCAGCGCTTCTGGTAGCCGCGGGCGATGCCGAAGAACGTGCGTCCCTGCAGCATCTGGTCGAGCATGGCGATGTCCTCGGCCAGGCGCAGCGGGTTGTGGAAGGGGATGACGTTGGCCATCTGCCCCATGCGGATGCGCGTGGTCTGCAGGCCGAAGTACAGGCCCAGCAGGATAGGGTTGTTGGACTGTTCGATGCCCTCGATGTGGAAGTGGTGCTCCGTGAAGGCGGCGCCCCAGAACCCGGCCTTGTCGGCGAACTTGATCTGCTCGGACAGCTGCCAGAGCATGTTCTGGTAGTTCTGGGAGTTCTGCCCGGCCATGCCTTTTTGCGTCTGGCTGACGGTGCCGACCGAGGGCAGGTAAAACAAGATGAACTTCACGGCTCCTTCCTCTTAGCTGTAATAAATAGAACAACGGGACCGGCTTGCTTCCTTGCGGCTCAGTCGTAGGTCCCCTCCACGCGCAGCTTCGGCTCGTCGCGCAGCGGGGTTTCACCCTCGTGGCACAGGGTGTGGTCGTGGCCGGGCATCACACAGGCGTTGTGCGCCCGGGCCAGCATCTTGATCTTGTGCAGTGACTGCTTCCAGCGGATCAGGTCGTTGGAGATGATGGATCCGACCTCGTAGTCGTAGCTGTCCTTCCGGTAGCAGGCATCGGAGGTCAGGATGACCGTGCCGGCATGCTCCAGATGCACCATCAGCGCCATGGTGCCGGCGGTATGCCCCGGCACGCTGATGGCGTGCACGTCCTTCAGGATTTCGTTGTCGCCGGACAGGGTGCAGAAGTTCACGCCCGGCACGTCGTAGTCGCAGCGCAGGAAGAAATGTTCGTCCCTGGGCATGTTGGCCGCCGCGGCGTACTCGTCCTGATGCACCAGCACCCGGGTGGATGGGCAGGTGTTCCACAGCTTGGCGTTGCCGGCGTGGTCCACGTGCAGGTGGCTCAGGAACACGTAGTCGATGTCCTCCGGGCCGAGCTTGTGGCGCTTGAGCGTGTTCTCCAGCAGCTGTTCCTCGGTGTAGTCGTCGTACGGCGCCAGTTCCTTGTATTCCGGCAGCCACTGATCCTCCCAGTGGCGGTGGATGGCGGCGTCGAACAGGATGCGCCCGTCCGGGTGGTCGATCAGGAAGGTCAGCGACGGCACCTCGCACCAGACCTTGTTCTTTTTTGGCTGTGACTTGGTCAGCATCAGCTCCGGGTGGCCGGTGACCAGCAGTTCGAGATCCACATGCATGTTGCCGTGATGCAGGGGGCGAATGGTGATGCCGCGCATGGTTTCTCCTCGTTGTGAAACGTGGCCCGGTCAGGCGCGCGTGCCCAGGTCCCGCTCGACCTGTTCACGCAGGGCGCGCTTGTTGATCTTGCCGACCCCGGTCTTGGGGATGCTGTCGACCAGCAGGTAGTGGTCGGGCAGCCACCATCGGGCGAAGCGCGGTTCCAGCCACGCGCGAAGCGCGTTGCCGTCCAGTTCGGCACCGGGCTCGGCCACCACATAGGCACAGGGGCGCTCCAGCCACTTGGTGTCCGGCGCCGCCACCACTGCGGCTTCGCGTACCTGGGGGTGCGCCATCAAGGCGTTTTCGAGGTCGACCGACGAGATCCATTCGCCGCCGCTCTTGATCAGGTCCTTGGCACGGTCGACCAGCCGCAGCACGCCGTTGGCGTCCACCGCCGACATGTCACCGCTCTTCCAGAAGCCGTCGACGAAACCGTCGGTGGTGCGCGCGTCACGGTAATACTCGGTGGCGCTCCACGGCGTGCGCACATGAATCTCGCCGATGGCCTCGTCGTTCCACGGCACGTCGCGGCCCTGGTCGTCCAGCACCCTCAGTTCGGTGCCAGGGCAGGGGATGCCCTGGCGAATGCGGGTGGGGATGTGTTCGTGCCGGGGCCGGGCGAGCTCGCCGCGGCGGATATGCGTGCAGGTGGCCAGCGGGGTCATTTCGGTGGACCCCCAGGCGGTGACGATCGGGATGTCATGTTCGTCGAGGAAGTACTCCATCACCGCCGCCGGCGTGGCGGAGCCGCCCAGCATGATGGCGCGCACGCTGGACAGGTCGCGCCGCTGGCGCTTGAGTTCGGTGATCATGTCGATGCCGATGCTGACCGCCGCCGCTGCAAACGTGACGCGTTCGGCCTGCATCAGGTCGAGGATGGCGGGAGCGTGTGGCCGTTCGCCGGGCAGCACCACCTTGGCGCCCATGCAGGCGGCGGCGAACGGCAGGCCCCAGGCGTTGGCGTGGAACATGGGCACCACCGGCAGCAGGGTGTCGCGCTCGCGGATGTCGAGCACGTCGCCCAGGCACTCGGTGAGGGTGTGCAGGTAGATGTCGCGGTGGGTGTAGATCACGCCCTTGGGCATGCCGGTGGTCGCCGACGTGTAGCACATGCCGGCCGGAGTGCGCTCGGGCAGTTCCTGGAACACGAACCCGGGATCGCCGTCGCGAATCAGGTCCTCGTAGGCGATCACGTTGTCCAGCGTGGTGTCCGGCACCCGGTCGGCCAGCACCACGAAGGCCTTGACGGTCTTCAGGGCGCCCGCGATGCGCTCGAAGGTGGGCAGCAGGTCCGGGTCCACGAACACGGCGCTGTCTTCGCTGTGGTTCAGGATGTAGGCGACATGCTCGTCGGCCAGGCGCAGGTTGACCGTGTGCAGCACCCGGCCGGCGCACGGCAGCGCGAAGTACAGCTCGAAATGGCGGTATGTGTTCCAGGCAAAGGTGGCGACCCGGTCGCCCGGCCGGATGCCCAGATCCGCCAGGCGGCTTGCCAGGCGCCTCGCCCGGACGTCGAGATCGCGGTAGGCGTAGCGATGCAGCGAGGCGTCCGGCAGGCGCGTGACGATCTCGTTGTCCGGGAAATACTTGGCCGACCGCTCCAGCAGCAGGCGCAGGTTCAGTTCCAACGGCGGCTCCTCCTCGAACGTCCGTGTGGCCGCAGGGCAAGACCGGGCTTTCGTTGTTTTTTTGGGGACGGCGGTCAGTCTGCCATAGCGCCGCTGCCTGTGGTCAGTGGCCACAGCGCGTCGGCGCCGGCGGCGGCCAGGTGTTGTCCCAGGCGCCTTGCCCATACCGCCTCGCTGCCGGCCTCGTCACGCCAGGCCCACAGTCGGCGCGTGGCGTGCTGCAACGAGTATTCCTGGGTGAACCCCATGGCGCCATGCACCTGGTGGGCAATGCGGCAGGCGATGCCGGCAGCCTTGCCGGAACGCACCTTGGCCACGGCGATGGCGTCCGGCGCCGGGCCGTGCCCGGCCAATACGGCGGCGTGGTCCACCGCCGCGGCGGCGGCCACCACCTCGGCGGCAAGGATGGCCAGCTGTTGCTGAATGGCCTGGAAGGCGGCCAGCGGGCGGCCGAACTGCCGGCGCTCGCGGGCGTAGTCGAGCGACTGTTGCAGCACGCGCTGCAAGGCGCCGCTCATCAGTGCGGCGCGCAGCAGTGCGGCGCGCGCTTCCAGTTCGGCGGCGTCCGGTCCCTGGGTCAGGCGCCGGTAGCGTGCTGGCGGCACGGTGGTGTCGATGCGCACGTCGTCGCGCGCCTCGCCGGCCAGGTTGTTGCCCGGCTCGATGCCGAGTTCGTCCGTCGTCAGCCGGACTACGTAACGGGCGCCGGCATGCTCGGCCAGCAGGACCAGGCCGTCGGCATGGCGCGCCGATGCCACGCGCGACAGGTTCGTTGTCAGGCGCAGGCCCGTGGCGCCTGGTTGCAGCGTCTGGAGTGCCGTGGTGACCGCGAGCGTCAGCACGCCGCCGGGCAGGTCGAGGCCGGCGCGGGCCAGCAGCCAGGCAGCCAGCTGGCTTTCCGCCAGTGGCACCGGTGCGCAGTGTTGCCCGCACAGGCGCAGCAGGGCGCACAGGTCTGCCAGGCCAAGGCCGATGCCGCCGGCGTCTTCCGGCACCGCGGCCAGTGGGTAGCCGAGCTCATCCAGCACCTGCCACAGACCGGCGTCGAAGCCGCCGGCTTCGGCCGCCTGCACGCGCTCGGCGGTGCAGTGGTCGGCCAGCACGGGTAGCAGGGTGTCGAGCAGCATCTGTCGCATGTCGTCGCTCATACCGCGCTTACCTCAGGCCCAGGGCGCGTGCCACGACGCCACGCAGGATCTCGTTGGTGCCACCGCGCAGTGTGAAGCCGGGCGAATGCAGGATGGCCTGCGCCAGCAGCCGGTCCAGGTGCCGGCGCGCGGTCAGTGAGGGCGCCGTATCCGCCAGCAGGCGCACGCGCTCGAACACGTCGCTCTCGAAACGGGTGCCCAGGTCCTTGACCAGTGCCGCGGCGACGTCCGGTGCTTCCCCGCGCTGCAGGGCAGCGGCCACCGACAACGACATTTGGCGTAACGACCACAGTTCTGCCGCCAGTTCGCCCACGGCGGTGGCGGTGTGCGGGTCAGGTGCATTGCCGAGCACGCGCAGGAACTCCGCCAGCAACGGGAAGGTGGACATGAACCGTTCCGGTCCCGAGCGTTCGAAGGCCAGTTCCGACGTGACCTGCTTCCAGCCCTGGCCAATTTCGCCCAGCACGTGCGTATCCGGTACGAAGACATCTTCCAGCACCACTTCGTTGAAGTGGTGGGCGCCGGTAAGGATCGGTACCGGGCGGATCGTGATGCCCGGCGACCTGAGGTCGACGATGAACTGCGACAGGCCGGCGTGTCGGTCCTCGCCGAGCGGCGCGGTGCGACATAGCACGAAAAACCAGTCGGCATGGTGGGCGTTGGAGGTCCACAGCTTGGTGCCGGTCAGTCGCCAGCCACCGTCAACGCGCTCGCCACGGGTGCGTACCGAGGCCAGGTCCGAGCCGCTGCCGGGCTCGCTCATGCCGATGGCGAAGAACACCTCGGCGCTGGCCAGCCGTGGCAGAAAGTAGCGTTTCTGTTCCTCGCTGCCGTAGCGCAGCAGCGAGGCGCCGGTCTGTCGGTCGCCGACCCAGTGGGCCGCCACTGGCGCACCGACCGCGAGCAGTTCCTCGGTGACCACGTAGCGTTCGAGCGCACTGCGTCCATGGCCGCCGTACTCGGTCGGCAGGGTCATGCCCAGCCAGCCGCGCGCCGCCAGGCGGCGGCTGAAGTCGGCATCGAAGCCTCCAAGCCAGTTGTCGCAGGCCGGGGCGAAACGGCCTGCGGTCAGTTCCTCGGCCAGGAAGGCACGTACCTCGCGTCGCAGCGCCTCACACGACGGCGGCAGCTGCGCCGGTTGCAATTCGATGGCAGGTATCGACACCAACTCCTCCTGCTGCGGTGGTGCATTGGGCGCACTCTTCGATCAGCGCACGGATGGTAATGCACTCGGGTGTGCGGTGACGATTTGTGGGCACGCCCGTCCCCGGGTCAACGTCGTCAACGAGGTTTGTTGGTTATCATGCCGGTTCATGCCCGTTTGTTTGGAGACGTGGCATTCCCCACCGAGCTAAGGAGTTCAACATGGCGAAAGTGACTGAATTCGGGTACCTGGGCATTGGTGTCAAGGACGGCGATGCCTGGCGTGAATTCGCCAGCCAGGTGGTGGGCATGGAAGTGCTGGACGAAGGCGATGGCGATCGCTTCTATCTGCGCATGGACGACTGGCACCACCGGATCGTCGTCAACCTGCACGGCGATGACGACATGGACTTCATCGGCTGGCGTGTCGCCGGGCCGGACGAATTCGACGAGATGAAGCGCCAGCTCGACGCTGCCGGCGTGGACTGGAAGCAGGCTGATGGCGAGGAGCGCAAGGAGCGCATGGTGCTGGACCTGCTCAAGTTCAACGACCCGGGTGGCAATCCGACCGAGATTTTTCACGGCCCGCGGGTCGAGACCTTCCTGCCGTTCCACCCCGGACGGCGCATGTACGGCCGTTTTCTGACCGGCGCCGGTGGCGTGGGCCACTGCATCCTGCGCCAGGATGACGTGCAGAAGGCCTACCGGTTCTATGCCGACGTGCTCGGCATGCGCGGGTCGGTGGAATACCACCTGCCGATTCCCGGTACCGATATGATCGCAGCGCCGGTGTTCATGCACTGTAACGAGCGTGACCATTCGGTCGCGTTCCTGGGCGCGCCGATGGAAAAGCGCATCAACCACCTGATGATCGAGGTGGAGAAGATGGATGACGTCGGGTACACCTTCGACGTCGTGCGCAAGCGCAACATTCCGGTTGCCATCCAGCCCGGCAAGCACAGCAACGACCAGATGTGGTCCTTCTACATGGGTAACCCGTCGGGCTGGCTGTGGGAGTACGGTTGGGGCGCGCGCAAGTCCACGCACCAGTCCGAGTACTACGTGGCGGACGTGTGGGGCCACGGCGTGGAAGCCACCGGCTACGGCATGGACCTCGAGATGAAGGCCTGATCATAGCCAGCTGCCGGCACGCCACGGGCCGGTGACCCGACGACAAACGCCCCGACTGGTTCGGGGCGTTTGTTTTTTGGCGGAGGAGCAATGGGTTGGGTGAGGATATGGCGCGCCACCCGCTATTCGGCGCAGGGCTTGCGTGCTGCCTTCACGGGTGAGGAGGCGTTCCGTCAGGAACTGGTGATTGTCGCCGTCATGGCACCGATTGGTTTATGGCTGGGGCGCACGGCGGCGGAGCGGGCGTTGTTGGTCGGTACCCTGCTTTTGACATTGATCGTGGAGCTGTTGAACTCGGCGGTGGAGGCAGTGGTCGATCGTGTCGGCCTGGACCGGCACGAGCTGTCCGGTCGCGCCAAGGATCTTGGGTCGGCCGCGGTGTTCGTGGCGTTGCTGTTGACCGGCGTCGTGTGGGTGCTGATCGCCGCTGCCCGTTGGTTGGGCTGAGGTGGCGCCGGGGTGCTGAAGGAGGAATCCTGAGATGCGTGTGGGTTACGTGGGACTTGGCAGCATGGGCCTGCCAATGGCGCTCAATTTGCGCAAATCCGGTCTGGACCTGGCCGTGGTCAGCCGCAGTCGGCCGCCGATCGAGCAGGCTCTTGCGGCCGGTGCCAGTGAGGCGGCCGGTTACGCCCAACTGGCCGCTGCCTGCGAGGTGGTCTGTACCTGCCTGCCGATGCCGCAGGACGTCGAGCGGGCGTACCTGGGGCCGGGCGGGCTGCTGGAGGGCGCGACATCGGGCAGTCTGTTGATCGACCACAGCACGGTGGGGCCGAGCACGTGCAGGCGCATCGACGCGGCGGCGCGCGAGCGCGGGGTGCAGTTTCTGGATGCCCCGGTGTCGGGTGGCCCGGCCGGTGCCCAGGCGGGCACGCTGGGCATCATGGTGGGCGGGGAGCGGGCGGCCTTCGACCGCGCGCGGCCGGTGCTCGAGGCAATGGGCAAAACCGTGGTGTATCTGGGGCCCAGCGGCAGTGGAGCCGTGGCCAAGCTGATCAACAATCTGCTGGTGGGCGTGCATCAGCGGGCGCTGATCGAGATGCTGCTGGTCGGCCAGTGCGCTGGCGTGGATCTGGACGCCCTGTATCAGGTGTTGATGGGCAGCAGCGGCCGCAGTGTGGTGCTGGAAATGATGTATCCGCGCTTGAAGGCACGCGACCTCGAGCCGCGATTCCGCAACGAGCTGTTCCACAAGGATCTGCGTCTGGCGCTGGAGATGGCAGCCGATTGCGGCGTAAACAGTGCGACCGGCGAGGCCGCGTTCGCGGCCGTGGATGCCGCCATGATGGCTGGGTTGGCGGATCGCGATAGCCTGGCCATGCTGCTGCCGTTGGAGCAGGAGGCCGACACGCGGCTGTTCGACAGCACGCGCTGACGTCCGCCCCCCGGCACCCCGGGCGGGAGGCGAGCTTCGCCCGGGGTCAGTGCGGCGCACAGCGTTCGCCCGGGATTACCGCCGCCAGGTGATCCAGCCGGCCATCATGAGGCCCTGAAAATAGCGCAGGGGCGGCGTGAACCCGCCGCTCGCCAGCAATGTGCCCAGTTCTTCGTCACCGACCGGGCGGGCCTCGGCCAGACGGGGCGCCATCCGCTCGTCGACCGCCTCACGCGTCATTCCGGACAGTTCCTGAAGCGTTTTCCACGCCTCGAGCAGCGTGGGCGTGGCGCCCCTGTCACACAGGCTGGCCAGCAGCAGCGGCGCACCCGGTTTGAGGCGCGTGGCGATGTCCCGTATCAGCGCGCTGCGGGCGTCGTCGGCGGCGACGAAATGCAGTACCAGCAGCAGCGTGGCGGCATCGAACGGCGGCGCCTCGGGCACCTGTGCCACGTCGGCCGTGATCAGCGTCACGCGGTCGGCGATGCCGGCGCGCTGAACGCGCTGGCGGGCTTGCGCCAGCATGTCGGCCGAGGGGTCGCTGCCGACGAGGTGCCAGTGCCGTCCGGCGTCCGCAAGACAGGCCAGTTCCTCGCCCGCGCCCGCGCCCACGCACAGCACGCGGGCGGTATCGGGCAGCTGCGCGCGCAGCATTGCGGCCGACAGCGCATGCAGGGTGTCGTAGCCGGGTACCAGGGTGCGGATGCGCCGTTCGTAATCGCTGGCGCCGGCGGCGAAGTTGTGCTGCGGCGTGTTCGGGCCGGACATGATTCTTGACCAGGGGCTGTGATTGCAGGGGAATTGCCTTAACGCACATTCAGTTTATAGTCGGCGCCTTGGCACCGGTCATGGAGGACGGCAATGAATGCCATCAACGAGCTGCCCCCGGCGCGCCTGAACGCGGAAATCGATCGCGTGTTCGGACTGCAGCAGCGGCGCAAACTGGAACTGCGCGACACCACCGCCGAGCAGCGGCTGGAGAAACTGCGCCGCCTGCGTGCGGCGGTGATGGCGCACAAGGAAGACATCCTTGCGGCGGCCCACAGCGACATGCGCAAGCCGCGCGTGGATGCACTGCTGGGCGAGATCATGCCGGTCACGCAGGCCATCGACCTGGCACTGAAGCAGCTGAAGCGCTGGATGCGTCCGCAGCGGGTGAAGACGCCGGTCAACATGCTCGGCACGCGCGGCGAGATCCGCTACGAACCCAAGGGGGCGGCGCTGATCATCGCGCCGTGGAACGTACCCGTGTTCCTGAGTTTCGTGCCGCTGGCCAGCGCCGTCGCCGCCGGTTGCACCGCCATCATCAAGCCGTCCGAGATGACGCCGGCGCTGGGCGCGGTGATCCGCACCATCGTCGCGGACGTGTTCGACGAGGCCGAGGTGGCGGTGTTCGAGGGCGGTCCGGAAGTGGCGCAGGCGCTGCTGAGCCGGCCGTTCGACCACATCTTCTATACCGGCAATCCGGAGATCGGAAAGGTGGTCATGCGCGCCGCGGCCGAGCATCTGGCGTCGGTCACGCTGGAGCTGGGTGGCAAGTCGCCGGTGATCATCGACGAGAGCGCGGACGTGGAAGCGGCCGCCGAGCGCCTGGTGTGGGGCAAGTTGTTGAACGGCGGTCAGGTATGCGTGGCGCCCGATTACGTGCTGGTGCACGAGTCGCGCCGGGAGGCGCTGCTCGGCGCGCTCGATCGCCAGTTCAAGGCGCACGCCGGCGCCGAGGCCGGTCAGCTGCCGGAACTCACCCGCATCGTGAACACGCGTCACCACGCCCGTGTGCAGGCGCTGCTGGACGACGCGCTGTCGCGCGGCGCGCGGGTGGTGACCGGCGGCCAGTCGGATGCGGACGCGTGTTTCATTGCGCCGACCGTACTCACCGATGTGCCGCCCGATGCCAAGCTGATGCAGGAAGAAATCTTCGGGCCGTTGTTGCCGGTGCTGGGTTTTCAGGACCTGAACCGCGCGCTCGAGCTGATCAACGAAAAACCCAAGCCGCTGGCGCTGTACGCGTTCAGCCGCATCAAGGCCAACGTGGAGCGCATCCTGCGCGGCACCTCGGCCGGCGGCACGACGATCAATCACGTGATGCTGCACGGCCTGCATCCGAACCTGCCGTTTGGCGGTGTCAACAACAGTGGCATCGGCAAGTCCGGTGGGTTCTATGGCTTTCAGGCGTTCTCCAACGAGCGCGCCGTGCTGCGCCAGACCAGCCGCATCAGCTTTACCCGCTGGATGATGCCGCCTTACTCGCCGCGCCTGTCGCGGTTGATGGACCGTTTCGTGCGTTGACGAAACCCTACATCTCACGGAGGAGATACCGATGGATGCAGTTATGAGCGGTGAAAAGCCGCGCCTGAGCCCGTTGACCAAGGTGGGGGCGCTGCCGGTCAGCGCCGTGGCCCTGCTGCCGTTCGTTGGCTACTGGCTGGGTGGTGGCGCCTGGCACTGGCTGACGATCGTGTTGATTTTCGTCATCGGTCCGGTGTTGGATCGACTCGTCGGGGAGGACAACCTCAACGTGCCGCCGCAGCTGGAAGCACGCTACGAGAAAAGCCTCTACTACCGCTTGACGTTGTGGCTGTACCTGCCGGTGCAGATCGCCCTGGTGCTGTTCAGCTATCACCTGATCACCAACACCGACATGGCGCTGTACGCGCAGATCGGCCTGGCGCTGTCGATGGCAGTCGGCGTGGGGTTCGGCGCCACCCTGGCGCACGAACTGTGCCACCACCCCAGTCGTCTGGACCGGTTCATCGGCGTGCAGGTGTTCAGCCTGTGCGGCATGGCGAACTTCCTCGTCTACCACAACTATGGCCACCACAACCTGGTCGCCACGCCGGAGGACCCGGGTTCGGCGCGTTACGGCGAATCGTTCTGGCGGTTCATGCCGCGCAACATCGGCCGCAAGCTGGTGCTGTCCTGGCAGATCGAGGCGAAGCGCCTGAAGACGCTCGGCAAGTCGTGGCTGTCACCGTACAACCTGATGATCTGGCTCACGCTGAACGAATTGGCGTGGGTGGTCGGGCTTACCTGGTATTTCGGCCCGCTGGCGCTGGTGCTGTTCGCGTTGCAGTACGCCGCGCCGCGTTTGCTGCTGTC
>NZ_JBFJTF010000053.1:0-14441 GCF_041625615.1 Immundisolibacter sp. | reverse complement strand
TGGCACACCGTCGGCCTGCGCCAGGACCCCGACTGTCCGGTCTGCCGGGCACGCCGGCCAGCGCCTTGAGCCGGCGCGACTGGGCGCCGATCGCCCTGCTGCTGGCGGCCTGCCTGCTCGCCTGGTGGCTGCCGCAGGCGCTGGTGCCACTCAAGGTGGCCATCGTCCCGGCACTGGGACTGATCATGTTCGGCATGGGTCTGACGCTGACCGGCGCCCAGCTGACCGCCGCGCTGCGCCGGCCACGCTGGCTGCTGCTCGGCGTCGCCCTGCAGTTCGCGGTCATGCCGCTGCTGGCCTATGCCATCGCCGGCTATCTGGGCCTGTCGTCGACGCTGGCGGCGGGACTGATCCTGGTCGGCGCCTGCCCCGGTGGCACCGCCTCCAACGTCATGGTCTACCTGGCGCGCGGCGACGTGGCGCTGTCGGTGGCGATGACCGCCGTCAGCACCCTGGCGGCGGTGCTGCTGACGCCGTGGCTGACACTGTGGCTGGCCGGCACGCGGGTCGACGTGCCGGCGGTCGCCATGCTGCTGGACATCCTGCGCATCGTGCTGCTGCCGGTGCTGGCCGGCATGCTGCTGCGCGCCCTGCTGCGCGGCCCGGCCACGGCGCTGGCGCGCGTGATGCCCGGCCTGTCGATGCTGCTGATCGCGCTCATCGTGGCCATCATCCTGGCCCTCAACCGGGGCCACTTGGCAGCCACCGGCACCGTCATCGCCAGCGCCGTTGTCGCCCACAACGCCCTGGGCTTCGCGCTCGGCTATGTCGCCGCCTGGTTCGGGGGTGCGGCGCCGGCCCAGCGACGCGCCATCGCCATCGAGGTCGGCATGCAGAACTCGGGCCTGGCCACGGCGCTGGCCATCAAGTACCTGCCGGCGCTGGCCGCGCTGCCGGCGGCCCTGTTCTCGGTCTGGCAGAACGTGGCCGGCCTGGCCCTGGCCGCCGTCTGGCGACGGCGCTGACCGGCCCTCAGTACAGCCCGAAGCGGCGCGTGGCCATGGCCGCCTGCAGGCGCTCGGTGGCCAGCGCCTCGGCCGCCTCGCGCGGCGTGCACGGTGTGGCCTGTGCGCGTGCCAGCACGGTGGCCGTGTTGGCCCGCACCCGCTCGGCCACCGCCGCCAGCGCCGCGCCCTCGGTCGCTCCCAGCAACTCCATGGCGGCGCAGATCACGCCGCCGGCGCTGGCGATGAAATCCGGCACCACCCATACGCCGCGGTCATGCAGGCTGCGCTCGGCCTCGGCGGTCACGGGGATGTTGGCGCCCTCCACCACCAGCGCCGCACGCAGGTGATCGGCATTGCCGGCGTGGATCACGTCCGGCCGCGCCGCCGGTATCCACAGATCGCAGTCCACGCCGACCAGCGCCTCGGCGTCGATGAGCGTGGCGTCGGGGCAGCCCGTGACGGATTCACCGCTCGCCTTGAGGGCGAGCAGCGCCTCCAGGTCGAGTCCGTCCGGCCGGTGCACGGCGCCGCGCGAGTCGGCCACCGCCACCACCCGGGCACCGCGCGCCACCAGAAAGCGCGCGGCGTGGCGGCCGACGGCACCGAAGCCCTGCACCACCACCCGGGCGCCGGCCAGCGACCGGCCCAGCTGCGCAAAGGCCACCTCGGCCGCCTGACACACGCCCCAGCCGGTGGCACCGATCTGGTCCAGCGGAATACCGCCCAGCGCCCGCGGCAGGCCCACGGCGCGGCCGATCTCATCCCGCACCCAGGCCATGCAGGTCTCGTCGGTACCCATGTCCGGGCCGTAGATGTAGCCGCGCTCGTCGCGCAACGCCGCGGCGAAGGCGCGGATCAGCCGCTGCTTGTGCTCTGCCGGCAGTCCGGGATCGGCGCGCAGCACCGACTTGCCGCCGCCGTGCGGCAGGCCCGCCGCGGCGTTCTTGAAGGTCATGGCACGGGCCAGGCGGGCACATTCGGCCGCCGTGACATCGGGCTCCATGCGCAGGCCACCGATGGCCGGCCCACACGCCAGATTGTCGATCACCACGGTTCCGGCCAACCCCAGCTGCGGCTGATGCACGTGGATGACGCGCACCGGCCCCAGGGCGTCCGCAAACGGCAGGTCGGGATGCATCATGGACACCTCGCTGTCATCGGTAAGCGGCTATATGCACGCAAAACCCGTCACGTCGCCGTGATCGTGCTCACGCGGCGGACGTTGCCGGCGGAACCGCCGGGCCGGCGGCGTGGTCTTTGCATGAGACACGACCAGGGCACGGCACGCGCCGCGCGCCCACCCATACACAGGAGTCCCCATGGCCGCCGCCCGCCTGCTTGCCGCCTGCCTGCTCGGAATTGCCAGCGCCGCCGCGGCGTCGCCACCGGCAGAACCCAGTGATGCCTACCTGGCCGGCTATGCCGCCGCGGTACTGGAACTCCAGCTCGGCTGGCCCAGCGGCAGCTATCGGCTCGACGTGGAGCGTGGGCGCGTGCGGCTACAGGCACCTGCCACTGTCGATGCCGAAGCCGCCAGGACCGAACTGGCCGCCATTTCCGGCATACGCACGGTGCAGCTGGTCGACGATCGGACACCGGCCACGGCGGTGCGCAAGCGCTGGTTTCCAACCGAGGAGCTGTTCCGCCCGGCACTGGCCGACCCCAAGGAGCCGCGGTTCTTCATCTCGCCGCGCCATTACGACACCGACATCGACCGGGTCTGGCTGGTCGAGGTCGGCTACGGCGCCGACTTCCCCGTCTATGGCGCCGTCGACGCTGTCGGCAACGGCTGGAACATCGGCATCTCGGGCGGTCTGTTCGGCCTGTTCAACCTGGAAGCCGAGTCGTTCGACCTGATCAATGCCGACTACACGGTCGGTATCCCCTTCACCTGGCGCCAGGGCGCCCTCAGCGGCCGGCTGCGCCTGTATCACCAGAGCTCGCACCTGGGCGACGAGTTCCTGCTCAACGCGGCGCCCGAGCGCATCAACCTGAGCTTCGAGTCACTCGAGGCGCTGGTGGCCTACGACTTCACGCCGTTTCGCGTCTACGGCGGCGGCGAGGTGCTGCTGCACCGCGAGCCGGCCGATCTGGACCGGCTGATGGCCCACGCCGGCGTGGAATATTTCGGCGCCAACCCGGCGCGGCTGCTACCAGGCCTGCGCGGACGGCCGTTCGTCGGCCTGGACCTGAAAGCGTTCTCCGAGCACGACTGGTCGATCGACAGCAGCCTCAAGCTGGGCATGCAGTTCGACGCGCCGCATTCGGACCACTACCTGCGCCTGCTGGTGGAGGGTTACCGCGGCTACTCGCCGCACGGCCAGTTCTATTCGGACCGCATCGAGTACCTGGGCCTTGGCGTGCAGTTCGGCATCTGACGCCGGGCGCGCTTGAAAAGCCGCCGGCATTCCCCCATCTGCTGCACCGACGCGGGCCAGCGACGGCCCGCAGCAGCCCCTTGGAGGTATGTCATGAACATCGTCAGACAACAGCCCTACGGCCTGCTGAGCGAACTTCAGCGCGAGATGGACCGCCTGTTCAGCGCCAGCCCGTTGCGCGAGGACGCCACCGCGGCGCTGGCCGGCGGCGACTGGCAGCCGGCCGTGGACGTGCGCGAGGAAACCGACCGTTACGAGCTGTATGTGGACCTGCCCGGCGTGCAGCCGGACGCGGTCGACATCAATCTCGAGCAGGGCGTGCTGACCATCAGCGGCGAGCGGACCGCCATCGATGCCGAAGAAGCCCAGCAGTTTCGGCGCGTGGAGCGCCCGCGCGGACGGTTCGTGCGCCGTTTCTCGGTGCCCGATTCGGTCGACATCGACCAGGTCACGGCGCGCGCCGACAACGGCGTGCTGAAGGTGTCGATCCCCAAGCTGGCCAAGGTCATGGCGCGCCGCATTCCGGTGAACGCCTGAACCACAACCGGCAACCGCTAGACTGGGCCGCCTGCCGGCGCCCCGCGACGCGCCGGCAGGCTCCCGATCCGCGCAGCTGAACGGCCAATGGAATACAAGGACTACTACAGGACCCTCGGCGTCGCCCGCGACGCCAGCGCGGAGGACATCAAGCGCGCCTACCGCCGGCTGGCACGCAAATACCACCCGGACGTCAGCAAGGAAGCCGACGCCGAGGTTCGCTTCAAGGAAGTCGCGGAAGCCTACGAGGTCCTCAAGGACGCCGAAAAGCGCGCCGCCTACGACCAGCTCGGCAGCAACTGGCGGGCCGGCCAGGGCTTCACGCCGCCACCGGGTTGGGACAACGCCCATTTCGAGTTTCGTGGCGCGCCGGGCGGCTCGGGCTTCAGCGACTTCTTCGATTCCCTGTTCGGCGCCGCCGGCTTCGGTGGCCCGCGCCCCCGGCACGGCACCCGCCCGGAGCACCAGCAGGCGCGTGTGCAGATCACGCTCGAAGACGCCTTTCACGGCAGCACGCGCAACGTCAATCTCAGCCAGCCCGGTGGCCCAACCCGCACCCTGCAGGTGCGCATTCCCAAGGGCGTGCGCGCCGGCCAGCGCATCCGCCTGGCCGGCCAGGGCAGCGGCGGCGGCGACCTGTACCTGGAAGTGGAGTTCGCCCCGCACCGCCTGTATCGCCCCCAGGGTGCCGACCTGTTCGTGGATCTGCCGATCACGCCGTGGGAAGCGGCACTCGGGGCCACGGTCAAGGCGCCGACGCTCGGCGGCGCCGTGGAGCTGTCCGTGCCGGCCGGCTCGCAAAGCGGCGACAAACTGCGCCTGCGTGGCCGTGGTCTGCCCGGCACGCCACCGGGCGACCAGTTCGTGGTGCTGAAGATCGTCGCGCCCAAACCGGACAGCGAGGCGGCGCGCGAGGCCTATCGACGCCTGGCACAGACCCTGCCGGCCGACCCGCGCCGCGGCCTGCTGAGCTAGCGAGCCTACACAGACACCGCGTCGGCCGGCGGTGTCCAATGCACACACCAGCCCCCCTGCCCCGGCCGGGCCGACTCCAGCGGCGCCTGCCCGGCCACCTGCAACAACCGCCCGCCGCCGAACAGCAGCGGAACCTGGCCGCGCCACCACGGCGGCAGGCCGCTGCGCTGCAGGCGCTGCTTGAGGCCGACCGGCGCGCCGGCGCTGTCACGAAAGCGCACCTCGATGCACGGTGGCGCACCGAGCCGGTCGGCGGCGATCCCGTCTCCGACCGCCGGCGTCGCCCACAGGCGCCCCCCGCCGGGCAGGTGCAGCGGTTCGGCCAGATGCCACCGCTGTGGTGCCGGTGCCGGCGGCAGCGGCTGGGGCGTCAGATACAGCCTCCCCCGCCAGGCGCGCACCGCGTGCGCGCCAAGTTCGAGGCACGGCTGGCGGTCAGCGCCGGCCACCAGCGCCTGCCGCAGCAACTCCTCCAGCCGTCGCTGCGACGGCACCGGCGCACCGTGCCGGCGCAGCCAGCCGCGCAGCAGGTTGCGCTGGCGCGCCGGCGACAGCGGCGTCAGGCGCGACACCGCCAGCGTGGTCTCGGTGCAGCCATCGACCGCCGCCAGGTCGTCCAGCAACGCCTGCGCCTCCCCGGCGTGGACGGCATGGCGGGCCAGCGCGGCCGCCGCATCCGGCCAGTGGCCGGCCAGCTGTGGCAGCACCGCGTGGCGCAGGAAATTGCGGTCGTAACGGGTATCGCGGTTGCTGGGATCGTCCACCCAGTCGAGGCCATGCTCCGCGGCATACGCCGCCAGCCGCGCTGCCGGCCAGTCCAGCAGCGGGCGCACGAGCCAGCCGGCCCCAAGCCGCCGACGCGGCGGCATCGCCGCGGTGCCGGCCGGCCCCGCGCCGCGCAGCAGCGCCAGCAGCACGGTCTCGGCCTGATCGGCCTGGTGATGGGCGGTCAGCAGCAGGTCGCCGGCCGCCAGGCGCGCCGCGAAGGCGCGATAGCGCGCGGCGCGGGCAGCCGCCTCCGGGCTTTCTCCGGATGTCGGGCGGGCATCGACGGCAACCACCTCGAGCGGCACGTCCAACCCGGCGCACACCCTGTGGCAGTGCGTGGCCCAACCGGCGGCCTGCGGCTGCAGCCCGTGGTCGACGTGCAGCGCCCCCAGGCGGTGCGGCGCCAGCCGTGCGCGACGCTCGGCCAGCCAGTGCAGCAACACGTGCGAATCACGCCCACCGCTGTAGGCGACATGGACGGTAACCGGCTGACCGCCGGCCGGCAACGCGGCCCGCAGCGTCTGCAGGCCAGCGTCCGCGATCACGCGTCCTTGAACACGCCGTAGGCGCGCAGGCGCTCCAGGCGCTGCGCCAGCAGGTCGTCGACCGGCAACCCGGACAGCTCGTCCAGGTGCTTGACCAGGGCGCTGCGCACACGGGCGGCGGCGGTGTCGAAATCGCGGTGGGCGCCGCCGCGCGGCTCGTCGATGACGGTGTCCACCAGTCCCAGCTCGTGCAGGCGCGGCGCCGTGATCCCCATGGCCTCGGCGGCCAGGTCGGCCTTGCCGGAATCCTTCCAAAGGATGGCGGCACAACCCTCCGGCGAGATCACGGAATAGGTGCCGTACTGCAACATCAGCAGGCGGTCGCACACGCCGATGGCCAGCGCGCCACCGGAGCCGCCCTCGCCGATCACCACGCTGATCACCGGCACCGGCAGGCGGGCCATCAGGTACAGACTCTCGGCGATGGCCTGGCTCTGTCCGCGCTCCTCGGCATCCACGCCGGGATAGGCGCCAGGGGTGTCGATGAAGGTGATGACCGGCAGCCCGAAACGCGCGGCCAGGCGCATCAGGCGCTGGGCCTTGCGGTAGCCCTCGGGCTTGGGCATGCCGAAATTGCGGCGCACCTTCTCCTGCACGTCGCGCCCCTTCTGGTGGCCGATCACCAGCACCGGCCGCTCGCCCAGCCGCGCCAGCCCGCCGACGACGGCGGCATCGTCGCCGAACATGCGGTCGCCGTGCAGCTCCTCGAACTCGCCGAAGATGCGCCGCACGTAGTCCAGCGTGTACGGCCGCTCGGGATGGCGCGCCAACTGCGCGATCTGCACCGGCGTCAGCTTGCCGAAGATGCTGTCGGTCAGGCTCTCCACCTTGCGCTGCAGGCGCTTGACCTCGTCCTCCAGGCTGACCGCGCCGCTGCTCTGGCGCAGTTCGCCGATGCGGGTCTCGAGCTCGGCAATGGGCTTTTCAAATTCAAGAAACTGGAAGGCCATGGGCGATGATCCGGGTCAGTCGATGGCGCTGCCGGCCAGGCGCTCGGCGCGCGGTACCGGCGGCATGGGCACAACGGAGCCGCGCGTGTCCGGCAACGGCTCATAGTGGAATTCTGCCACCTCCACGCCGGGCAGGCGGCGCAGGCGTTCGAGCAGCGCATCCTCGGCGCGTACATTGAAGCGCGGCCCCGGACGCAGCAGACCGCGCGCCTGGGTGCCGCGAACGTCCAGCAAAACCGGGCAGGTACCGGAGAACGCGCCGAGGGTCTCGGCCAGTTGCGCCGGCAGGCTGCGCGCGGCCTGCGGCCCGCCGAGCCGGCAATACAGCCGCGCGCCGCGACCGGCACGGGCCGCCGGCAGGGCCAGCGCCTTCTCGGCGCGGATGCGATAGCCGCCGTTGAACTCGTCCACCGACACGCCGCCTTCCACCACCAGCAGGCGATCGCGCGCCAGCAGGTCGGCCGCGCCGGCCAGCTGTTCCTCGAACAGCGTCACTTCCAGGCGCGCGGTGCGGTCGTCCAGGGTGACGAAGGTCATGCGCCGGCCCTTGCTCAGGGTGCGGCTGGCCACCACCAGCCCGGCGACACGGGCGGTGCGGCCCTCGAAACGCTGCACGTCCGCCAGACGGCAGTCGACCAGGCGCTCGAGCTCCGCCTCGTAGGCGCCGATGGGGTGACCGGACAGCCACAGGCCGAGCGTCTCGCGCTCGGCGGCCAGGCGCTCGGCCTCGCTCCAGCGCGGGCAGTCGGCCAGCACCACCGCCGGCTGGGAGGCGTCGGCCGGCGCGAAGGCCGCACCGAACATGTCGTTCTGACCGGCGTCGGCGGCGCGGCTTTCCTGTTCGGCCAGGGTATAGGCCTGCGCCAGGGAGGCCAGCAGGGCGGCGCGGTGGTCGTTCAGGGCGTCGAAGGCACCGGCGCGAATCAGCGCCTCGGTGGTGCGCTTGGCGACCCGGCGCGGATCGATGCGGCGACAGAAGTCGAACAGGTCGGTGAACGGTCCGCCGGTGGCGCGCGCCTCGACGATGGCCTCGATGGCCGCCTCGCCGACCCCCTTCAGCGCCCCCAGTCCGTACAGGATGGCCCCGTCGTCGGTGACGGTGAAGGCATGCTGGCCGCGGTTGACGTCCGGTGCCAGCACGGTCAGCTCCATGCGCCGGCACTCGTCGATCAGCGTGACCACCTTGTCGGTGTGGTCCATGTCGGCCGACAGCACGGCCGCCATGAAGGCCGCCGGATGGTGTGCCTTGAGCCAGGCGGTCTGGTAGGACAGCAGCGCGTAGGCGGCCGAGTGCGACTTGTTGAAGCCGTAACCGGCGAACTTCTCGATCAGGTCGAAGATCTCGCCGGCCCGCTCGGCACTGACACCGTTGGCCACCGCGCCCTCGACGAAGCCGTTGCGCTGCTTGGCCATCTCCTCGGGCTTTTTCTTGCCCATGGCACGGCGCAGCAGGTCGGCCTGGCCGAGGCTGTAGCCGGCCAGTACCTGGGCGATCTGCATTACCTGTTCCTGGTACAGGATGATGCCGTAGGTGGCGCGCAGCACCGGTTCCAGGCGCGGTTCGAGGTAATCCGGTTGGGCGCGGCCGTGCTTGCGGTCGATGAAGTCGTCCACCATGCCCGACTGCAGCGGTCCCGGCCGGTACAGCGCCACCAGCGCCACCACGTCCTCGAAGCAGTCCGGCTGCAGGCGGCGGATCAGGTCGCGCATGCCGCGCGATTCCAGCTGGAACACCGCCGTCGTCTCGCAACGGCGCAGCAGGGCGTAGGCGGCCTCGTCGTCCAGCGGCAGGCGGTCGATGTCGAATTCGGCAAACGCCGCATCGCGCCGGGCCAGGGTCTTCAGCGCCCAGTCGATGATGGTCAGCGTGCGCAGGCCCAGGAAGTCGAACTTGACCAGGCCGATCGCCTCCACGTCGTCCTTGTCGTACTGGGTCACCGGGCTGCCGCCACCGGCTTCGCAGAACAGCGGCACGAAATCGGTCAGCGGCCCGGGGGCGATGACCACGCCACCGGCGTGCTTGCCGGCATTGCGCGCCAGTCCCTCGAGCGACTTGGCCAGGTCGATGAGGGTGCGTACCTCGTCCTCTTCCTCGTAGCGGGCGCGCAGCGCGGCCTCGTCGGCCAGCGCCTTGTCCAGCGTGATGCCCAGCTCGAACGGGATCAGCTTGGCGATCGAGTCGACGAACCCGTACGGCAGGCCCAGCACGCGGCCGACGTCGCGCACCACGGCCTTGGCCGCCATCGAGCCGTAGGTGATGATCTGCGACACCCGCTCGCGCCCGTAGCGCTCGGCCACGTAGTCGATCACCCGGTCGCGGCCGTCCATGCAGAAGTCGACGTCGAAGTCCGGCAGCGACACGCGCTCGGGATTCAGAAAACGCTCGAACAGCAGGTCGTTGGCCAGCGGGTCCAGGCGGGTGATACCCAGCGCCCAGGCCACCAGCGAGCCGGCGCCCGAACCGCGCCCGGGGCCGACCGGCACGCCGTTGTCGCGTGCCCAGGCGATGAAATCGGCCACCACCAGGAAGTAGCCCGGAAAACCCATGCGGTTGATGACGTCGAGCTCGATCTGCAGCCGCTGCCAGTACGGCGCCTCGTCGGCCGGCGCACCGCGCGCCAGCAGCTGACGCAGGCCGGCCTCGGCCTGGGCCGCCAGGTGCGCCTCGGGCGTGCGGCCGGCCGGTACCGGGAAGGCCGGCAGCATCGGCCGGCCGAGCGTCAGCTCGAGGTTGCAGCGCTGGGCGATGGCAACGGTGTTCTCGAGCGCTTCCGGCAGATCGGCGAACAGCACCGCCATTTCCTGCGCCGTGCGCAGGTACTGCTGCTCGCTGTAGGGGTGCGGCCGGCGCGGGTCGTTGAGCACCCGGCCTTCGGCGATGCACACCCGCGCCTCGTGTGCCTCGAAATCGTCCGCCGACACGAAGCGCACGTCGTTGGTGGCCACCACCGGCACGCCGGCGGCCAGCGCCAGCTCCACCGCGGCGGCGATGTAAGCCTCCTCGCCGGGCCGGCCGGTGCGCGTCAGCTCCAGGTAGTAGCGGTCCGGGAACAGCGCCTGCCAGTCGGCCAGCAGCCGCGCGGCGCGCTCATTGGCGCCGGCCAGCAGCGCCGCGCCGACATCGCCGCCGACGCCGCCGGACAGCGCGATCAGCCCATCGACGTGCCCGGCCAGCCAGTCGCGCTGCAGCCCGGGACGGCCGGCCCGCTGGCCCTCGACATAGGCGCGGCTGAGCAGCCGACACAGGTTCACGTAGCCGGCGTGGTTCTGGCACAGCAGCACCAGCCGGCTGGCGGTCGGCTCGCCCGGCTCCCACAGCGTCACATCGGCGCCGACGATCGGCTTGATGCCGGCCGCCTGGGCCGCCTTGTAGAACTTGACCAGCGCGAACAGGTTGCCGGCGTCGGTCACCGCCACGGCCGGCATGCCGGCGGCGCGCACCGCGTCCACCACCTGACCGACGCGCAGCACGCTGTCGGTCAGCGAATACTCGCTGTGCAGGGACAGGTGGACGAAGCCCGCAGACGGCATGAGTGACCGGAGGGTTGAAGAACGGGCGGGCTATTTTAGATTTGAAACACGCCCTGCTTGAGGTTTTTTCGCCGCGACCGCCCGGGCGGGCACCCGGGCGCGCGCCTGGAACACCACGCCCGCGGGGCTGTCAGCCCACGGCCGGTTCAGTGGCCAGCAGCCGGCGCACCGGCCCGAAACTGCGCCGATGACAGGGGCTGGGCCCCAGGGTTGCAAGCGCCGCCAGGTGAACGGCGGTCGGGTAGCCCTTGTGGCGGGCCAGACCATAGCCCGGATGAACGGCATCCAGGGCGTCGAGTTCGGCGTCGCGCGCCACCTTGGCGACGATGGAGGCGGCGCTGATGGCCGGCACGCTGGCGTCGCCGCCGATCACCGGCTCGGCCTGCGGCAACCCGGGCGGGCGGCGGTTGCCGTCCACCAGGATGCGCGTCGGCGCCAGCGCCAGAGCGGCCACCGCCCGCTCCATGGCCAGCAGGCTGGCGTGCAGGATGTTCAGGCGATCGATCTCGTCGACCTCGGCCCGGCCAAGGCCCACCGCCAGCGCCTGCGCGTGGATCTGCGCCGCCAGCGCCTCGCGCCGGTGCGCCTTCAGGGCCTTGGAATCGGCCAGACCGGCAATCGGCCGCGACGGGTCGAGAATCACCGCGGCGGCGATCACCGGCCCGGCCAGCGGCCCGCGACCGACCTCGTCGACACCGGCCAGCAGGACGTTCACGTCCACCCGGCCACCTCCAGCACGGCGTCCGCGGCACGCTCGGCCGGGTCGGTGCCCGGCGGCGGGCGCAGCGCTTCCAGCCGCGCCTGCATGGCGGCGTTGGCGTCCGGCTCCAGCAACCCGGCCAGCGCCGCCCCCAGCGCCGCCGGCGTCGCCGCGTGCTGGATGAACTCCGGCACCAGCCGGTCGCCGGCCAGCAGGTTCGGGATGGCCACGTGCGGCGTGCGCACCAGGCGGCGGGCAATGGCGTACGTGAGCGGTGCCAGCCGGTAGGCGACCACCATCGGACGCGCCAGCAGCATGGCTTCGAGCGTGGCCGTGCCGGAGGCCAGGAGCACCGCGTCGGCGGCGGTCATGGCCTGCTGCGCGCCCCCATCGATCAGGGTGCAGGACAGCCCGGCACCGGCCCGGCGCAGTTCGGTCTCCAACACGGCGCGGGCGGCGCTGCCGACCAGCGGCACCACCAGCTGACAGGGCCGGCCGTTGGCGCGCAGCCACTGCGCCGTGTCCAGGAACAGCGGCGCCAGGCGCCGGTACTCGCCGGCCCGGCTGCCCGGCAACAGCGCCAGTACCGGCAGGTCGGCGCGCAGGCCCAGGGCCGTGCGTGCGTCGGTCCGCTGCGTGGCGGTGACCGGCGACAGACGCGTGTGCAGCGGATGACCGACCGCGGTCACCGGCACGCCGTGACGCTCATAGATGCCGGCCTCGAACGGAAACAGCGTCAGCATGCGATCGACGGCACCGGCGATGTGCTTGATGCGGTGCTCGCGCCAGGCCCACACGGACGGGCTGACGTAATGGACGGTGCGCAGACCGGCCCGCCGCAGACGGTGCTCCACCGGCAAGGTGAAGTCCGGCGCATCGATGCCGACCAGCACGTCCGGTGGATCGGCCAGCAGCTGGTGGACCAGCCCGCGACGGATGCGCAGCAGGCGTGGCAGATGGGCCAGCACCTCGACGATGCCCATCACCGCCAGGTCTTCGGCCGGGTACAGGGCACGGCACCCGGCATCGCGCATGGCGGCTCCGGCAATGCCGAAACACTCCACCTCGGGCACCCGCCGGCGCAGGGCCGCGATCAGCGCCGCCCCCAGGGCATCGCCGGACGGTTCGCCGGCGATCAGGCCAACCCGCAAGCGGGCGGCCATCAGACCGTCACCGGATGATGCCGCGCTGCGAGCGGCGCACGAAGGCTGCCATGTCGGCCACGTGGGAACAGCCTTCCCCGTCCAGCACCGCCAGCGCCTCGTTCAGGCGCAGGCCGTTGCGATACAGCGTCTTGTAGGCGTTGCGGATGGCGGTAATGTCGTCACCGGTGAACCCGCGCCGGCGCAGACCCTCGGTATTGATGCCGCGTGGGCGGGCCGAGTTGCCCTCGGCCATGACGAACGGCGGCACGTCCTTGAGAACCACCGAGCTGACCGCCAGGAAACTGTGCGCGCCCAGTGCACAGAACTGATGCACCAGCGAGAACCCGCCCAGGATGACGTGATCCTCCACGACGACATGGCCCGCCAGCGAGGACGAGTTGGCGAAGATGGTGTGGCTGCCGACCAGGCAGTCGTGCGCGATGTGCACGTAGGCCATCAACCAGTTGTTGTCGCCCAGGCGGGTCAGCCCGCCGCCGCCGACGGTGCCAGTGTTGATGGTGCAGAACTCGCGGATGGTGTTGTCGTCGCCGATTTCCAGGCGCGTGTCGTCGTCGGCGTGGTACTTCTTGTCCTGCGGAATTTCACCGATGGACGCGAACTGAAAGATGCGGTTGTTGCGCCCGATGCGCGTATCGCCGGTGATCACCGCGTGCGGGCCGATAACGCTACCGGCGCCGATCTGCACCTTCGGACCGATCACCGCATAGGGCCCGACCTCGACATCGGGCGCAAGCCGGGCATCGGGATGGACGCGTGCGGTGGGATCGATCATTGGACTGCCTTTAGCGTGCACATGATCTCGGCCGACGCCGCTTCGCGACCGTCCACCGTGGCGCTGCAGGCAAACATCCACATGCCCCGCACCGCGCGCTTGAGCTCGACCTCGATCAGCAGCTGGTCGCCCGGCTGCACGGCCTGGCGAAAACGCGCCTTGTCGATGCCGACGAACAGATACACGTTGTCATCCGCGGCGCTGGTGCCGGTGCTGCGAAAGCCGAGCACGGCGCTGGCCTGCGCCATCGCCTCCAGGATCAGCACGCCGGGCATGATGGGGTAGTTGGGGAAGTGACCCTGGAAGAACGGCTCGCTGACTGTGATGTTCTTTATCGCCGTCAGGCGCTCGCCCAACCGCAACTCCACCACCCGGTCCAGCAACAGGAACGGGTAGCGGTGCGGCAACAGGCGCATGATGTCAGTTGCGTTCAAGATCTCCGGCTCACTCATCGACAGCGTCCTTGTTCGAGCGTTCCAGGCGCAGCAGCCGCCGCGCCAGCTCGTCGAGTTGATGGAAACGGCCGACGTTGCGTCGCCAGCGGCGGGCATCCTCGGCCGGAATACCCGAGTAAACACCCGGGCGGGTTATCGACTGCGCCACCATCGACATGCCGGTGACGATCACGCGGTCGCAGATTTCGAGATGGCCGACAAAACCGACACCGCCACCGATCACGCAGTGACGGCCAATGACGGTGCTGCCGGAAATGCCGACACAGGCGGCGATGGCCGTGTGCTCACCAATGCGCACGCCGTGCGCCACCTGGATCAGGTTGTCGAGCTTGACGCCATTGCCGATCACCGTGTCATCCAGCGCACCGCGGTCGATGGTGGTGTTGGCGCCGATCTCGACATCGTCGCCCACCACCACGCGACCGAGTTGCGGCACCTTGACCCACACCCCGCGGTCATTGGCCAGCCCAAAACCGTCGGCGCCGAGCACCGCGCCGGGGTGAATCAGGCAACGGGCACCGACCCGGGTACCGGCCAGCAGCGTCACCCTGGGGGACAGGCGCGTGTCGTCGCCAACGCTGACGCCAGCGCCCAGAGAGCAGCCGGCGCCGACGACCACCCGGTCGCCGACCTGTGCGCCGGCCTCGATCACCGCACCGGCCTCGATGCGCACGTCGGCACCCAGCCGGGCATCCGGGTGCACACTGGCCTGCGGAT
>NZ_JBFJTF010000052.1:0-14627 GCF_041625615.1 Immundisolibacter sp. | reverse complement strand
GGGGCTCGAGCAGATCGTCGAGCCGTGGCGTAAATGACGCGGCCGTGTGCGGCGGCACCACGAATACCCAGTCCGCCAATTCCTCGTTGAGCTGCTCGGCGCGCGGCGCCACCGCCTGGCGCTGGTCGGCGCTTGCATCGGCGACCACCGTCGCCGCCAGGCGCACGTGCGGCACACCGCCCAGCTGCAGCACGCTGGCCGTGACGCTGAGGCCGTCGAAGGTATCGAACGTCACCTGCACCGCATCGCTCCAGTCACCGGCCACCTCGTCCGGTTTGAACACGTTCTGCAGTGGCAGGTTCTGCAACCCATAGGCGACCCCCCCGACACCCGAGGCGCGCGGCTGACGACCGTCGGGCACCGCCTGCAGCGTGAAATCCTCACCCGCCGCGTCGCGCGTGATCAGCAGCGCTGGCTCCTGCGCCCGCGCCACCCGGACCTGGCGCACCTGGTCCTGCGGCAGGTTCACAACCTCTTCGCGAAGCCACAGCGAAGGCGTTCGCTGCACGTCGGCCTTGCCCTCTGCCAACCAGGTCTGGTTCTCATCCGGCACGCGCAGGTACACCTGGCGCGGCCCCTGGCCGGCAGCCGCGCGGGGCTTGCCCAGCAGCACCTGCGCCAACACACCGTCGTTCTCGCCCAAGACGCGAACCAGCACACCGCGCCCCGTCGACGCATCCGGCAGGTTCAGATCGAGGGCCGCATGCCGCTGGGGGTCCGCGGTGCGCGGCTCGATCAAGGTCAGGCCGGCCAGGTCCTCGAGCAGCACCCGAACCTTGCTGGGCGAAGCGGGAAAGTCGTGCTTCTCCGCCACCCGCCAGTGCGCGTCCTTGCCGTGCAGCGTGACCCGGCCGGCGGCAGACACAATCTCGATACGGCGCACGCCCGCCGCCTGCGCGGGCAACTGCGGGAACAACGGCGCGTCGCGGGCGACGAGGCGTCCGCGTTCGCTGGCATCGCGCACCGCCCATACGGCCAGCAGCACCAGCGCAAGGGTGGCGCCAGCCAGAATCCATCTACTGCGTGACATGGCTATCTCCACGACGACCGCGGCCACGCGTCAGCAGCACCAACGCGGCGGCGAACGCGATCAGCAGCGGCACAAGGCCAATGTTGATGAATTTCAGGCGTGCCTCGAGCCGGTCGATGTCCTGCCGCAACTGGTGACGCACCTCGCGCAACTCGCGGCGCAGACGCACGCGCTCGTCCTGGAAGCGAGCGACCTCGCGCTGCTGCTCGGCACTCAGCAGGGGCCCGCCGTCGTCGGCGCGGTTGGCCTGCAGTTGCGCCAGCTTCTGCTCGGTCTGCTGCAACTGGGCCTGCAAGCGTTGTTCGGCCGCCCGGAACTCCTCCTGCGCGGCGCGGTTCATGGCCTGCACCACGGTGAACGGCCGGGCATAGGTGCCCTGCGAGCGCACGCTGATGAGGTCGTCACTGCCGGTCAGGTTGTCCACCATGTTGATGAACAGCGCGCCGTTGTCCGCAAACGGCTCGACCATGCGCGTGCCGCGAAACTCGGAGACACGGGCCCAAAAGCGGTCGTAGATGAAGTCGGCGTCAGCCACCAGAATCAGGTTGGCCGGCGTCGCCGATTCGGCGAGGACCGTCTGCGGCGCCTCCGCGTCTTCCGGCACGCCCTCTGGAAAGGCCGTTTTGAGTGTCCCCTGTACGCGGGCGGCCAGCGCGTAGACGTCCCCGGACGGCGTGAACTCGCGCAGCAATGCGGCCGGGTCCGGCTTGTCCAGGCCCTCGGTGACGAACAGCATGGACTGCGCGCTCGAGGAAATCAGCGGCGTGAACTCGGTGTCGGCATCGGGCAGTGCCGCCAGCGCGCCGACGGTGTTCATGTACATCTGACTCAGGCGGCCGGTCACCAGGTCATCCGCGTTGAAGTGCGGCGCCTGAAGGTCCAGCCACAGCAAGTATTCCTGTGGCGGTGCGTCGTCGCGGAACGACACCAGCCGGGCCGCCTCGCGGTCCCCGACCACCCCACCGGCCATCTGCACGCCCCAGGCGGCCAACAACGGCCCCAGGTCGGAGCCGGTCTTGGGCAGCGTCATGGTCGGCATGACGGGGTCACGCGGTGGCGCCTCGATGTCGCTGTACGGGTCCAGCAGCGCCAGTACGCGCCCGCGGCGCAAGGCGTACTGGTCGATGGCGAACTGCGTGGCCGGCGACAGTTCTTTTGGATGAATCAGGATCAAAAGGTCGACGTCGTCGGGAATGGTCTTCTCGAAGGTCGACAGCACGCGCACTTCGAACAGCTCGCGCAGCTGCTCGATCACCGCCCACGGCGGTTGCTGCTGGCGCGTCATCGGCGCCAGCGAGCCGTTGACCGGCAACGAACTCATCACCGCCACCACCGGCCGACCGGGCGCGTTGAGCTTGTAGATCATGCGCGTCAGGTCGTACTCGAGCGTGTCCTCGGCGCTCGGCGACAGGAAGGGGATGACCTCCTCGCCGTCGGTGCTGTTGGTACCGGCAATGCCGAAGTACGCGTTCTCGCCACCGGCCCCACCCAGCGGCAGGCCACGCAGACCAAACTGCACCGCCCTGTCTTCGGCGTCCGAGAATGGCTCGGGGTCGATCACACGCACCGTCAGCTTGCCGTCGGAGCGTTGCGTGTACTCACGCAGCAGCGCCTTCACGCGCGTCGCATAGGCCTGCATCTGCGGCACATCGCGCAGTGCCTGGTCCGAGAAAAAGAGGTTCAGGGTGATCGGCTCGTCCAGTTTCTCCAGAACGGCCTGTGAGCCTTCACTGAGGGTGTACAGCTGGTTCTGCGTCATGTCCAGCCGCCAGCCGCCGAACACCGTGACGGCCAGTATGTTGACTGCCAGCAGCAGTACCACGGCCAGCACCAGGCTGCCGGTGGAAAGGATTCCGCGTCGCATGCTTTCTCTCCTGCTGGCCGCTCAGCCGGCGGCCTTCTTGGCTTCCACCAGCACCGTGTTGGCGTACAGCCACACGCCGATCATGCTGGCGAAGTAGACGATGTCCGGCAACTCGATGACGCCCGCCTGAATAGCCTCGAAATGGCGCAGGAAACTCAACGAGGCCACTGCCTGCGTCAGCCAGGCCGGCGCCCAGGCGGCGAAGAAATCGAGCACGATCGGCAGGCCGCTGACGATGAAAAGGAAACTCACCACCACCGTCAGCACGAAGGCGATCACCTGATTCTTGGTCAGTACCGACAGACAGGCGCCGATGGCCAGGTAAGCGCCCGCCATCAGCAGGCTGCCCAGATAGCCGGCCACGATCGCGCCGTGATCCGGGTCTCCCAGGTAACTGACGGTGATCCAGATCGGAAACGTCAGCGCCAACGCCACCGCCGTGAACAACCAGGCAGCCAGGAATTTGCCGACCACGGCCTGACCGGTGGTGAGCGGCAGTGTCATCAACAGTTCCAGCGTGCCGGTCTTGCGCTCCTCGGCCCACAGGCGCATCGCCACCGGTGGAATGAGCACCAGGTACAGGTAGGGGTGGAACTGGAAAAAGGGCAGCAGGTCAGCCTGCCCCCGCGCAAAGAACTGACCCAGGTAAAACGTGAAGATCCCGTTCATGAACAGGAAGATCACGATAAACACGTAGGCCAGCGGCGTGAGGAAATACGCGGCCAGCTCGCGCCGCATCACAGTCAACATGGCATTCATGAGCGGGTCTCCCGGCCGGCCACGGCATGGGTCAGGTTCCGGAACACGTCGTCCAAACGACCGGCTTCCACGTACAACTCTTCGGCTTGCAGGCCAGCGCCGCTGAGCGCGTCGCCGACCGCCGCCAGGATGCTGCGGCCATGGCTGGCCAGCAGGCGCAGGCGATCACCCGCCTCATCCAGCACCTCCACACGCGCCACACCGGGCACGGCAGCCAGCCGCTCGCGCAGGTCCGGCGGTCCGTCCCGCACCACCAGCACCACGGCGTTGTGATACTCGGAGCGACTGGCCAGCTCGGCCGGCCGGCCGTCGGCCAGCAGCCGACCGCCGGCGATGATCACGGCGCGACTGCAGATGGCCTCGACCTCTTCGAGAATGTGGGTGGAAATGATGATGGCCTTGTCCGCGGCGATGTCGCGGATCAGTTCGCGCACCTCGTGCTTCTGGTTCGGGTCCAGGCCGTCGGTCGGCTCGTCCAGGATCAGCACCGGCGGGTCGTGAAGGATGGCCTGCGCCAATCCGACACGACGCTTGAAACCCTTGGACAGGGTATCGATCGCCTGGTCCAGCACGCCGCGCAGCGCCATGCGGTCCACCACGGCATCAATGCGTCGATGCCGCTCGGCCGGCTCCAGCCCACGTACGCTGGCAATGAAATCCAGAAACCGCCGCGGCGTCATGTCGCCGTACAGCGGCGCACCCTCCGGCAGGTAGCCGATGGCCGCCTTGATGGCCAGCGGCTGCTGCGACAGCGCCATGCCGCACACCTCGACCTCGCCGGATGTCGGCTCCAGATAGCCCGTGATCATCTTCATGGTGGTGGACTTGCCGGCGCCGTTTGGCCCCAGAAAACCCACCACCTCGCCGCTGCCGACGCTGAACGACAGGTCGTCCACCGCCCGCAAGCCACCGAAATCCTTGGTCAGCTGTCTGACCGTGATGCCTGGCTGCATGCGCCCCCCTCTGACACAAATTCTGTCCACCGCCGGTCGCGGCAGGCCAAAAGGCCCGGCATTCTAGCCACAAGGTGGCGCCCGGGTCCGCTACCATTCGGCGCGGTTCGACCATTCCCCGCACGGCAAGTTCATGAACGACGCCTACATTGCCGCCGTTGTGCAGATGACCTCGCGCGCCGAGGTGGCGACCAATTTGGCGCAGGCCGCCGCCCTGATCGCCGCCGCCGCGGGCGCCGGCGCGCGCCTGGTGGCCTTGCCTGAGAACTTTTCGTTCCTCGGACGCCGCGAGCAGGACAAGCTCACCGTGGCCGAAACCGATGGCGACGGACCGCTTCAGGACTTTCTGGCCAACGCCGCGCATCGACACGGCATTCATCTGGTTGGCGGCACGATTCCGCTGCGCGGCGGCGACCCCAGACGGGTACGCGCCGCCTGCTTGCTGTATGGCCCCGACGGACAACGTCTGGCACGCTACGACAAAATGCACCTGTTCGATGTGAGCGTGGCCGGCGGCCACGAGCACTATCACGAATCAGCCAGCATCGAGCCCGGCGACGAGCCGATGGTGGTGGAAACGGCGCTCGGCCGGTTGGGGCTGGCCGTCTGTTACGACCTGCGCTTTCCCGAACTGTTTCGAACGCTACAGGCGCAGGGCGCGGACGTGCTGGCGGTACCGTCAGCGTTCACCGAAAGTACGGGCGCGGCGCACTGGCACCTGCTGTGCCGCACCCGGGCGGTGGAGAACCTGTGCTATCTGCTGGCGCCCGGGCAGGGCGGCCAACACGACAACGGTCGACGCACCTACGGCCACAGCCTGATTGCCTCGCCATGGGCAGACGTGCTGGCCGAATGCGCCGATGCCGAACCGGGCATCGCCTACGCCCGCGTCGACACCGCCTCGCTGCAGGACATCCGCGCCCGTTTCCCAGCCCTGACACACCGCCGCTTGTAGGCCCGCCGCCGCCGCGGCATGGCAGGACACGGCATTATCGACGCCATTGACGTCCGATTCGCGGCCGTTCTGGACAATTCGCCGTCGCTGGCCAACAATTCCGCCATTAACCGACACACTCACACTCATCCCGCGCATGGCCAAACTTCTATTGCTCCACGGCCCCAATCTGAACCTGCTCGGGGGACGTGAGCCGGCCGTCTACGGCCATGACACGCTGGCCGAGATCAACGCCCGCGCCGACGCCCAGGTGGCGGCTGCCGGCCACCAGCTGCAATGCCGGCAGAGCAACGCCGAGCACCAGCTGATCGACTGGGTGCAGGCCGCGCCCGGCGAAGGCGTCGCCTTTATCGTCATCAATCCAGGCGGCTACACGCACACCAGCGTGGCGCTGCGCGATGCGCTGGCGGCCGTGGCGCTGCCATTCATCGAGGTACACCTGTCCAACGTCGCGGCACGCGAGCCGTTTCGTCGACATTCGTATTTTTCCGATCTGGCCCTGGGCACCATTACGGGCCTGGGCGCCATCGGCTATGAACTGGCGCTGACGGCGGCCCTGCGCCACCTCGGCGCCCGCCCCTGAAAAGCACCCCCCAAGGACTGCAATGGATATCCGAAAAATCAAGAAGCTCATGGAGCTGGTCGAACAATCGGGCATCAACGAGCTCGAAGTGCGTGAAGGAGAGGAGTCCATCCGCCTGAGCAAGGCCACGGCCGGCGTGGTGATGACGCCGGTCGGCGCGCCGCCGGCGGCGGCCCCGGCGCCGGCCGCGGCACCGGCGACGACCACCGACACGCCGGCGGCAGGTCAGGCAAAGCCGGACGGCCACACGCTGGCCGCGCCCATGGTCGGCACCTTCTACCGTGCGCCGTCGCCAGACAGCCCACCGTTCGTTGAAGTCGGCAAAACGGTCGCGGCGGGCGACGTCGTGTGCATCATCGAGGCCATGAAACTGATGAACCAGATCGAGGCCGACAAATCCGGCGTGGTGACAGCCATCGTGGTCGAGGACGGCCAGCCGGTGGAATTCGGTCAGCCGCTGATCGTCATCGCCTGACGGGGCACGCCATGTTTTCCAAAGTGGTGATTGCCAACCGCGGCGAGATCGCGCTGCGCGTGCTGCGAGCCTGCCGTGAACTGGGCATCGGCACGGTCGCCGTACACTCGACCGCCGACCGCGACCTCATCCATGTGCGCCTGGCCGACGAGGCGGTCTGCATCGGACCGCCCGAGCCGGGCAAGAGCTACCTGAACATCCCCGCCATCATCGCGGCCGCCGAAGTGACCGACGCCGAGGCCATCCACCCCGGCTACGGTTTCCTGTCCGAAAACGCCCAGTTTGCGGAGAGCGTCGAGCAAAGCGGCTTCGTGTTCATCGGCCCGCGCGCCGACACCATCCGCCGCATGGGCGACAAGCTCGAAGCCATCGCCCTGATGAAGGAACTGGGCGTGCCGACGGTCCCCGGCTCCGGCGGCCCGCTGGGTGAGAACGACGCCGAGAACCAGCGCATCGCCGCCAGCATCGGCTACCCGGTGCTGATCAAGGCCGCGGGCGGTGGCGGCGGGCGCGGCATGCGCGTGGTACACACCGAGGCGGCCCTGGCCGGCGCCATCGCCACCACCCGCCGCGAGGCGGGCGCCGCGTTCGGCAACGATGTCGTGTACATGGAGAAGTACCTCGCCCAGCCGCGACACATCGAGTTTCAGGTGCTCGGCGACGGTGAGGGACAGGCCATTCATCTGGGCGAGCGCGACTGCTCCATCCAGCGCCGCCATCAGAAGGTCATCGAGGAGGCGCCGGCGCCGGGCATCACCGAGGAGCAGCGCCTGCGCATGGGCGAGCTGTGCGCCGACGTGTGCCGCAAGATCCGCTATCGCGGCGCCGGCACCTTCGAGTTCCTGTACGAGAACGGCGAGTTCTATTTCATTGAGATGAACACGCGCATCCAGGTCGAGCACCCGGTAACCGAAGCGGTCACCGGCGTCGATCTGGTGCGCGAGCAGCTGCGCATCGCCGCCGGGCTCGGCCTGGGCTACCGCCAGGAGGACATCGCCTGGCGCGGACACGCCATCGAGTGCCGCATCAACGCCGAGAACCCGACCACGTTCGCGCCGTCACCGGGGCGGGTGGTCCAGTTCCATGCACCGGGTGGGCCGGGCATCCGCTTCGACTCGCACCTGTACGGCGGCTACCTGGTGCCGCCGAACTACGACTCGATGATCGGCAAGCTGATCGCCCACGGCGCCGACCGCGACATCGCCCTCGCGCGGGTCCGTACCGCCCTGCAGGAACTGATCGTCGACGGTATCCAGGCCAACACGCCGCTGCACCTGCGCCTGGTGGACGAGGGCGCCTTCCGTGCCGGCGGCGTCAGCATCCACTACCTGGAAAAGCTGCTGGCCAACGGCTGACGGGCGGCTCAGGCCGCTGCGGCGGCCAATACCTCGCCGGGCGTCAGCGGGCGCCCGGCGAGAAACTCGCGCGCCGTCAGCATGCGCTTGCCCTCCGGTTGCAGGGCGGTGATCCGCAGGCTTCCCTCGCCGCAGGCCACCTCGATGCCGGCCGCATCGGCCACCAACACCTGCCCCGGCGGCCCCGCGCCGTCACCCAGGGCGGCCGCGCCGATGCGCAGGCGCTGCCCGCGCCACAGCGTCCAGGCCAGCGGCGCCGGCGCAAAGGCCCGCACCGCCCGCTCCAGCGTCGAAGCCGGCGCGTGCCAGTCAAGCTGCGCCTCCCGCTTGTCGATCTTGGCCGCGTAACAGGCCCCTTGCTCCGGCTGAGGATGGGCCCTGGCCGTGCCGGCCTCAAGATCCGCCACCACCGTCACGAGCGCTTCGGCGCCACGCTCGGCCAGGCGTTCGCGCAGGCTGCCGGCGGTGTCATCCGCCAGGATCGGCTCGCGGCACGCCAGGAACACCGGCCCGGTATCCAGCCCGGCATCCATCTGCATGATGCATACCCCGGTTTCGGCGTCACCCGCCAGCAACGCACGCTCCACCGGCGCGGCCCCGCGCCAGCGCGGCAGCAGCGAGCCGTGCACATTGAGTGCGCCCAGTCGCGGCAACTCCAAGATGGCTGGCGGCAGGATCAACCCGTAGGCCACCACCACCAGCAGGTCGGCGGCATGCGTCGCCACAGCGCCGGCCGCCTCCGGGCCACGCAGGCTGACCGGTTGGCGAACCTCGAGCCCCGCTTCCAGCGCCGCCTGCTTGACGGCCGAAGCGGCCAGCTTGCGACCGCGGCCAGCCGGGCGGTCAGGCTGGGTATAGACCGCGGCCACCGTATGGCCGGCCGCCAGCAACGCGCGCAGGCTCGGCACCGCAAACGGCGCGGTGCCGGCAAACACCACACGCAGGCTCACGGCCGTACGTCGTCGCGCTGACGCTTGACCGCCTTCTTTCGCAGCCGATCCTGCTTCAGGCGGGACAGGTAGTCGACGAACAGCTTGCCGTCGAGGTGATCAATCTCGTGCTGGACGCACACCGCCAGCAGACCGTCGGCCTCCAGTCGGCAGGCATCACCATCGAGGTTGAGGTAGGTGACCGCCACCCGCTCGGCACGCTCCACCGACTCGAACACCTCCGGCACCGACAGACAGCCTTCCTCGCACACCTGTACGCCGTCGCGCTCGACGATCTGCGGATTGATCAACGTCATCAACTCGGTGCGTTCGGCACTGAGGTCCATCACCAGCACGCGCTTGGGCACCCCCACCTGCGTTGCGGCCAAGCCGATCCCCTTGGCGGCATACATGGTCTCTGCCATGTCCGCAGCCAGCTGGCGCAGGTCGGCGTCGACGCCGTCGACCGGCCGCGCTACGTCGCGCAGGCGCGGGTCCGGAAAGGTCAGAATGGGAAGCTGTGCCATATGAGGGGTGGGCGAGCGGGTGAACTGGGCTACACTGCAACCGCCTTCAGGGTCTGCCTCAAGGCGGCCGCGTCGGAACCGAACAAGGGAACCTGACGGCGCGTGACCGGTGCCGGGGGGTCAGGCTTGCCAACAATCATACTGGCCGGAACTTGCCCATGACCAGACTTCGCCGCTCCCTCTTCTGCCTGCTGGCCCTGTGGCCCTTCCTGGCCAACGCCGACGAACTGACGCTGCGACCCGACCACCCGGAGATCTACGTCGTCGTGCGCGGCGACACGCTGTGGGACATATCCGGACGCTTTCTGGAAAAACCCTGGAACTGGCCGAAGTTGTGGGGCGTCAACCCGCAGATCGCCAATCCGCACCTTATATACCCCGGCGACCGACTACGGCTGATCATGACCGACGACGGCCCGCGTCTGGTCCGCGACGGCATGGGCGGTCCGGGCCATCTGTCGCCGAAAATCCGGTCGACGCAGCTGGACACGGCCATCCCGCCGATCCCGCTGCGTCACGTGCAGGCGTTTCTTGAAGAAGCCGTGGTGCTGCGCAGCAATCAGCCAGGCGATTTCGCCTATGTGGCTGCGGCCGCCGACGAGCACCTGGCGGCCGGGCAGGGCGACCGCATCTACGGACGTCAGGTGGATGCAGAACCCGGCAAATCGTTCGACATCTTCCGCATCGGCCCGGCCTACACGGACCCTGAAACCGGGGAAGCGCTCGGCTACAACGCCCTCTACATCGGCCAGGCGGTCGTTCAGCGTGCCGGCGACCCGGCCACGCTGGACGTCGCGAAAGCCCGCCGCGAGGTGCTGGCTGGCGACATACTGATACCGACCGACGACCGACCGCTGCAGGCCTTCTATGCGCCACGGGCACCGGACGATGCCGTCAAGGGACAGATCATCGGTGTGGTCGACGGCGTCTCGCAGATCGGCCAGCACAGCGTCGTGGTGCTCAATCGCGGCCAGCGTGACGGCATCGAGCTTGGCCATGTGCTGCAGGTGCGCCAGGTGCCGCAGCCCATCAACGACCCGGTGACCCGCGAGCGCATCCAGCCGCCGTCGGATCCGGCCGGCACGGTGATGGTGTTTCGACTGTTCGAGCGCGTCAGCTACGCCCTGGTCATGAACGCCACCGGTCCCATGCATACCCTGGACGAGGTGGTAACACCCTGACACCGGACGCCGCGCACCTGACCCTGGCACGCACGCCAGGGCTGGGTGCCGTTGGCTGGCGGCGTCTGCTGGCGACGTTCGGCGATGCCCAGGCGGTGTTGTGCGCGCCATCGACACACCTGCTGGAGTGTCTTGGCGGCAACCGTCGCCTGGTCCGGGCAGTCCAGTCTGCCGCCGCCAACCCACCCGTCGACGACCTTGCCTGGTTGCAGCAGGGACCGCAGCGGCAGGTGGTGTTTCTGGACCGACCCGGTTACCCGTCCCGGCTCGCGCAGATCCCGGACCCGCCGCCTGCGGTGCTGGTGCAGGGTGACGTCGCGTTACTCGATGGCCCGCAACTTGCGATCGTCGGCAGCCGTAACGCCACGCCGGTGGGCCGCGACACCGCATACATGTTGGCCGCCGCGCTGGCTGAAGCCGGGCTGACGGTAACCAGCGGCCTGGCCGAAGGCATTGACGCGTCCGCCCATCGCGGCGCGCTGGCCGGCGGCGGCGCCACCATCGCCGTTCTTGGCACCGGACCGGACCGGATATACCCACGCCAGCATCAGGAACTGGCCCAGACCATTGGGTCGACCGGCTCGCTGATCAGCGAGCAACCGGTGGGGACTCCGCCGCGCGGGTTCAATTTTCCACGCCGGAACCGGATTATCAGCGGCCTGTCACTTGGCGTCCTGGTGGTCGAGGCGGGCGCCCGCAGTGGCTCGCTGATCACAGCCCGCCTGGCAGCTGATCAAGGGCGCGAGGTCTTCGCCGTGCCTGGCGGCATCCACAACCCACTGACGCGCGGCTGTCATGCCCTGATCCGTGAAGGCGCCAAGCTGGTGGAGTCCGTGGCCGACATTCTCGTGGAACTCCCGCCGCTGCCGGGTGGTCACACGGTACACGCCGCGCCTTCGGCCTGCGGCGCGGAACCGGATCCGGTGCTGGCCAACCTGGGCGACGCTCCGGCCAGCCTCGATCTGCTTGTGCAACGCACCGGATTGACGGTAGAGGAAGTTTCCACCATGCTGTTGACGCTGCAATTGGACGGCCTGGTGACGGCCCTGCCGGGAGGGCTGTATGGCCGTCGCGGCCCCCGCCAGGCGCGCTGAGGGTATCGATGAAGGAATCCGTTCTCGACGTGTTGATGTTCCTGCTGGATAGCTGCAGTGAGGAAGGCGCGCTGGACGACGAGGATCGCGATGAACTGACCGGCCAGCTGACCAGCATGGGTTTTGCGGAAGGACAGATCGACCACGCCTTCGACTGGCTGCAGAGCTTGGCCGAGGACGCGGATGCCGACGCCGACGACTGCCCGACATGGAGTGATCGGGCGTTGCGGACGTTCTCGCCGACCGAACAGTACCGGCTCAGCCTGGAGGCGCAAGGGTTCCTGATGACACTGGCGCAGAACCCGATGATCGACAAGCCATCGCTCGAGCGGGTCATGGATCGTGCGATGGCACTCGATGTGGACGCCATTGACCTCGAGGACATCAAGTGGATCACCATGATGGTGCTCTACAACCGGCCCGGCTCGGCGCATCTGTACGCCTACATGGAAGAACTCGCCCAGCCCGAGGCGATGCGGCGCCTACAGTAGCGGCCAACACGCAGCGACCGCCTCACGGCGGCCGCTCAGATATACCTTAAGTAAAGAAGAGAACCCTGCGCGCCGCTTCAGGCAGGCGCAAGCCCTTGCCATGAGTCAAAACAACAGCACCGTCGTCGTCGTCGAATCCCCGGCGAAGGCGAAAACCATCAAGAAGTACCTCGGAAGCGGCTACGAAGTGCTGGCTTCGTACGGACACGTCCGCGACCTGGTGGCCAAAGAGGGCGCCGTGCGCCCGGACGAGCGCTTCGCGATGCGCTACGAGGGCATCGACCGCAACAACCGGCACGTCGACGCCATCGCCAAGGCGATGCGCAACGCCGACCAGCTGTTGCTGGCAACCGACCCGGATCGCGAGGGCGAGGCCATTGCCTGGCACCTGGCCGAGCTGCTGCGCCAGCGCAAGGTGCTGGATGACAAGCCCGTACGACGCGTGGTGTTCCACGAAATCACCCAGCGCGCCATCCAGGATGCCGTCGAACACCCCGGCGACATCTCCATGGACCTGGTCAACGCCCAGCAGGCACGCCGGGCGCTCGACTACCTGGTCGGCTTCAACATTTCGCCGCTGCTGTGGAAGAAAATCCGCCGCGGTCTGTCAGCGGGGCGGGTACAGAGCCCCGCGCTGCGGCTGATCTGCGAACGCGAAGACGAAATCGAGGCGTTCCAGCCGCGCGAGTACTGGACGCTCGACGCCATGGCCGGCAAGGAAAAGGCCACCTTCGCGGCCAAGCTGACCCAGTTCGAAGGCGACAAGGTCGAGCAGTTCAGCATCGTCGACAGCGCGCACGCCATGCGCGTGCGCGACACCGTGATCGAGCAGGCCAACGGCCAGCTCACGGTCGCCGGTGTCACGCGCCGCTCACGCAAGCGGCGCCCGGCGCCGCCGTTCATCACCTCCACGCTGCAGCAGGAAGCCTCCAAGCGGTTTGGCTTTACCGCCCAACGCACGATGCGCATTGCCCAGCAACTGTATGAGGGCATCGACGTCGGCGGCGGCCCGGTGGGTCTGATCACCTACATGCGTACCGATTCGACCAGCCTGGCGCAGGAAGCGGTGGTGGAAATCCGCGAGGTGATCACGCAGCGCTTCGGTGGCGGCACGCTGCCGGATTCGCCCAACGTGTTCAAGGCCAAGAGCAAGAACGCCCAGGAAGCGCACGAGGCAATCCGTCCGAGCTCGGCCGCCCGCACCCCAGACACACTGCGCGGGCACTTGAGCGCCGAGCAGCTCAAGCTGTACACGCTCATCTGGAACCGCGCCGTCGCCAGTCAGATGAATCCGGCACTGATCGATACCGTATCGGTCGACATGTGCCCGGCGGGACAGCCGCAGACCTTGCTGCGCGCCAGCGGCTCGACCGTGCGCGAGCCCGGCTTCCTGGCCGTCTACGACAACCGCGAGGAAGGCGACGAGAACGACCGCGAGGCGACGCTGCCGCCGTTGAGCGAGGGCGAGCAGGTGGCGCTGCGTGCGCTGGAGGCTAACCAGCATTTCACCGAGCCGCCGCCGCGTTACAACGAGGCCAGCCTGATCAAGGCGCTGGAAGAGTTCGGCATCGGGCGCCCGTCGACCTACGCCAGCATCATCAGCACCCTGCAGCAGCGCGAGTATGTGCAGCTGGACGGCAAGCGTTTCGTGCCGACCGATGTCGGACGTGTGGTCAGCCGCTTCCTGACCGAGTTCTTCACCCAGTACGTGGATTACGACTTCACTGCCCGGCTGGAAGACGAGCTCGATGCCGTCTCACGTGGCGAGACGGAATGGGTGCCGGTGCTCGAACGCTTCTGGCAGTCGTTTCACGAACGCGTGGTGCAGACCGAAACCTCGGTGGCGCGACGCGACGTCACCCAGCAACAGCTCGACGAGGCCTGCCCGGAGTGTGGCAAGCCGCTGGCCATCCGGCTCGGCAAGCGGGGCAACTTCGTCGGCTGTACCGGCTACCCGGAATGCAAGTACACGCGCGACCTCAAGCCGAGCACGGGCGAGCCCGAGCCGCCCCCGGAGCTGCTGGATCGCAAGTGTCCCGAATGCGGTGGCGATCTTGCCTACAAGCGGGGCCGCTACGGGCGTTTCATCGGCTGCGTGAACTATCCCACCTGCAAGCATGTGGAGCCGTTGAACAAGCCCAAGGACACCGGCGTCGGCTGTCCGGAGTGCAAACAGGGCACGTTGATGGAACGCAAGTCGCGCTACGGCAAGCTGTTCTATTCCTGCAGTCGCTATCCGGACTGCAAATACGCCGTGTGGGATCCGCCGCTGCCCCAGCCGTGCCCGAAGTGCGCGCACCCGATCCTCACCGTGAAGACCACCAAGCGTCGCGGCGTGGAGCACGTGTGTCCCGATAAGGCCTGCGGCTACCGCGAGCCGGCGCCGGCCAGCGAAACGGCCGAGAACGCCTGACGCACGCGGCGCCGAGCG